>DASQOP010000120.1:0-16535 GCA_035644415.1 Burkholderiales bacterium
CCGTGAGCGCTCCTAGACTCTAGGACACTTGATGATAGACGGCTGACTCGTGAGTTTGGAGGCGGGGGTCGGAATCGAACCGGCGTACACGGCTTTGCAGGCCGCTGCATGACCACTCTGCCACCCCGCCGGGGGCACGCAGCATGATAGCTGCGCCGGACACACTCTTGCAGTAATCGTTGAAAGGATAGTGCTCGGTCCGCCGCAAGAACTGCAAAGAGAAAGCGGCAAGATTTAATTCTGGTGAATTAAAGCTGGCCGCTTTCCACAGGGGAACCTGGAGCGGGAAACGAGGCTCGAACTCGCGACCCCAACCTTGGCAAGGTTGTGCTCTACCACTGAGCTATTCCCGCGAAAAACAGAGTTGGCATTATAGGGAGCATGGCCATTTTGTCAAGAAAAAGGGCCGTGTTTAACCGCTCTTCATCGCCTGCGGCAATGCTATTTTCAGGTAGTAAACCATGGACCACAAAGTCAGCACTGCCGCGACGTACATGAGGATGGTTCCGATCGCATGCATGCTCAAGGTCAGGAACTCGTCGTGGTACAGCAGCATGATGATAGCCGCCATCTGCGACACGGTCTTCACCTTTCCCAGAAACGACACTGCCACGCTTTTGCTCTTGCCGATGCGTGCCATCCACTCTCGCAACGCGGAGATCGCGATCTCGCGGCCGATGATGATCACGGCGATGAAGCCCTCGAGATGGCCGATCCAGACCAGCATGATCAGCGCGGTGGCAACCATCAGCTTGTCGGCCACCGGATCGAGGAAGGCGCCGAAAGACGATGTCTGATTCAGCGTGCGCGCCAGGTAGCCGTCCAGCCAGTCGGTGATCGCGGCAAAAGAGAAAACCGCCGTGGCCACGAGATTCTTGTCGTGGTCGGCGATCCACTCGTGCGGCACGTAATACACCCCCACCAGCAACGGGATCATCAGGATGCGCAGCCAGGTGAGGAGATTCGGGAGGTTGATCGGCATGAGGGCGTCAGTGCAGCTGCTGGTAGATTTTTTCGGCAAGTCCAGTACTGATTCCTTCCACTTGCGCAAGTTCCTCCACGCTTGCGGAAGCAACCCCTTTCAGGCCGCCGAAACGCGACAACAGCCGCTGCCTGCGCTTGGCGCCGATCCCGACTATTTCTTCCAGCGTCGAGCGATTGCGGGCCTTGGCGCGGCGGTTGCGGTGACCGGAGATTGCAAAGCGATGTGCTTCGTCGCGGATCTGCTGGATCAGGTGCAAACCCGGGTGGTCCGATGCCAGCCGCAGCGGCTCGTTGCGGTCCGGGAAAATCAGCTGCTCGAGGCCGGCCTTGCGCTCTTCGCCCTTGGCCACGCCGATCATCGGCAGATCGCTCAGGCCCAATTCGGCGAGCACCCCGAAGGCCGTGCTCACCTGCCCTTTGCCGCCATCGATCAGGATCAGATCGGGCAGTTTGCCCTCGCCTTCCACGATCTTGCGATAGCGCCGGTCCAGCACCTGGCGCATCGCGCCGTAATCGTCGCCCGGCTCCACGCCGTTGATGTTGTAGCGACGGTATTCGCCGGGCTGCATCGCCGCGCCGTCGTACACCACGCACGATGCCACGGTGGCCTCTCCCATGGTATGGCTGATGTCGAAACACTCGATGCGGCGCACGTTGTCGGCAAGTCCCAGCGCCTGTTGTAGCGCGGTGAGGCGGGTTTCCTGCGTGGCGTGGGCCGCCAGCCGCTGCGCGATCGCCAACTCGGCGTTTTTCTCCGCCATGCGCAGCCAGATGCGGCGCTCGCCCGCCGGGTTGGCGTTGATCTGTACCTTCGTCCCCGCCTGCTGGGACAGCAGTTCTTCGAGTGCCGCCGCTTCGACCGGACGGTTCACGATGATCGCCGGCGGCACGTCACGGTTGACGTAGTGCTGCGTCAGGAAAGCTTCGAGCGCGATCTGTTCGTCCTGATCCTGCGCATTCTGCGGGAAAAAGCTCTTGTCGCCGCGATGAATCCCGCCCCGGACCATCACCAGGTTCACGCAGATCAGCCCCCCGGTGGCGGCCAGCGCGACGATATCGGCGTCCACGCTCCGGCTGCTGGTTACGAACTGGGTTTCGCGCACCTTGGAAAGCGAACGGATCTGGTCACGGTATCCCGCGGCCTGTTCGTAAGCCTGCTCCGCCGCTGCTCGGTGCATGCGCTCTTCCAAGCGGTCGGCTGCCTCGTCTTCCCTGCCCTGTAGGAACAGTTCCGCACTCCTGACGTCCTCGGAGTAGTCGGTTTCGCTGATCAGGCCCACGCAGGGTCCTGTACAACGCTTGATCTGGTACAGCAGACAAGGCCGCGAGCGATTGGCAAACACCGTGTCCTCGCAGGTGCGCAGCCTGAATACTTTCTGCATCAGCTGGATGCTTTCGCGCACCGCGCCGGCATTGGGAAACGGGCCGAAGTAACGATGGATCTTGTCCAGAGTGCCACGATGGAATCCGAGCCTGGGGAACTGGTGGCCGGTCAGGACGATATAAGGATAAGATTTATCATCTCTATACAGTATGTTATAGCGTGGACTTAAACTCTTAATTAAGTTGTTTTCCAGCAGCAGCGCCTCGGCCTCGGAGCGCGTCACGGTGGTCTCCAGTCCGCCGACCTGGGTCATCATGAGCAGAATCCGGGGAGCCAGAGACCCGGTTTTCTGGAAATAGGAAGCCACCCGCTTCTTCAGGTCGCGCGCCTTGCCGACGTAGAGCACCTCCCCCGCCGCGTTGAGCATACGGTAAACCCCCGGCAGGTGCGGAAGGCTGGCTACGGCCTCGTCCGGGTCGAACGCGGGTCCGGCAGTCCGGGGCAGTTCCGGGTCACTCTTCATCGGGATGTTTCGCTGCGACTGTCTGGCCCTGGCTACCCGCCGCGACAGCAACCTGGAAATTCACGATCGGCATGCGGCAGGGTCCTGAAAAAAGCGCCCGATGGCCGCGAAGACCTGCTCGAACATGGGCTCGGTCAGGCGCCTGGTCTGGGTATTGTATCGGCTGCAATGGTAGCTATCGAACAGCGTCAATCCGCATTCCAGAGGATGTTGTGCGCCGTGCGCAAACTTGAAGTTCGCCGCCTTCTCTCCGGCGGCCATCAACACTGCCTTGTGAGCGATGCCGCCCAGCGCCAGGACGGCGGCTCCCGTCGGCAGCACCGCCAGCTCGGCGGCCAGATAGGCATTGCAGCGCTTCACCTCGTCTAAAGCCGGCTTGTTTTCCGGCGGGAGGCATTTAACCGCGTTGGTGATCCTGCAGCCGGTAAGCAGCAGCCCGTCGTCCACGTGCACCGACTGGGCACGATTGGCGAACCCGAACTTGTGCAGCGTGCGGTAAAGCAGCAGCCCGGCGTAATCCCCGGTAAACGGGCGACCGGAACGGTTGGCGCCGTGCATTCCCGGCGCCAGGCCGACGATCAGCAGGCGCGCTTCAGCATCACCGAAAGGCGGTACGGGCCTGGAGAAATAGCCGGGAAATTCCTTCCTGACCCCATCGAGAAAGTGCGCGAGCCGGCCGCAGCGCCGGCAATCGGTGGAGAAAATGTCTGTATGTCCAGTCTTCATCGTAACCCTGGTGTCCGTGATGCTTGATCGATCGGGCCAGACCGTCCGCCGTCATTTTCCGTCTTTGTGGCGATGCTCCTCGCGGTGCGGAACGATTTTCACTCGCGCGCGATAGCCAGGGTTGATGCCGCCCGCCAATTCCGGTTGCAGGGTCACGTGCGCGATGCGGAAGCGAGCCTGCAGCATGCGCCTTGCCGATTCCAGCAGCACCGGCCAGTTCGCCAGATCCTCCAGGTCGACGTGCGCAGACAGGGCCACCTGCCCGGAGGAAATGTTCCAGACGTGCAGGTCGTGCACCGCGCGCACGCCCTCGATCTGGCTCAGCGCCTGCCCTACTTCTTCCAGCCTCACACCGGCCGGCACACCTTCCATCAGCACGTGCAGCGCATCGCGCGACAGACCCACCGTGGACGCGAGGATCAGCAGCGCAATCACCACCGACAGCAGCGCGTCGATCGGCTGCCAGCCGGTGAAATAGATCACCGCGCCGGCCGTGATCGCGGCGACCGAACCGATCAGATCGCCGACGACGTGGACAAGCGCGGCGCGTGTGTTCATATTATGTTCGCCGCGACCGATCAGGAACGCCACGCCCAGATTCACTACCAAGCCGCAAAACGCCACCACCATCACGCCCAGGCCGGCGACCGGCCGGGGTTCGAGCAGGCGCGCTACCGCTTCGACCACGATCAACACCACGATCAGCAGCATCGCCAGACTGTTGACGAATGCCGCTACGACTTCCGCTCGGGCAAATCCGTAAGAGTGCCGGACGCCGGCTGGCCGGGCGGCGACCCGGGCAGCGAATGCAGCGAGACCCAGCGCCAGGGAATCCGACAGCATGTGGCCGGCGTCGCTCATCAGCGCCAGCGAACCGAAAATCCTGCCGCCGACAAACTCCACCACAGCGTAGCCTAGCGTAACCGCAAGCGCGATCAGCAGCGTGCGGCCTGCGCCGTGACTGTGGTGGTGCTGGGGCGCGTGGCTAGCCACGTTCTCCGACCCGCGGTGTTCCTGCCAGCGGCAATTCCCCGCTGCTGAAGCCAACGCCGGCAATGGCGTGTACCGCCCGCGTGTACGGCTCGGTCTCCTTCAACGCGGTGAGCGTGGGAGCCTGCGCCCGGCCATGCAGGCGCGCCAGCCGTGCCAGCGACATCGGTGAGGCCTTGCGGCCCAGTCCCGCCAGCAGTTCATCGGCAGCGAGCGGGTTGTTGCATACCAGCACCATGTCACAACCGGCATCGAGAGCAGCTTGCGCGCGCTCGACCACAGTACCTGCGACCCGTGCGCCCTCCATGCTCAGATCGTCGCTGAAAATCACGCCCTGGAAACGCATCTGCCCGCGCAACACCTGCGACAGCCAGACGCTCGAGAAGCCGGCCGGCTTGCTGTCCACTTTCGCGTAAATCACGTGAGCCGGCATGACTGCGGACAGGCCATGGCGGAAAAGATGCTGGAAAGGAATCAGATCGGCCTGTTCGATTTCGGCATAACCGCGGCTGTCCACGGGCACGTCGGTATGCGAATCCGCGGCGACGAAGCCATGACCCGGAAAATGCTTGCCCACCGCCGCCATGCCACCTTGCCGCAGCCCCTCCACCAGTGCCACCGCCAGTTCGCAAACCGCCTGCGGATCGCCGTGAAATGCGCGGTTGCCAATCACTGCACTGCTGCCGAAGTCCAGGTCCAGGACCGGAGTGAAACTCAAATCAACCCCGCAGGCGCGCAGTTCCGCCGCAAGCACATAGCCGGCAGCATGAGCCAGATGGCGCGCCCGTTGTGGATGCTGGTCCCATATTTCGCCCAGCGCGCGCATCGGCGGCAGCAGAGTAAAACCTTCGCGGAAGCGCTGCACCCTGCCGCCTTCGTGATCCACCGCGATCAGCAACGGCGGGTCGCGCACCGCGTGGATTTCGGCGGTCAACTCGGCGATCTGACGCGGCGATTCGTAGTTGCGCGAAAACAGGATGACGCCGCCGGTCGACGGGTGCAGCAGCCGCCCGCGGTCCTCGCGTGTCAGTGCCTTTCCCTCGAGGTCGAGCATGACCGGGCCCAGCGATGTCGGCGCTGCACTCAACGCCTCAACCCTCAACCACCACCATCGCGCATGCCAGGTCCTTTTCGTGTGACAAGGTCAGGTGGCAGCGGACTACGCCGCGGCCGGCCAGGTACTCCGGCAATGCGCCGTGAAACTGGAACTCGGGTTTACCGATCGCGTCGGATTGCACGCTGATGGCGTGCAGCGTCACCGGGAAACGCAGTCCGGTACCCAGAGCCTTCGACAAGGCTTCCTTTGCCGCGAAGCGATTGGCCAGGAACCAGATCGGGCGGCTGCTGATCCTGTACGCAGCGCACTCGGATGGCGCCAGGATGCGCTCGGCGAAACGGCTGCCGTATTCGACCAGCATGCGCTCGATGCGGACCGCATCCGCGAGATCCACGCCGATGCCGATGATCATGCGGCGCGCCCTCCGGAAACCGCGCCGAGATAGAGCGCGACGGTTTGTTTCATGCCGAATTCGATCGCGTCTGCAATAAGGGCGTGACCGATCGAGACCTCCAGAACGCCCGGAACGGCGCGCAGAAACTGCGGCAGATTGTCGCGGTTGAGGTCATGGCCCGCATTTACGCCCAGGCCTTCGCGTTGTGCGGCTCTGGCTGCCGCAGCATAGCGCGCCAGGACCGGCGCCTGCTCGGTTTTGCCAAACGCGCGCGCGTAGGACTCCGTATACAGCTCGACGCGATCGGCGCCAACCGCGCGTGCCGCCGCCATCGCCTGTTCCTCTGCATCCATGAACAGGCTGACGCGCACGCCCAGCGTCTTCAATTCGGCGATCACCGGCCGCAAGCGGGCACCGTTACGCCCGAGATCCCAGCCATGGTCCGAAGTCAACGCGTCCTGATCGTCCGGAACCAGCGTGCACTGGTCGGGTCGGACGGCGCGCACCAGTTCCAGCATGGGGTGAAACGGATTACCCTCGATGTTGAACTCCACGCCGCGCGCGCGCGCCAGCTTGTGCAGTGAATGGACATCGGCCGGGCGGATATGACGGGCGTCCGGGCGCGGATGAACGGTGATGCCGTGCGCTCCGGCGTCTATGGCGATCTCGGCGGCGCGCACGACACTGGGAATGTCGAGAGGGCGCGAGTTGCGCAACAGCGCGACCTTGTTGACGTTGACGCTGAGCCTGGTCATATCTGCTGGAGTTCACGTAACAGTTGCCGTGTGTGCAATTCCTGATTGTCCAGGTAATGATTCATCAGAAAGCGCATCAAGGCCTTGCTCTGCGCGAGCGTGCCGGGATCGGTGAAATTGTCGCATGCCAGATCGAGCAGCGTCTTGCCCGTCACTTCCACCCGGGCCCCGTCGCGTCCGTTCAACGCCACCGGCCCGCGCTCGATCACATAGGTGTAGCGCTTCTGCGGCTCGACGGGCCTGCCGGTATCGGCTTCCCGGTCGAGTGTAGGCGCATAGCCCAGTTCCTTGAGCAGGTGCTTCTCGAAACGACGCAAGGTCACCGCCGGCTCGAGCCTCTGAGCGAGCGCGACGATGGCGTCGTGGTAGGCCGTGAACAGCGCATCGTGGGGATCGTCGCGGGCCAGGAACTTGAGCAGCAGTTCGTTCAGATAGAAGCCGCACATCAGCTCCGCGCCCCGCAACTGCGGAGTGCCGCCCTGCCATTCGGCTTTGTGCAGCGTGCGCAACTCGGATCTCCCGGCCCAGGACAGCAACAGCGGCTGGAACGCCATCAGCAGGCCCCGCAATGCCGACCTGGGACGGCGGGCGCCGCGGGCCACCAGACCGACACGTCCGGCATTGCGGGTGAACACCTCCACGACCAGGCTGGTTTCCCGAAACGGATAAGTGTGCAGCACAAAAGCCGGCTGCCCGTCCTGCCTCTGCCTGTCGCCGCTCACTGTCGCCACGAATTTACTCGTATCCCAGGTTCTTCAGCGCCTTGAGGCTGTCGGCCCAGCCGCCTTTCACCTTGACCCAGACTTCGAGAAAGACCTTGCCGCCGAACAGCTTCTCCATGTCCACGCGCGCCTGGGTGGCGATGTCCTTCAGCTTTGCGCCGCCTTTGCCGATGACCATCGCCTTGTGGTTCGGCTTGTCCACCACGATGGCCGCGTGGATGCGGCGCAGGCCGGTCTCGGTTTCGAATTTTTCCACCACCACGGTCGCCGCATACGGTAACTCCTCGCCGAGCAGCCGGAACAGTTTTTCGCGCAGCAGTTCGGCGGCGAGAAAACGCTCCGGCCGGTCGGTGACCTCGTCTTCACCGTACTGCGCCGGACCTTCCGGCAGGTATGGCTTGACGGCATCCAGCAGCCTCCCGACTTGCGTGCCCTTGGCTGCGCTGACCGGCACCACCTGCGCAAAATCGAATGCCGTGCTCACGCGGGCGATGAAGGGAAGCAAACGGCTTTTGTCCTTGGTGCGATCGATCTTGTTGATCACCAGCACTACCGGAATCTCCTGCGGCAGCAGCGATAGCATCTTGCGGTCGTCCGCACCGAACCTGCCTGACTCGACCACGAACAGCACAGCATCCACGCCCTCCATGCTGTCGGTTACGACCCGGTTCATCAGCTTGTTGAGCGCGCCGCCATGGGCGGTCTGGAAACCCGGCGTGTCGACCAGAACCAGTTGCACGTCGGGTTCGCTGACGATGCCGGTGATGCGGTGGCGCGTGGTCTGAGGACGCCGCGACGTGATACTGACGTTCGTGCCGACCAGGCGATTGAGCAGGGTGGATTTTCCGACGTTCGGACGCCCGACGATGGCTACATAGCCGCTGCGGTGTACGGACGCGTTCATTTGGTCTCCGCCGCAAGCGCGTAAGCGGACCTGGCTGCCTCTTGTTCCGCGGCGCGCCGGTTCGCGCCTTCACCGTAGGCATGAATGCCCAGTTCGGGAACCGCGCACTCCACGCGGAAATGCTGTTCGTGCGCCTCCCCGGAAACCGTCACGATCGCGTATTGCGGCAGCGCCAGGCGCTTTGCTTGCAGGTATTCTTGCAACCGCGTCTTGGGATCCTTGCCGAGCGCCGTGGGGTCGGTTGTCGCCAGCAGCGGGTGGTACAGCCGCCCCAGCACCTGCTCGGCAGACTCGAAACCGCCGTCGAGGAGAATGGCGCCGATCAGCGCCTCGAAGGCATCGGCCAGTATCGAGGGACGGCGGAAGCCGCCGCTCTTCAGTTCCCCTTCCCCGAGACGCAAATGCTCGCCGAGCGACAGGGATGCGGCGATCTCCGCCAGCGATTGCTGGTTGACCAGGCTGGCGCGCAGTCTCGAGAGATCGCCCTCGGGCAGCTTCGCGAACTGTTCGAAGAGCAGCCGCGCGACGCAGAAATTCAACAGCCCGTCGCCCAGAAACTCGAGGCGTTCGTTGTGCGGCGTTCCGTAACTGCGGTGGGTAAGCGCCTGGCGGAGCAAAGACGCATCGCGGAACCGGTAGCCCAGCCGGCGTTCGATCGCCTCGTCAGGCATGGGGTGACGGGCGGCGCGACAGCGTCACTTGCTGCTGCTCGCCTCGAAATCGATGCAGGCGCTGAGGTTGCCGAACAACTTTACTTTGGTCTGGTAAACGGCGGTCAGAACCACCGAATCGCCATCGCGAGTGACCTCGATGTCATTGGCCGTGATCGCCTTGATATCGTCGATCTGGGCGCGCTTGCTGAACAGCGTCTGGATTTCGCGGGGAGAACCGCGCGCTTCCGGGGAACGCGCAATTTCACGCAGGTGCTGAACCACGGTTGCGTATTCGATGTACGCCGGTACCAGCTTGAGCGCGATGATCGCGCCCAGAACGATCAGTGTAGCTATGAAAATCATGCCGACGAAAGTCACGCCCTGTTGACGCTTCATGTGTGCTCCCGCTAGTTGATCCGGTTGCCGATGCGCTTCAGTTCACCGAAGTTCCACCATATCAGGAAGGCCTTGCCGACGATGTTTTCTTCCGGCACGAACCCCCAGTAGCGGCTGTCCGAACTCGAGTCGCGATTGTCTCCCATCATGAAATAATGCCCGGGCGGCACCACGCAGCTGAACTCGCGTTCATTGTAATCGCAGTTCTCACGCTGCGGGAACTGCTTGACCCCCGCCAGTTGCAGCGGCGGCGCTTCCGGATTGACGATGATGTAGTGCCGGTGCTGGTCCAGCGTTTCCCAGAAACGCACGGCATTGACGAAGCTCAAGCCACCGTCGACGTACTGGAAGTCTTGCGCAGCCTCCACCGGCACCAGTTTCCCGTTGATGCTGAGCCGCTTGTTGCGGTATTCCACGTGATCGCCGGGCAGACCGACCACCCGCTTGATGTAATCGAGCGTCGGGTTCTCCGGGTAGCGGAACACCATCACCTCGCCGCGTCCAGGCTGATTGATGTCGACGATCTTCTTGTTGATGACCGGCAGCCGGATCCCGTAGGTGAACTTGTTCACGAGGATGAAATCGCCGACCAGCAGCGTCGGGATCATCGAGCCCGAGGGTATCTTGAACGGTTCCACCAGAAAGGAGCGCAGCAGAAACACCAGCAGAATGATCGGGAAGAAGCTTTTGGGGTATTCGACCCACCAGGGTTCCCTGGCGTCCCGGCCCCGGCGTTTGCGCAGGACGAAAATGTCCAGTAGCCAGACTGCACCGGTCACCAGCAACAGCACCAGCATGAGTAGTGCGAAATTCATCGAATGTTCACCTTGTTATCCAAGCCGGGCGCAGGCTACTTGCTTTCCACCTGCAGGATGGCGAGGAACGCCTCCTGCGGAATTTCCACGGTGCCGATCTGCTTCATGCGCTTCTTGCCCGCCTTCTGCTTTTCCAGGAGTTTTTTCTTGCGCGTGATATCGCCGCCGTAACACTTGGCGAGGACGTTCTTGCGCAGCGCTTTCACGGTTTCGCGCGCGATGATGTGCGAGCCGATCGCGGCCTGCACGGCGACATCGAACATCTGCCGCGGAATGAGCTCGCGCATGCGGCTGGCGAGTTCACGCCCGCGGTACTGGCTGTTGGAGCGGTGCACGATCAGCGACAACGCGTCCACCTTTTCGCCGTTGATCAGGATGTCGAGCCTGACCAGGTCGGCGGCGCGGAATTCCCTGAACTCGTAGTCCAGCGAGGCATAGCCGCGGCTCACCGACTTGAGCTTGTCGAAAAAATCCATGACCACCTCGTTGAGCGGCAGTTCGTAGGTAAGCATCACCTGCCGGCCCATGTACTGCATGTTCTTGTGCGCGCCGCGCTTGTTGTTGCACAGGGTCATCACCGGCCCGACATACTCCTGCGGCATCAGGATGGTGGCAGTGATGATCGGCTCGCGGATTTCATCGATCCTGGAAGGATCGGGAAGCTTGGACGGGTTCTCGATTTGCACCACCGTGCCGTCGCGCATCAGCACCTGGTACACCACCGTCGGCGCGGTGGTGATCAGCGCCATGTCGTACTCGCGCTCCAAGCGCTCCTGCACGATGTCCAAGTGCAGCAGTCCGAGGAATCCGCAGCGGAAGCCGAAGCCCAGCGCCTGCGATGTCTCCGGCTCGTAATGCAGCGACGAATCGTTCAGGTGCAGTTTTTCCAGCGCGTCGCGCAGCGCCTCGTACTGGTTGGATTCCACCGGATACAGACCGGCGAACACCTGTGGCTTGATTTCCTTGAAACCGGCCAGCGGCGCCGATGCCGGCTCGTCCGCCAGCGTCACGGTGTCGCCCACCTGCGCCGCCTGGAGTTCCTTGATGCCGGCGATCACGAAACCCACTTCGCCCGCGGATAGCGAGTCGCGCGATTGCGATTTGGGCGTGAACACCCCGACCTGCTCGCAAAGGTACGTGGACTTGTTGGACATCAACAGCAGCCTGTCTTTGGGCTTGAGCGTGCCGTCCACCACCCGAACCAGCATCACCACGCCGACGTAATTGTCGAACCAGGAATCGATGATCAGCGCTTTCAGCGGCGCAGCCAGGGTTCCGCGCGGCGGCGGGATGCGCGCGATCACGGCGTCCAGGATGTCTTCCACCCCTTCCCCGGTCTTGGCGCTGGCCCTTACCGCCTCCTTGGCGGGGATGCCGATGATGTCCTCTATCTCGGAAATCACGCGATCCGGATCGGCAGAAGGCAGGTCGATCTTGTTGAGTACCGGCACCACTTCCACGCCTTGCTCGATCGCGGTATAGCAGTTGGCAACCGTTTGCGCTTCCACCCCCTGCGAAGCGTCCACCACCAGAAGCGCGCCCTCGCAGGCAGACAGCGAGCGGCTGACTTCGTAGGAGAAGTCCACGTGTCCAGGAGTGTCGATCAGGTTGAGGTGGTACTGCTGGCCGTCGCGGGCACGGTAGCGCAGCGCCGCCGTCTGAGCCTTGATGGTGATGCCGCGCTCCCGCTCCAGGTCCATCGAGTCGAGAACCTGTTCCTCCATCTCCCGGTCGGACAATCCCCCGCAAAGCTGGATGATGCGGTCCGCAAGCGTGGATTTGCCATGGTCGATATGGGCAATGATCGAAAAATTGCGGATATGCTGCATCAGAAAAAAGGGCACACGACGTGCCCTTTACATGTGGCTTTCAAAGCCGCAAATTGTAGCGGATTTTGCCCGGGAACGAGGCGGTTTCGCGGCTATTCCGGCCGATCCGAGGTCTTGCTCAGTTGCCGTCCAGCCGCAGCGGCACGTACAAAGCGCCGTCGCCGCGCCGGATCAGCAGCGCCACGCTCTTGGCCTTGTCGTACTGATTGAGCAACTGGGTCAGTTGCTCGACGGATTTGATGTCCTGGTTGTTGAGCGCCATGAGGACGTCGCCCCGGCGGATTCCGGCCTTGGCCGCAGCCCCCTGCACGTCTTCCACCAGCAGCCCGCCGCCGATACCGAGTTCCTTGCGCTGCTCCGCGGACAGCTCGCTTACCGTCAAGCCGAGCCTTGCGACCACGTTGCCGCCCTTGCTGTCGCGGCGGCCCGCGCGCTGTGCCACTTTCTCCTCGGGCATCTCGCCTACCGTGACGCTCACATCTTTGGCCGCGCCCTTGCGCCAGATCTGCATCGTGACCTTGGAACCAGGCCGGGTCTGCGCGACCATGCGCGGCAGGTCGGCGGACGAGTTCACCGTTTTGCCGTCGAATTTGAGGATCACGTCGGAAGGCTCAAGCCCCGCCTTGTCCGCCGAGCTGCCTTTCTCCACCGAATTGACCAGCGCGCCAGCCGCCTTCGGTAAGCCGAACGATTCGGCCAGCTCCTTGGTGACTTCCTGGATGACTACGCCGATGCGGCCGCGGCTGACGCGCCCGGCGGTCCGGAGCTGATGGGTAATGTCCATCGCCACGTCGATCGGGATCGCGAACGACAGGCCCATGAATCCGCCAGTGCGGCTGTAGATCTGCGAATTGATGCCGACTACCTCGCCCTTGAGATTGAACAGTGGGCCGCCGGAGTTGCCGGGGTTGATCGCCACGTCGGTCTGAATGAAAGGAACGTAATTTTCCTGCGGCAGCGAGCGACCCTTGGCGCTGACGATGCCCGCTGTCACGGTACTCTCGAAACCGAACGGAGATCCGATCGCCAGCACCCATTCGCCGACCTTGAGACGCTCAGGATCGCCGATCTTCACCGCCGGCAATCCGCTTGCCTCGATCTTGATCACCGCGACGTCGGTGCGCTTGTCCGAGCCGATGACCTTGGCCTTGAACTCGCGCTTGTCGTTGAGCTTGACCGTGATGTCCTCGGCGGCTTCAACCACATGGGCATTGGTGAGGATGTAACCGTCGGCGCTGATGATGAAGCCCGACCCGAGCGAACGTGCTTCGTAATCGCGCGGCTGTGGCGGTCCGAAGCGGCGAAAAAAGTCGTAGAACGGGTCATCCTCCGGCACCGGCGACTGCGGGCCGCTGCGCGCCGCCGAGGTCGTGCTGACGTTCACCACCGCCGGGCCCTGCTTTTCCACGAGCTCGGTGAAATCCGGCAGTCCCTGGACCTGTGCGACGCCCGCGAGCGGCACGAACAGCAGCAGGCAGAAAGCGAGGAGGGCTTTTCTTGACATCGGAAATTTCCTCTGTGGGCAAAACTGAGTTGAAGAAGGCGACGAGAACGGCGTTACTTGCCGCGGAAGGACACGGAATTAGCGATCTGCGTGACAGTGGATGCGGGGGCTTCGCCGAGCACGGTGACGACCTGGTCGTCGATGGTGCGTGTGTAGATGTTGATGGCACCCTGATGCGACAGGCCCTCGTTGATCCGGGCCCGGTTTGCCATCGGCTCGATGAACACCGACACCGCCGCCAGTCCGTCCGAATACACCATGTGCGTCACCGGAATCGAATTGCCGAGCTTGCTGCGGCGCATTTCCATGATCTTGCGGAAGCCGGCCGGGAAATTCCTCACCGCCCAGCCGGACTCGACATTGCTGGTCAGGTTGTGGGCGAAACGATCCACCCGCCATTCGGGGAAGCTCACGCTGAACGACGGCTTGACCATGTCGCGGCTGATCCCGCTGCCGATGGCGAGCTGGGTAAAGCTGAATTGCTCCACCAGGTTGTGGCGTTCGTTGACCATGCGCGCCTTGAGCAACAGCCCGGAATTCGTCTCCGCCCAGAACTTGTGGCCATAGCGCATGCCGTCGCGCGGTTCCAGCACCAGCGCCTGCGAATCGAAGCCGGCTATGCGCTCCGGCTGGCCCATGCGGATCTGATAGTACTCGGTGAGCGCCGAGAGCTGATCCGGCAGCAGCGCCGGGAAGGTGCGCCGCGCCACGCGCTTCTCGCTGCGCATGACCTTGGCGTCGAGGTAATAGCACATGACTTCATCGTTGTTGCGGATGATCTCGCGGCGCGGGCCGTCCAGGGTTTCGAGTTTCTCGTATTCACCGCTGGCGTCCGCAAAATGCACGATGCGCGAGGTTTCGACCTGGTCAGAGTGCTGGTAAACGAAGGTGCCCGCGTAGTTAAGCTCGCGTGCCGCGTCGGCGATCTTCTGCAACATCGCCAGCGCTTCAGTTTCCTGTAACGGGTCGGCCAGCGCGACCCCGGCGCTAAATCCAAGCCCGAACAGCGCGGGAAGCAGGAGCGCCGAGCGAGCCGTCATCAACGTTGTTCCGGATTTTGCCCGGATACGGTCCTGACGTAAGAAGCCACACCCTGCATCGCGGTGCTCGGGGAAAACTGCTGATGCGCGAGCAGGTAGTCGTTGACGGCATCGTTGGCCGGCGTGGCAGCCAACTGGGTTTGGACTCCCGGTGGCGCTTGATTGACCGCGACTTTCTGCTGCGGAGCGAAGGGACTGTCGAACAGTGCGAGCCATGTGACCAGCGCCACCCCGCCGAGACACGCGGCCGCCGAAAGCGCTACGCGGCGTACGTTTCGCAACTGTATTCGCGGCCTGGGCGCCAATATCGTAGGCTCGGCGGCGAGCCTGGCGCTGATCTTGACCACCAGACCGGATGAGTACCCCGCTTCACCTCGCATGGCATCTCCGATCAGATGGTAGGTCTCCCAAGCGGTTCGTAGTTCCGGATCCTCCTTCAGCCGCCTCACCTGACTGGCGGCCTCGTGGTCACCGAGTTCGCCATCCATGAATGCAGAGATTCGCTCCATACTTACCACCTTTTATCCTTGCTCGTCTCCAGCAACGGGCGCAGCCTGTCGGCGATGGTTTCGCGGGCCCGGAAAATCCGTGAGCGGACCGTGCCGATGGGGCAGTTCATCACGTTTGCGATGTCTTCGTAACTCATTCCCTCGATCTCGCGCAGCGTAATCGCGGTGCGCAACTCTTCAGGCAACTCTTCCATCGCCTGGTTCACGGTGGCCGCTATCTGCCTGGTCATCAGTTCCGCTTCGGGGGTATTCAGGTCCCGGAGCTGGTCGCCATCCTCAAAGTTCTCAGCCTCCTCGCTGTCGAACTCGGTAGTGGTGGGGGCGCGGCGCCCCATCGCCACCAGATAATTCTTCGCGGTGTTGATCCCGATCCGGTACAGCCAGGTGTAAAACGCGCTGTCGCCCCGGAATGAGGGCAACGCCCGGTAGGCCTTGATGAAAGCCTCCTGGGCCACGTCTTCCACTTCGGCAGGGTCCCGAATGAAACGGGACAGCAGGCGCCCGAGCTTGCGCTGATACTTCGCTACCAACAGCTCGAAAGCGTGCTTGTCGCCGCGTTGAGCCCGCTCGACCAACTGCTGGTCGATTTCACGGTCGCCCATCTAGCCACATTTCCTGAATATTCTGGTTGTTGGTTGCACTGGCGCCTCGAATGGGCGCCTAAGTATACCCGCCAAGACTTGTCCAGGAAACGCACCGCGATTTGCTAAGCCAGAGACAGCGATTGTCCGGCATTAGTTCACCTGCGGACGCGGTTATTTGCCCGGGGCCGATCGCGCGCCGGCGGTTAGGTTACACTGCCGCGCTCCGAACCAGCGAGAAACACATGAGGCGTTTCGATGTCGCGATCGTCGGCAGCGGCCTGGCCGGCCTTACGGTCGCGCTCAATCTGGCCGACCGCAAGAAAGTCGGCATCGTCACCAAGCGCGAATTCCTGGATGGCGCCTCCAACTGGGCCCAGGGTGGCATTGCCGCGGTGCTTGCCAAGGACGACTCGCCCGAGGATCACATCCGCGACACGGAAATCGCCGGCGCGGGACTGTGCAACGCCGAGGTCACCCGCTACGTGGTCGAGCGCGGACGCCAGGCCATCGAATGGCTGATCGGGCAAGGTGTTCCCTTCACCCGGGATGAAACCAGCGACGTCGGTTATCACCTCACCCGCGAGGGTGGCCACAGCCACCGCCGAGTAATCCACGCGGCCGACGCTACCGGACACGCGGTCCAGACCACGCTGGAAGCCAAGGTCAAGGCGCATCCGAACATCACGGTGCTGGACCATTACATGGCCGTGGATCTGATCACCGGGCCCAAGCTCGGACAGCCCGAGCGGCGTTGCCACGGGCTCTACGCGCTCGACGAGAACGCCGGACGGGTGGTCACGATCGGCGCCGAACAGGTGGTGCTCGC
>DASQOP010000121.1:0-16787 GCA_035644415.1 Burkholderiales bacterium
GTGCAAGTCCCTCCTGCTTGCGTTTTTCTGGCACGAGCGCCATGCCCAGGCGCACGGCGCGATCCGGCCCGCCGATCCGGCTCCGGCCCAGGATCCGCACCTCTCCAGCGGTCACCCGGTCGGCGCCGAAGAGTGCGCGTGCGACCTCCGTCCGGCCTGCGCCCACGAGACCGCTCAGACCGACGATCTCGCCCGCGCGCACGACCAAGTCAATGCCGTTCACGCCATTGGCGGCCGCCATGCCCCTGACCTCAAGTACGACCTCACCGGGGGACTCGCAGTATTGGCGCGCATAGGTCGTGTCCACCTTGCGCCCGACCATCAGGCCCACCAGCGCGTCCGGCGTTGTGTCCTTGGGCTTCAAGCTCCCGACTTTGCGCCCGTCGCGCAAAACGGTGATCCGATCGCCGATTTGGAACACCTCGGCAAGACGGTGAGAGATATAGATCATCGCCACGCCCTGCGATTGCAAACGCCGGATCATGGCGAAGAGGCGCTCGCTTTCGCGCCCGGAGAGCGCCGAGGTCGGCTCGTCGAGTACGAGGATCCGCGCCTCCTGCGAGAGCGCCTTGGCGATTTCGACCAACTGCTGCTGCGCTACACCGAGCGTATGGATCAGCGCACGCGTGTCGACCTCCAGGCCCAGTAGATGCAGAAGTTCACGCGCCCGTGCGTGCATCCTCCCGTGGTCAACGCCGCCTGGAATTCGTCCGGGCGGCTCACGTCCAAGAAAGATGTTCTGCGCGACGTTCAGGTAAGGCACGAGGGAGAATTCCTGGAAGATGACCGCGATGCCGAGCGCGCGCGCATCCGACGGGGAACGAATCGCGACCCGCTCGCCCCGATAGAGAAACTCTCCCTTGTCGGCCTGGTAGGCGCCGCACAGCACTTTCATGAGCGAGGACTTCCCGGCGCCGTTTTCACCCAGTAACACGTGAACTTCGCCGGCGCGGATCTCGAGCGACACACCGTCGAGCGCCTGGACCCCGGGGAACGATTTGCTGATGTCGCGCAGCTCGAATAGGGGCACCGTGCCCCCGCCGTCCCGTGTCGCTCCGGCAAGCGTTTCCGCAACAGCCGCCACTACGCCTCCCTCTCTCGCGTGCTGCGCTCAGTAGAACGCCAGCGTCTCGATCCCGCTGCCGCCGTCGAAATACCCCGTGATCCGGCGCTCCGCAAGGTCAATGACCGTGGCGATGCCGCTATCGTGATTCGCCACGATCGCCGCGTTCCCGTCGGGTGCAAATGCGAACCCCATTGGCCCTTTGGCGACGATCAGCGGCGTCTGCCGGCGCAGATCGTCGGCGTCGTGGATGTAGATCACGCCAGAGGCATAGTTCGACGTCAGAACGTAGCGGCCGTCGAGCGAATACCGGACCCGCACGTTGCGGCTGCGCTTCGGATTGGTCGGCGGGTTCCCGGCGAGCGCGACGGAGTCGATGACCGCGTCGGTCACCGCGTCAATGACATGCACGCGCGTATCAAAGTTGTCGACGACCAGCACGCGGCTGCCGTCCGGCGATGCAGCGATGCCTTCGGTGCCCTGTTTTTCGCTTGGCAGCGCGATGGTCGCGGCGAGCGCGCGCGTTGCGACGTCGAACACGCCGACCGAATCGGTCTTGTTGGAGATGTAAATCTTGGCCCCATCCGGTGTCAGCGCGATCCAGTGGCTGCCGAACGAGCCGGTGTCGAACGCCTCCTCGATCGCGCGCGTTTCGGGATCGACGACGATCAGCTTGGCGGAGGCGTCGCACGACACCCAGAGCTTCCCGGTTGCGGCCACCATCATCCCATGCGGCGCGAAATACGGCGCCACGCTGATCGCGTCAACCTGCTCGCGCCGGTCGAGGTCGATGACCGCGATGGTCTGCGCCGGGTTCGGATTGTTGCCAAAGGTGCCGGCGCCGTAGATGCTGACGTACGCGATCTGGTGGTCGGGCGAAATGGCGACTTCATGCGGCAGCCTCTCGACCTCGATCGCGGCCATCTCTCGGTACGTGCCGGGCTCGTAGAGGCGCACCTTGCCGCCGACCTTGTCCACGGCGACGAGACCGCGCGTGCCGGTTGGATTGTTGAAGTCCATGCCGCCGGTGCCGGCGACGCCGAGCTTCATGCCTCCCCCTTTAGTCACGCACTCGAGAGGTGCGGACGAGAGCTTCTACATATACACGCGGGGAAAGCGAAGCACCCGCTCTACCGCGTCAGGCGAACTGCAGCTTGTTCGGACACGAAGCGGCTGTCAAGTGAGCGTGTCTGAAGTCCATACGGTCCGGCTCCCGCGCGATCGCGACGATGGCGGATCGGGTGTAATCTACAGTGGCAGACGCGTCCGAGGCTCGGCGCACCTGGCCGATTTGCGAGAAAGTGTTCAAGGAGTGAAGAGCGAAATCAGGACACGGCAAAACAGGAGCAGTGACCACAATGGCGAAGAAGAAAACACGGGAGCCGAGAGTCGTTCACCCCGACGACATTGATCCCCATCACAACTGGAGCAGACCGATCCAGGCCCCGGGGCACACGCAGGTTGATTTTGAGGAGCGCGTCAATTTTCGCCGGCTGCACGATTACCGCCTGTCGCGGGTGCGTGCGGCGCTGGCTGGTTCCGGGCTCGGCGCGCTGCTGTCGTTCGACCAGCACAACATCCGCTACACGACCAGCACCGTGATCGGCGAGTGGGCCCGCGACAAGCTCACGCGCTACTCTCTTCTGACCGGCACCGGCGAGCCTTACATCTGGGATTTCGGGTCGGCGGCGAAACACCATCGCCTGTACGCGCCCTGGCTGCACCAGGACCACTGCCGTGCCGGACTGCTCGGCATGCGCGGCGCGGTGGGCACGGACCTCGTCCTGTTCCGTGATGCCGCGAGGGAGGTCAAATCCATCCTCGACGCAGAAGGCGTAGGCGATATGCCGCTGGGCCTGGATGTCGTTGAGCCCCCCATGCTATTCGAGTTGCAGAAGCTGGGAATTGAAGTGCGCGACGGTCAGCAGGTGATGTTACAGGCGCGCGAGGTGAAGAGCGCAGATGAATTGACGCTGCTCAACATGGCCGCGGCGATGGTGGACGGCGTATACCAGGACATCGCAGAGGCGCTCAAACCGGGCGTTCGGGAGAGTCAGATCGTTGCGCTCGCCACCGGCCGTCTGTATGAAATGGGATCGGACTGCGTCGAGGCGATCAACTCGATCTCGGGCGAACGCTGCTCGCCCCATCCGCACAATTTCACGGACCGGCTGATCCGGCCGGGTGACCAAGCGTTCTTCGATGTCATCCAGTCGTTCATGGGGTATCGCACCTGCTACTACCGAACCTTCAGCGTCGGACGCGCCACCCCGGCGCAACGTACCGCCTACCGCAAAGCGCGCGAGTGGATGGACAGAGCCATCGACCTGTTGCGTCCCGGCGTGACGAGCGACAAGATCGCCAGAGCGTTTCCCAAGGCGCAGGAGATCGGCTTTGCCAGCGAGATGGACGCATTCGGACTTAACTTCTGTCATGGCCTGGGCCTCGGGCTGCATGAGCGCCCCGTAGTGAGCCGGCTCAACTCCTTCAAGGAGCCCATTGAGCTCAAGGTGGGGATGGTGTTTGCCGTGGAGACTTACTGCCCGGCAAAAGACGGCGTGTCTGCCGCCCGTATCGAGGAGGAAGTGATCCTTACTCCAACGGGTCCGCAGATCATCTCGCTTTATCCCGCACAGGAGCTGCCCGTTGCAAACCCCTATTGATGCCAAGGTAGGCTGGATCGGCACCGGGCGCATGGGATTCAAAATGGCGCAGCGCCTGGCGCGCGCGGGCTGCGACTTGACGGTGTGGAACCGCACCCGCGCCAAGGCGGAGCCGCTTGCGCGGGACGGTGCCAGGATTGCGAATTTACTTGCGGATCTCGGCGGCTGCGACGTGGTGTTCTGCATGCTGTCCACCTGGGACGACGTGAAGCAGGTGATGGCAGGAACCGGTGGGTTGCTATCGCACGACATCCGAATGCCGCTAACAGTGATCGAGTGCTCCTCGATCTCCTTGCAGGGCTCGGCAGAACTGCGCACCATCCTTGCGGCACGCGGCATCGAGCTGCTCGCGGCGCCAGTCAGCGGCAACGCGAAAGTCGTGGCAGCAGGCAAGCTTTCCTTCGTAGTGTCCGGGCCCAAGGCGGCCTACCAGCGGGCTCGGCCGCTCTTCGATCTAATCGGCCAAAGCTCCACTTGGGTGGGTGAAGGCGAGCTCGCGCGCATCGTCAAGATTTGCCACAACGTCTTCCTCGGCGTGATTGCACAATCGCTCGCAGAGGTTACCGTGCTGGCTCAAAAGGCGGGGGTGGAGCGGCATGCATTTCTGGATTTTCTCAACAAGAGCGTGATGGGCTCGATGTTCACGCGCTACAAGACGCCCGCCTTCGTCAATCTCGACTTCAAGGTCACGTTCACGCCCGAGCTGCTGCGTAAGGATATGGACCTCGGGCTCGACCTAAGCCGGAGGTTGGCCGTGCCGATGCCGCTGGCGGCTGTCAGCAGAGAGCAGATCCAGTCTCTCATCGGACATGGATTTGCGGAGCAAGACTTCGCCGCTCTATTGGTACTGCAGGCGCGCGCATCGGGAATTGAACTCGAGCCGGAACATGCAGCAGTAGACGACGGACTTTGATAATTTTTGGGTCAATGGTCAGGGCTTCCGGAAGCGCAGTACGAACCGATCGCTGGTGCCGCGGCGCTCTCCGGCGGCACGCGGCGAATCGTTCCAATCCCGGGTGTCGTCCTTGTTGCGCAGGAAATCGGCTTGCCCATCGAGTACGAACCCCGCCGCCTGAACTTCCGACTTGACGACATTCTCCTCGATCCGATGAAACGTATCGGCCACATCGATACCGTCTCCGGGTCGCGCGCTGTGATCGACAATCACAAATACGCCACCCGGCTTGAGTGCGGCGAACACAGCCTTGTTCATGGCCGCGCGATTCACCCCGAGCCAGACGGTGTCGTGATAGAACAGCACCATCGTGACCGCGTCGAGCGGACGCAAGCCGTCTGGAAAGGGATCGTCGAAATCGCGATCCAGACGCACGACGCCGTTCATTGCCGGCTTGGCGAGCCGCGCGCTCCAGGGCTTTTCCAGAAACATGTCCAGCAATTTCTTGGAATTTTGCCCGTAGACGACGCCTTCGCTGCCTACCGCCCGCTGGAGTAACTCGGTTGTATAGCCGCCGCCTGCACCCAGGTCGGCGATACGCCAACCCGGCCGTACGCCCAGAAACGCGAGCAGCTCGACCGGTTTGCGACCGGCGTCCAGCGCACGATCCTCAGGGCTGCGGTCTGCCGCCGTGACGACAGCGTTTGCAAGCGCCTTCGTATCCTGACTCAACGCGCGTTCAGAGATGCCGGCGGATACCAGGAACACGGCCAGCAACGACAGGTAGATTCTATTCATGCATTTCTCCAATCAGTGAAGATCCATTTTGAATCGCCAGAACGAGGGTATTTCTTTCGGACAGAGATGGTAGCGCAAAAATATGTCGCTCGTTATCGCCAAACTCCCCCTCCGGTTTTCACGCCCCGGGAGCTCCGCTTTATGACCTCCGCGATCCCGGCAGACGTGTAGTGCCGCAGTGCTCTCCGCATTTCGTATGAACGGATTTGGCACCCAGTTGTCTGTTTCGGCATCCAATTTGTTGCATCCACCATGGTGCGCGGGGACGTATATTTGGCCGGAACGTGCCTCTGTGTCCCGATCGTCGTCGAGGCGTCCGGCTGTACGGTACTGACGCATCGACAGGTCAACATGTAGTCGATACAGCATTTATAAGGACATCCCATGAATAGACGCCAATTACTTGCGAGCATTCCCGCCCTCCTTGTCGGGCTACCGGCCCTGGCGAAGGAAAACCGTGTGGATCCCCTGGTGAAACCTAAATCCGAATGGAAGACCCTGCTTCCCGCCATGAGTTACAGGGTTCTTTTCGAAGAAGACACCGAGCGCGCGGGAACCAGCCCGTTGAACAAGGAGAAGCGCGCAGGCACTTATGTGTGCGCCGCGTGCTATCTGCCGATCTTCAGCAGCGAGACGAAGTATGACAGCGGCACGGGGTGGCCGAGTTTCTTTGATTATTTGCCGGGCGCGCTCGGCACAAAAAAGGATACGAGACTCATTTGGCCGCGCACCGAATATCACTGCGTGCGCTGCGGCGGGCATCAAGGCCATGTCTTCGACGACGGTCCCAAACCCATCGGTTTGCGCTACTGCAACAACGGCGTGGCGCTGCGCTTCGTGCCGAAGGAAGAAAAGCTGCCGGAACTGCGAACCTGAAACGGTGGTGCCGGGCTGAATCGTACAGCGCGACCATGCAGTAGGCCGTCAGGGCCCGGATTCCAAATGGATTGGAACCGGACTCCGTCGTTGCGAGAGCCTCTATGGCGAACCGCTGGACTCAACCCAGACGCAGCCCGGACTGGGCCGAAACGATCGCGATCGCGACGAGCGCGCCGCACGCGCTGACCCACCCGGCAACTTTGTCTGCGTTCGTGTCGCGCACGTGGTGGGAGAGCATCACCGTGCGCAAGCCGCAACCCGCGTGGGTGATGATTCCCCATACCGCAAGCAAGTAGTGCGGGATGAGCCGTACGTTCCATGCGTCGGTGATCAATCCGGCCGCTTCCCCGGAGGCCCAGTAGAAATCGGTGTCGATACCGACAAAACTGCGACCGAGCACCAGCACAGCGGTGACATGCGACGTGAGGAAGATACCGAGATAAGCGCCCGTAGCGCTCTGTAGGGTCTCGAAGAAGCCGGCGCGCTGCGCAAGCTTTGCGCGCAGCAGCCACGCGCCGCTCAGAATCTGAAACACGATCAAAAGAACCAGCGCCGGCTCGACTACCGGATTGCGGTACCAGTGGCGCAGGATCTTCATCACTGCCTTGTGCGCTTCGATCCCCCACAGCCCAACGAGGTGATTACCGATGTGCAGCACGAGAAAGATTGCCAGAATTGCCGCCGCCGATGCGCCGTGCGCAAAGCGCAGCCCTGTCGACGTGTGCCGTCGGGGTGCAGCTTCGTCCCGCGATGCGGACACGAGAATCGCGGCGCCCGCGGCCAACCAGATAGCGGCCCAGACGGCCAGGTCGGAAATCGAAGAGGAATTGACGTAGAGCAGAACCCCGATCAGCGTAAACAACGGCGGGCAGGCGTAGGCCAGGTGCGCGAACCCCCGTGCACGCGCTTCCGCTATCGTGGGCTGCGCGATCCGCCCGAGACGGACCGCGGTATAAAACCCAAACGCCGGAACCGCCAGCACCAGCAGGAGCGAGACCACGATAACAGCCGATCCGGCCACGACATCGCCCTGCAGCATTCTGCCGCCTCGATGCAGACCTGCCAGCAGCAATGGATAGACAAGCGCCGCCGCTGCCGGTGCAGCCGCAAACCACGGACTTGCCGCGAGCGGCGGCAGGATACCGCTTCGAGCGTTCACCGCGTATTCCTCCAACTTGAGGCATCATTCCCGGAAAGGATCCGGGATCGCCTTGCTGCGGAAGAGAAACCTGGGGTTAATTTACCACCATCCTTGCATCTCGAGCGGTGCGAGAAACCGGCGGAGTTCTACGCCTTATAATCTAGCGTCACAAAGTCTGAAGCCGAACAAGATCGTGGCGATTCCTCCCGGGGCTCACGCATGAACGACCTGAGTCATCTTCTCAAGAACAATCGCGCCTGGGCGGAAAGCGTGCGCCGGCGCGAACCGGATTTCTTCGACCAGCTCGCACAGCTGCAAACGCCGCAGTACCTTTGGATCGGCTGCTCCGACAGCCGCGTTCCCGCGAACCAGATCACCGGTCTTGCGCCCGGCGAGGTGTTCGTCCATCGCAACGTCGCCAACGTGGTGGTACACGCCGACCTGAATTGCCTGTCGGTGCTGCAGTACGCGGTGGACGTGCTGAAAGTCAAGCACGTCATTGTTTGCGGCCATTACGGCTGCGGCGGCGTGATCGCCGCGCACGACCATGTCAAGCTGGGGCTGATCGACAACTGGCTGCGCCACGTGCAGGACGTCGGCCAGAAGCACCGCGACTTGCTCGCTAGAGAAAAGGCAAGGGAAAAACGTGTCGCCCGCCTGTGCGAGCTTAACGTGATCGAACAGGTGGTGAACGTCGCCCAGACTACGGTAGTGCAGGACGCCTGGGCCCGCGCCCAGGCGCTCGCCGTGCATGGCTGGATCTACGGCATCCGGGATGGATTGATACGCGACCTTGGAATGAGCGTCTCGAAGGCAGAAGATCTGCAATCGCGCTATGCCTCAGCGGTCGGCGCGGCAGAACGCTAGCCGCTTCGGCTGGAATAGCAGTCAACCGTCGGGGAAACAGCAGATCGCGGGTGAGCGAGGCCGTGAGGACCTGACGTAGCGCGAAGGGACCACGGGACGCGGCGAACTTTGTGTCGAGAAAGCCTGACAAAGAGAGACAGATCCTGACGGCGTTTTACAGGCCGCCGGGCCGGGAGTGGACGATGCGGGAAGAGGATGCGAGGGTCCCATGTTTCGCGGCACGAGCCAAGAACGCCGCGAACGGTTGTCTGCGTCCCTTGTCGATCGTTCTGCCTCTGATCATCCTTGCCCTGGCACTGTCCCCGTCTGGTGAGGCTGCCGGGGCAAAGGACGAAATACGGGCGGCGGAGACATCGACCGCCGAGTTCGCAGTCTATGCGCTGTCGCGCGGCAAGGGCGTGCCTGAACCGACGCGCGGTGTATTTCGGAAAGCACGTACGCTGCTCGAGGGCGCGAAGCGGCGCGGCGAGGTGATCAGGGTCAAGGAGACGCGCATCGGCCTGGAAGGGGAGACGCGCCTCTGCGTCGAGGCAAAGGACGCTGCGGCAGCGCGCGCGCTCCTGCGGGAGCTGCGCGCGATTGCGGAAAACGTCGAGCTGTTCAATGTCGTAGTGGAACCTTGTCTGAAGAAGTGAGGAATCGTTGACTTTGCGCAGGGGAAAACCCGGCGTTTGAGAGGTGGGTCATGAAGTACTCTCTCGCGGCGCTGCCAGGCGCATGCGTTCTTGCCTGCAGTTTCCTTCTCCTCACCGGCTGTGAGCCCGCCACCGGTGCCGGGAACAGCGCCGATACCGAGTGCGCGATGCCGACCACCAAAGACGAATTGCAGCCTCGCGCGAGCGAGGGTCATGCCGGGACGCAGATTCGTCCGGCAACGGAGCGGGTGGAAGCCACGCCCGAGACCGTCGCCCAGGCAATGGCGCAAATGGAGCGCAGGGCAAAAGAAGAGTGCCGGCAATGGGCGGACAAGGCCTTCGAGGAGTTCGAGCGGTCCACCTACAGGGAGCCCTTCCCGGGCGGCAAGTACATCGTCAGCGGCGACATCGCGATCTCGGATCGCCAGCGGCTGCGGGAATTCTTTGAAACACGCATAAAGGGGGAATCGTCCGAGACAGTACCGGGTGCGCTGATCGTGCATCGGGTGGGCGGCCGGGATGCGATCTGGGATTCGCCCCTGAGGAAGCATCTGACCTACTGCGTGAGCAGCGCTTTCGGCGACCGGCGGCAACAGGTGATCAGGGACATGGAGGCCGCCTCCGGCGCCTGGGAAGCGGTCGCGGATGTGGATTTCATCCACGTAACGGCCGAGGACGCCGACTGCACGCCCGCCAATGGCAACGTCGTGTTCGATATCCGGCCAGTCAACGTGGATGGGCAATATCTGGCCCGGGCGTTCTTCCCGAACGAAGAGCGCTCCGAGCGGAATTTACTGATCGACGAATCCTCGTTCCGTCTGGACCCCCACGGGGCCTTGCAACTGGTCGGGATCCTGCGCCACGAGATTGGCCACACGCTCGGTTGGCGGCACGAGCACACCCGCCCGGAATCCGGTACCTGCTTCGAGGATAACAACTGGCGGCCGCTTACCGACTACGACCGCTTCTCCGTCATGCATTACCCGCAGTGCAATGGCGGCGCTGACTGGTCGCTGAAACTGACGCACATGGACAAGAACGGAGCGGCCTGCGTCTATGGTGCCGCGCCGGGCTTCAACGTGGACCCGCAGATCTGCCCGCGGGGGTAAGGGCAAGGATGAAGGATAAAGGATGAAGGATGAAGGCGGAGGGATGAAGGAACGGCATTAGGTGGGTGCTGCCCGTTCCTACTCCCCGGGCGGATCCTGCGTTTCCTGGCCGGAGGTAAGGCCGCCATGTGCTGCGTGCCTGCTCGCCGCCTTGGCGGCAATGGAAGCGGAGATCTCCATCAGTGCGCATACGAGTGCCTCGATTCGTGCATTGAGCTCTTTCGGATCGGCGTCCACCAGACAGCGGATCGGCCAGAGTTTAGGCGTGGTGGGTGTGAACTTGTACCGCCCGGACGGAGATTCGAATCGGATCGTCCCCAATTCGTGATCCGATTCCGATACCACTACCGTGCCCGGACTGCCGCTACGCTCATCAAAGCGCAAGGTGGGCATGCTTATCCTCCGCTTCCGTCCCCGGTGCGATGCAGGCAGCGGACAGGCGCGAGAATGCTGCAAACCGGGTAGTGCATCTGTTTCCGCCGTTTGCGCGGTACTTCATGGTATTTTCAGTGCCACGTTGCGTACCCGGGAAGTCGTGCTATCCCGGAGTCCAGGCACAGGCGAATTCATGAGTCCGCTCCCCATTGGAGTTGGGCTCGACGCTTTCCCAGATGCGCCTCATCTTTCCGGACGACCAGATACGCTCGCCGAAAAGATTGAACATGTCCATCGAGAGCACGCGATGGTGCCTGTTCCTGCAGTTCTCCTCGATCACCCCGGCTGTTTCCTTGACCGTGGCGTTGTCCGATAGTTGCACCGGCCACAGGGACACGCGGTAAACCGCCTTTTTGATAAGGGAGACGATTTCCTCATTGCGGCTGAGCGAATCGGCGTCGACGTAATACGTTGCGGTGGCGTCGCGGTCGATTTCCTTCCAATTCTCCGCGTGCGCAGGGACGGCGATCAGAGCAACGGCTGCAAAGAAAAATTTCATGGCGCCTCCTTCCGGTACCGGCAAGGCGGGCGGGGAAAAATCCTTCAGGTCCGCTGCCGCGCGCCGGATGATTCAGTTGATCATGGCGGCATGATCCGCTGGCGACGTTATGCCGATTGCATCTGGAGGGGAGTCCGTCCGGAGCATGCCCGGTTCGACTTTGTAGCGATGCCTTGTCAAGGCTTCCGCACATCTCAGGGAAAGAACTTATGAGGTCCTCAGGGAGGGACCCTAAAAGGAGGGGCGAGGGAAGGGGGATGGGGAATGAGCGATTGGGCGATTAGGTGTTGGGCGATCAGGTGACTGAATCACTGAATCCCTCAATCACTGAATCACTGACGCGGGGGATTGGGCGATTAGGCGATTGAATCGCTGAATCCCTCAATCGCTGAATCACTGCGGGGCGGTGTGGTATGGTTGAAATTCCCGTCCGAGTCCCGTGGCAGGCATGGGTCCGAAGAACTGTCGCCACAATTATGGGGAGGAACCAGATGATTCATTCGTTGAAGGTGGTCGCGCGGTCGGCCACTCTCGCCGTATTGGCAGGACTTACACTGGCCAGCGCGGCCGGCACGGCGGAAGCACAGCACAAGTGGAAAGTGCAAAACCTCTACGGGCCGAACACCACCGTCTACAAGGATTTTCAGGCCTTTGCCGCACGGGTGAAGGAGGCCACCAAGGGCGAGGTGGAAATCCAGCCCTTCCCGGTCGCGACCATCGTGCCGCAGGCCGAAGCGCTCGACGCGATCAAGGCAGGTTTGCTCGACGGCGCCGTGGGGACGATGGCGTACCAGGGCGGCAAGGAGGCAGCGGCGGCATTCTGGGACATGACGGCTGCCTATGATTACCCGCTGCACCTGCTGATGTGGTACCGGCAAGGCGGCGGGATGGAGGTCATGAACAAGATTTCCGCAAAGTGGGACGCCGTTTTCCTGGGCCCGGTGATCCTTGGGCTGGAGTCTATCCCGTCGAAAAAGCCGATCCGCTCGATCGCCGACTTCAAGGGCGTGAAAATGCGTGCACCCGACGGTATTCCGGCGGAGATCTTCGCCTTGCTGGGCGCATCGGTCTCGGTGATGCCCGGCACGGAGGTGTACACGGCGCTGGATACCGGCAAGATCGAGGCGACCGACTGGGGCACGCTGTCGGTGAACGACGAGGCCGGCTACAACCGGATCGCTCCTTATGCGATCTACCCGGGCATCCACTCCATGAACTCGGTCGACTTCGTCGTCAGCAAACGCAAGTGGAATGCGTTGTCCGCCGAACAGAAGGCGATCGTGACGGCCGCGGTGGACGAGTGGTGCCTGCGCACGTGGATGGACCAGGAACTCGAGGATCGCAAGGCCGCCGCCAAGCGCGATCCGGGCACGCTGATCCAGTGGGGCGAGAAGGAGAAGGGCGAATTCCGCCAGGTTTCCCGGAAGGTATGGGAGAAGTGGTCGAAGAAAAGCCCGCTGGCCAAGGAGATCTACGAAAGCCAGACGAAATTCCTGAAATCGATCGGCAAGCTATAGACATATGCAAGCAAGGGACTGAGCGAACGGGCGCGGCTTGAGCCGCGCCCGCTTCGTTCCCGCGGACAACAAGAAGAAGGGGGGAATCATGGCGGAATCGGCGCCCGATGCCGAAGCGACCGGGATAGGCGCTGTCGATCGCGCGATCGAGGCGATCGCGAAGGCGTTGAGTTTCACCTTCGCGCTGTCGATCGTCGTGACGATCTACGACGTCGTCGCCGACGTGGTCTTCAAGTCGCCGACCGTGTGGGTCTACGACGTCGTCACCACGGCGATCGCCGTGGCCTTCCTCATCGGCGGCTCCTATTCGCTGATGCGCCGCGAGCATATCCGCATCACCGCGGTCCACGATCGCTTGTCGCGGCGCACGAGGCTGCGCTGCGATATCGCCACCTCGATTCTCGCGAGCGTTTATCTCGTCGCGTTCGCCTGGTTCTCCTTCAACATGGCGTGGCTGGCGGTCCAGGACTGGGAGGTCGGCGGGTCCGCATGGGCGCAGCCCACACCGGTCATCGTCAAGGTTTCAATGGTGATCGGCGCCCTGCTGATGATCGTGCAGATGATATCCAATATCCGCGGCGACCTGAAAGCGCTGCGCAACGAGGCCTGAGCGATGGGCATCGAGACCATCTCGCTGTTGATGCTCGCGGCCTTCGTGCTGCTGATCATCGTCCTGGGCATGCCGATCGCGTTCGCGACCGGGCTGATCGCGGTCGTGTTCTGCGCGCTGTTCGCCGACCTGGACAGTCTCGCCATCGTCACCTTCCGCACTTACGGGTTCGTCAATTCCTATGTGCTGCTGTCGGTGCCGATGTTTCTGATGATGGCCAACATCCTCGACAAATCCGGAGTCGCGCACGATCTGTACGAAGCGTTGAAGATCTGGGCCGGGCGGCTTCCCGGTGGTGTGGCGGTCATGACCTTGATCGCGGCGTCGGTGATGGCGGCGATGACCGGCATCATCGGCGGCGAGGTCATCCTGCTCGGCCTGGTCGCGCTGCCTCAGATGCTGCGGCTGCGCTACGACTCGAAGCTCGCGATCGGCGTGGTATGCGCCGGCGGCTCGCTGGGAACGATGATTCCGCCAAGCCTGGTACTGGTGTTCTACGGGCTTACGACCTCGACTTCGATCGGAGACCTGTTCCTGGCGTCCACGATTCCCGGCATCGTGCTGGCGCTGATCTACATTATCTATGTGCTGATCCGCTGCGGGCTCAACCCGAAGCTCGGGCCGCCGGCGCCGCCGGAGCTGCGCAACATCCCTTTGAGGGCCAAATTCGCGGCGCTGAGGAGTGTCATCCTGCCGCTGTTGATCATCTTTTCCGTGCTCGGCAGCATCTACACCGGCATCACGTCGGTGAGCGAGGCGGCGGCGATGGGTGTTGCCGGAGTGACCGTAGCGGCCGCGATCCGGCGCACGCTGACCCTCGCGATGCTGCGCGACTCGCTGTATTCGGCGATGTCGACCTGCGGCCTGCTGATCTGGCTGTCGATCGGCGCCAACGCGATGGTGGGCGTTTACAATCTCCTGGGGGGGATCACTTACCTGAAGAGCATCATGACCGGCCTGCCGCTGGCGCCGATCGGCGTCATCCTGATCATGATGGCGATCTTCCTGGTGCTCGGCATGTTCATGGACTGGTTCTCGATCATGCTGCTGACCATGCCGATCTTCGCGCCTACGGTGACGGCACTGGGCTACGACCTGATCTGGTTCGGGGTCCTGTTCAACATCACCATGCAGGTGGGCTACCTGTCACCGCCATTCGGCCAGGCAGCGTTCTACCTGAAGTCTGTGGCGCCGCCCGAGATCAGCCTCAATCACATTTTCGCCTCTCTGTTCCCTTTCATCGGGTTGCAGATCATCGGCCTGATCATCGTGCTCTTCATTCCGGAGGTGGCGATGTTCCTGCCGCGCCTGCTGCACTAGCTGGTGGGCAAGATCGACCGACCCGCTCGTCGCGCCACGCCATATATATAGCAGCGCTCACCGGGCGAGCGGATCGGGCCGGAGCTGGATCTTGTAAACCTTGGCAGTGCGTTGCGTTCCGCCTTCCGAATGAAACGGGGCCCGGGTGGAATCTGTCGCCCACAGCGCCCGGCCTTTCCATCCGGCTTTCGGATCGTCGATCCGGCCTTCACCCCACTTCGCGAAGAAGCCCATGGGGTAGGGCACGCGCAGCGTCACGAACTTGCCGTCCACGAGCGCGAAGTACGAATCGCTGGTGTTGCCGGTCGCAATCGGCACGTTGTTGCCGAGACCGAGCGTGTTGAACCAGTCCACCCAGACGTAGTAACTCGCCTCCGCGCTGCCGTCGTCCTGCACGTCCCGGAACTGCGGTCCGGGGAACCGGTACAGCGTCCAGCCCTCGGGGCAGTGCTTGCCGGTCGCATTCGGCCCGTTCAACGGCGCCTTGCACTTGCGACGGTCGAAGCTGCCGAGATGACCGCTCGCGAACGACGCCCAGAACACGCCGTTGCGGTCGATGTCGCCGCCGCGCGCGCCGTAGGCGGGCAACGGCGGTTCGTAGACCTCGGTGATCGCAGTGTGCGTCGGATCGGATCCCGGGGCGACGCGCACGGCGTAGCTGGGGAACGGCGCCAGCGAAGTTCCCCACACCGAGCCATCGACCGGATTCACGACGACGCTGTAGAGATTGACCGCGACGCGCTTGTCTTTCGCCGGGTCCAGCGGCTGGTCGGGCTCGACCCATTCGTCGCGCCTGCCGTTGCGGTTGGTGTCGAGGATGAAGGGCGTCCAGCCCTGTGACTTCATCTCGTCACCGGTTTCCTCGAACATTTTCCGGTTCAGCCAGCCGACCACACCTGGGCCGGAGACCCCGGCCGAGGCCCACAGCGTATTGTTGGCATCCTCGGCGAAGATCAAGTGGTGCGTCGGGAAGCAGGTCGAGATCAGCGTCCACTTGCCGGTGGCCGGGTCGTACATCGACAGATGCCGGCTCGCGCTCTCGACCGGAAACACTTTCGCCGACGGATGGTCCGAGCCTTTTCTGCAGGCGTCGGGGTTGTTCGGGTGCCGGATGCGCGCCGCAGCCCATACCCGTCCCTTCTCGTCCATCATCTGGTTGTGCGTGCTGGTCTGGCTGTCCCAGATCGGATCCGGACCCCAGTAAGGCGAGGGCGCCATCGGATCGGTGCGGTGCGAAGGCGTATTCGGATCGCGCACGGGACTCTTCACCTCCGTCGCGGTGTGCTTCAGCGGTTCGAGGACCGGCCAGTAATCCGTGCTGTTCTCGGGCGCGCCGTAGAACTTCCCGTTGGTATTGACCGTTGGCATGCGCTTGTCGGTCCCGATCAAGTCATGCATGTAGGCGTGGGGTCGGCTCCAGTCCCACAGCGTCAGCACGAGATTGCGTTCGATACCCTGCGGCCGCTCGGGCTTCGCGAAGGGCAGCTCGCCGGCGGCGATCCGGTCGGTCCAGTCGGCCCACTGCGCGAGCGCACGCCCGGTACCGAGCCGGCCCGCGATGGTGACCATGTTGTTCATCGCCTGTCCCGAGGCGATGCGCCGTCCCCAGGCCTCGGTGGAATTCATATCCGCGAATTCCTTCGGCATGGTGCGGGTGCCGACGGTGCCCAACGCGTGACAAGACATGCAGCCGTTGGTCTTGATGGTGTTGAGCCAGTGGGTCTGCGTCTTCATGCCCGGGTCGATGCCGTTGCCGTCGATTCCCGTGCCTGGAAATTCGCTTTTCGCCGGTATCTTCAGCAGCGAGTACCAGTAGATCGCCGGGTAATATTCCGCGGCCGCGGCAGCGCTCGGCGCCACCACCGCGCTCAAGTCGAGACGTTTGCCGGGCGTGGCCTGGACTTTGGGCGAATCGACCAGCCCGTAACCGCGCACCCAGACGCTGTAACTCGCCTTCGGCAGATCGGGCATGAGGTAGCGCCCTTGATCGTCGGTAACCACGATCTTGGCAAATCTGGTGGGTAGGTCCGAGGTTTCCGCGATCACCCATACACCGGCTTCCGGTCCGTTCGTGCTCTTCACCACTCCGCCGAGATCGTTGTCGGCGATGCGGATCTTCGTGCTGTCGTCGCATAAGCCGGTCCCGGTTGCGCAGACAGCGAGCAGCAGCGCGATTGCGGTCGCCGCGATTCCGCGGCGTAATGCTCCAGTCGTCATGTTGGTGCTCCCCTCCTGATATCGCTCGATGGTATTGGGCGAAACATTGTAGAACCGAAGGGAAGCCATGGGGTGAAGTCTCCCATTATTCATCCGCTCATCGCGCCGCATTGTGTGCAACATGGCAGAATTGATCCCT
>DASQOP010000122.1:0-7216 GCA_035644415.1 Burkholderiales bacterium
CGGCACGCTCGCCGGCGCCATCATTCTCGGCGTCACCCAGGCCATCGGCTTCCGCTTCGATCCGGGCTGGGGAATCTGGTTCGGCCACATCGTTTTTCTGGCGATGCTGCTGTTCCGGCCTTCAGGTCTTTTTCCCAAAACCCGCTAGCGCGGATCAAGGGCGTCAACGCAAAGGACGCAAGAGGAAAGAAAGTTCGCAAAGAAGGACGGCAATGATGAATTTTGAAAGAGAACGCGATGACGAAAGCAGGCAAATACGCACCTCGAAGAGCTGTGTGGACCAGCATTGTTTTCACCTCCATATTTCTGAATTTCTTTGCGTTGCGTCGAGGGCTGGATGACGTCGCGAGCGACAGCCGTGAGCTACACGGTAGAGCGGGCCACGCGGGCGAGCCGGATCGGCGGCGTGCTGGCGCTGATCCTGGTGGCGTTCCTCGCGACATTTCCGTTCTGGGCCGATCACGGCTGGATGCGCGAGTTCAACGAGATGGCCTGCTATCTCATATTCGCGATGATGTGGAACCTGCTGGCCGGTTACGGCGGCATGGTCTCGATCGGGCAGCAGGCCTTTCTTGGAATCGGCGGCTACGCGCTGCTGGTGATGGGGAACTTCCTGGATGTGAATCCGTTCGTGGCGGTGCCGCTCGCGGCGGCGTTCACGATGCTGGTCGCGCTGCCCGTATCCAAAGTGGCGTTCCGCCTGCAGGGCGGTTATTTCGCCATCGGCACCTGGGTGATCGCCGAAGTGTTCCGGCTCTCGATCGCCAACGTCTCCGCGGTGGGCGGCGGCTCGGGCACCAGCCTGACTGCGCTGCGCGGCATCGAAAAGGCGACGCGCGTATCGCTCACGTTCTGGTTGTGCCTGACCGGCGCGGTGACCTCGGTGGCGCTGGTCTACGCCTTCCTTCGATCGCGGCACGGGCTGGCCTTGCTGGCGATCCGGGACAGCGAGATCGCATCCGAGAGCCAGGGCGTCAACGTGCGGGCGACCAAGCTGGGCGTGTACCTGGTCGCGGCATTCGGCGCAGGACTCGCCGGCGCGCTCTATTTTCTCGGCAACCTGCGCATTTCCCCGGATGCCGCGTTCACGGTGAACTGGACCGCGTTCTCGATTTTCATCGTGCTGATCGGCGGCATCGGCACCATCGAAGGTCCGATCGTCGGCGTGATCCTGTTTTACCTGTTGAGCAAGTTCTTTTCCGACTACGGCACCTGGTACCTGGTCGGCCTGGGATTGCTCGCGATCGTCGTGACCATCCGCTTTCCGCGCGGGTTGTGGGGCTGGCTCTCGAACAAATACGATCTGCATTTCTTTCCGGTTCAGCGGCGGCTGGTTTTGCCGCCGGACATGCGAACCGACCAACACAGAAACTGAGGAAACGGCATGGCTGAAGCATTCATCTGTTCTGCGCTACGGACTCCGATCGGCCGTTACGGCGGCGCGCTGGCGATGGTCCGGCCCGACGATCTCGCTGCCGTGCCGCTGCGTGCGCTGATGGAGCGGCACAAATCGGTTGACTGGAACGCCCTCGACGACGTGGTGTTCGGCTGCGCCAACCAGGCGGGCGAGGATAATCGCAATGTCGCGCGCATGGCGCTGCTGCTTGCAGGGCTGCCGAAGGAAGTGCCCGCAAGCACCATCAATCGCCTGTGTGGCTCGGGAATGGACGCGGTTGGCATCGCCGCCCGCGCGATCAAGTCCGGAGAAGCGCAGCTCACCGTTGCCGGCGGGGTGGAAAGCATGTCGCGCGCGCCGTTCGTGATGCCGAAGGCGGATACCGCATTCTCGCGCACCAATGCGGTGTACGACACAACCATCGGCTGGCGCTTCGTCAACCCGGCCATGAAACAATTGCACGGAACCGACTCGATGCCCGAGACCGCCGAGAATGTCGCGGCGGAATTCAAGGTGTCGCGCGCGGACCAGGATGCGTTCGGTTTGCGTTCGCAGGCCCGGGCCTCGAGCGCCCAGAAAAACGGGCGGCTGGCAAAGGAGATCGTCGCGGTGACAATACCCGCTAGAAAGGGCGATGCCACAGTCGTGGACAAGGACGAACACCCGCGCGAGACCACTCTCGAAGCCCTGGCCAAGCTCAAGCCGATCGTGAAGCCGGAGGGCACGGTCACCGCCGGCAACGCGTCCGGGGTGAACGACGGCGCCTGCGCTCTGATACTCGCCAGCGAAGCGGCAGCCAGGCGGCACGGGCTCACGCCGCTGGCGCGCGTGGTCGGGATCGCGACCGCGGGGTGCGCGCCGCGCATCATGGGAATGGGCCCGGTGCCCGCAACACAGAAGCTGCTGGAGCGCACGGGCATCAAGCTCGACGCGATCGATGTGATCGAACTGAACGAGGCTTTCGCCGCCCAGGGCATCGCGGTGTTGCGGCAGCTCGGCATCCGCGACGACGATGCCCGCGTCAATCCCAACGGGGGCGCCATCGCGCTCGGCCATCCGCTGGGCATGAGCGGCGCGCGCCTGGTGGCCACCGCAACTTACGAACTGCACGAGCGCAAAGCGCGCTATGCGCTGACCACCATGTGCATCGGTGTGGGGCAGGGCATTGCCGCGCTGATCGAGAGGATCTGATTTTTCGATGCAAGACGTTTCGCTGTCAACTCACGGAGGAGGAAAAAATGGCTACGCATAAACAGAAGGAAAAGAAACAAGGTGCATCACGGCGCGATTTTCTGAAAGTCGCCGGGGCGGGTACGGCGGCCGCAACGTTCGGAGCCTTGACCCTGAGCGCGAAGGAGGCGAAGGCGCAGGCGTTCGACGCGGAATACGACATCGTCGTCTGCGGTGGCGGCGGGGCGGGGTTGCCGGTGGCGTTGTTCTCGCGCTGGCTCGGCAACAAAGTCATAGTGCTGGAAAAGGCGGCGACTCTGGGGGGCACATCGTTCAAGGCGGCCTACTGGTACTGGGTACCCAATAATGCCGCCATGCGCAAAGCCGGCATTCCGGACGACAAGCAGCACTTCCTGCGCTACGTCGCGCGCTTGAGCCAGCCGCAGAACTTCGATCTCAACCATCCCCGCTATGGCCTTTCCGAGTGGGAATACAGCATGTGCGAGGCCATTTACGACAGCTCGTCGGTGGGCACGGAACTGCTGTCGGAGAAAGGCGCACTGCCGTACCGGCACGTAGCCCCGGTGCCGGACTACTTCGCGGAAATGGAGACCATCGGCGCGACCGGCCGCGTGCTCTTTCCCAAGGACGGCGCGCCCTCCATGTCCGACGGCGGACAGGTGGCGACCCGCACTTTGTCCACGGCGTGCCGGCGCGACGGTGTGACCATCCGGATCGGGCACCGGGTGCAGAAGGTGATCCGCAACGACAGGGGCGAGGTCATCGGAGTCGAGGCCAAGAACGATGACGGCGTGATCCGCATCAAGGCCCGCAAGGCCGTGATCTTCGCGACCGGCGGATTCACCCACGATGCGGAACTGCGCAAGAACTTCCTCTCCATTCCGGCCTATGGCGGGTGTGCCGCAATGACCAACGAAGGCGACTTCGTGCGGATTTCGAGCACCCTCGGCGTGCAGTTGCGCAACATGAACTATGCGTGGATGTGCCCGATCTCGTTCGAGAAGGCGATCGCCAAGGATCCTTCGCTGATCGGCTGCTTCTCGGTCGCGGGCGATTCGATGATTTTCGTGGACAAGCGCGGCAAGCGCGTGGTCAACGAAAAGCTGCATTACAACGAACTGGCGCAGAAATTCTTCGAGTGGGAGGGCGCCAACGCACAGTTCCCTTATCTCATCCTGACTTCGATCTGGGATCAGCGCGCTCAGGACAATTCGGCAAGCCATGAATACGGCCGTTTGATCGTGCCGCCCGGCATCGATGACCGCCATGTCATCAAGGGTGCCACGCTGGAGGAACTCGCCGCGAACATCGACACGCGCCTGCAGAAATACGCGGGCCAGAACGGCGGCATGCGCATTACTTCCGACTTCGTCCCCAATCTCAAGGCGAGCATCGCGCGCTTCAACGAATTCGCCAGGACGGGCAAGGACCTCGATTTCCATCGCGGCGAGCGCGGCGTCGATCTGCTGTTCAATGGCAACGTCAAGGAGGAGCCGGGGCGCAAGAACCCGACCATGTGGCCGATCAGCGACGCGGGACCGTACTACGCGGCGTTGGTCACCGGCGGCACGCTCGACACCAAGGGCGGACCGAAAACCAACCCCGAGGGCCAGGTGCTGGACCTCGCGGACAAGCCGATTCCCGGTCTCTACGGCGTGGGCAATTGCGTGGCCTCCGCATCGGGTCGCGCCTATTGGGCGGGTGGCGGCACGTTGGGGCCCATCATCGGGTTCGCGCATCGCGCGGCGAACCAGGCCAACAAGGAACCGGTGAGGGGCTGATTGCAGGCGAACGGAGTCGGGGCGGGTGCATCCGCCCCGGCGTCCCGAACGGGCGGAAGTCATGGATTCATTCTTCGAATCGGAACATTGGGAGGGGATGATGAGTAAGTTCGTTGCCGCCGTGAAGGCGGTCAGGATTGGCGCAGTCGTCACGACGTTCGTTGCAACGGCGACACCATTGTTCGCGGCGGACGATCTGGCCGCGGCGAAGGAGTACACCGTTCGATACTGCATCCAATGCCATACGTTCGAACAGGGAGACAAACACGGCCAGGGCCCGAACTTGTTCGGGTTGATCGGGCGCGAGGCGGCGAGCGCGCCCGGATTTGTGTATTCGCCAGGCATCAAGGAAGCGTTGAAAGGAAAGGTGTGGGATCGCGACTTGCTCGACGCCTGGCTGACCGATACCCTTGCCGTTGCGCCCAAAGCGCAGATGATCTACTTCCAGGACGATCCGAAGGCACGCGCGAAACTGATTCGTTATCTCGAGTCGCTGAAATAGATGTGCGCGTAAAGGACCTTCACGGAGAATTACCCATGAGCAATCTGACCGAACAGAATCTCGTCAATGCGGTGCTGGAAAAACTGGAAGGCGCGAAGGATCCGCGCTTCAAGCAGGTCATGACCAGCCTCATCAAGCACCTTCACGCCTTCGTGCGCGAGACCGAACTGACCGAAGCCGAGTGGTTCAGAGGCATCCAGTTCCTCACCGCCACCGGGAAGAAGTGCGACGACAAGCGTCAGGAATATATCCTGCTCTCCGACACGCTGGGCGTGTCGATGCTGGTGGATGCGATCAATCACAGAAAGCCCGGTGGTGCGACGGAAACCACGGTGCTGGGCCCGTTCTACGTTTCGGGCGCGAAGGACGTGCCGATGTGGGCCGATATCGCGGGAGATGCGCCCGGCGAGCCTGCCTACGTCTTCGGGCGCGTGCTCGATGTGGGCGGCAAACCGATCGCCGGCGCAACGATCGACGTCTGGCAAACCGACGGCGAAGGTTTCTACGACGTTCAACGGCCGGGCGGAGATGAGTCCTATGCGCGCGGCAAATTCAAAACAGTGGCCGATGGGCGCTACGGTTTTCGCACCGTGAAGCCGGTCAGTTACCCGGTTCCCACCGACGGGCCGGTGGGCAAGATGCTGCTGGGGATGGGCCGCCACCCCTACCGTCCGGCCCATGTGCACGCGATCGTTTCCGCGCCGGGATACGAGAAAGTGGCCACCCACCTGTTCGTAAAGGGCGATACCTACCTGGATTCCGACGCCGTTTTCGGCGTGAAGCAATCACTGGTGGTGGACTTCAAGCCGCACGCGGCGGGTCCGACACCCGACGGCGGGAAATCCGCCGCGCCGTTCTGTACCGCCGAGTACGACTTCAGGCTGGTTCGAACTTGATGGGCGGCTGGCGCGACTTGCCCTCGGCGCCGGCGCCGGGCACGGTATTGTGCGCGCTGGAAGAAATAGCGGAAGGCGGCGGCAAGGAAGTGGTGTTCGGTACGGGCCATGAGGCATTCCGTGTAATGCTGCTGCGCACCGGCGCGGGTGTGGTCGCGTACCACAACTGCTGCCCGCACTTTTCGCTGCCGCTCAACTATGAGCCGGACGTTTTCCACATCTTCGACGGCGACAGCCTGATGTGCGCGCACCACACGGCAATGTTCAAGATTGCCACCGGGGAATGTTTCGACGGCCCCTGCGCCGGCGCGAAACTCACCGCGATTCCGATTGCCGTCGAGGGCGAGACCGTGGTGATTCGGGAAAGTGGCCCGGGACAATCCCGAATCTAGAACTTCACGCCAGCTGCGACGTAGCAGGATTCCATCAGCTTCAGCGTCTCCAGATTATCCAGTCGATCGGTCGGGAAGGGATTGCCGCTGCGGATTCCCTGCACGAACTCGCGCACGGCGCTGCTGAAGCACACCTGATAGTTTTTCGCGAGGTCGAACATTTCCGGCGGCTTGTCCGAGCCGACCATGTAGAGCCGGTCACGGTCATAAATCAGCGTGCCTTTGCTCCCCATGATTTCCAGCCGGTCCACTGGCAATGGTCCATAGCCGGGCGCCGAGATGCTGCCGTCCAGCACCACACCAAGCCCGCCGCGGCCGCGCATCAGGATGACCGCTACGTCCTCGCCGGCAAGCTCTTTGTTGACCCTGGCGACCTGGGTCGCGACGACTTCGAGCGGCCCGAGCAGGGCGCGCAGGGCGTCGAGATTGTGGATCAGCACCTCGAAAATGAGGAGGCGCCGAAAGTCCTTGAGATAGGGCTGGCGATTGAGCAGAAATGGCGGCACGCCGTTGACTTCGATCATGCTCTGGCCGCGCACCACCATGCGCGCGTGCAGGATGTCGCCTACGCGCCCGCCATCGAGCCACTGTTTCACCCGCACATAGTGCGGCCGGAAGCGGTAATTCTCGTGCACCATGAAGCGCACCCGATCGCCCACGTAGGCGATCAATTCTTCGGCTTCCTTCACCGTCGGCGTAAGCGGTTTCTGGCAGCACACGTGCAGTCCGGCATCGGCCGCCAGTCTTGTCAGCGGCGCGTGGCTGCCAACCGGCGTGACGATGTCCACCGCGTCGAGCTTCTCCTGCCCGATCATTGCGCGGAAATCGGTGTAGACCTTGGGGATGCTGAATGCCTGCGCCTTGGCGCGCGCCTTGGCTTCATCGGTATCGCAAATCGCCACGACCCGCGCATCCGCCATTTCCGACCAGCCGACCAGGTGATACTGACTGATGGCGCCGGCGCCGGCTAAACCTACGCGCAATTTTTCCACCGTGCCTCCCCTCGTTGCCCAATACAGGGCTTCACAAAACGAAGACCCCGCTGGCTTCGCGGGGCC
>DASQOP010000123.1:0-11820 GCA_035644415.1 Burkholderiales bacterium
GGAAAACACCATCGTGCCCGTCCGGTTTCTGTCCCGTGGCAAGCCCGAGGACAGGTGGACCCCGGTGACGCACACGGTTGCCTATCGCCTGAATCAGAACGGACGCGAGCTGGTCAGCCCGGACATCGCGGTCGGCGTGAATTCACATCGCTACTGGCTGTTGCGCGTGGACCCGGCGGCCGGCGGCATCGGCCCGGGATCGCTGATCGTGAGGGCAGGCTGGACACCGCGCGAGATCGTTTTCACGGCGCGCGGCACCGGCCCGTTCCGGCTGGCCTACGGCAACTCGAAGGCGCAGGCGGGATCGCTCGGCATCGAGGCCCTGGTGCCGGGCTGGCGCACCGACCAGGTGCCGAAGATGTCCGTGGCTGCGACGGGCCCGGTGCAGAAACTCGCCGGCGAAGCGGCGGCGCTCCCGCGCGCCGACCTGAAGAAATGGGGTCTGTGGTCGGCGTTGTTCGCGGGCGTGGCCGTGCTCGCGTGGATGGCGTGGCGGCTGTCGAAGCAGATGCAGCGGCCCGACACGAAGTAACGAAACAGATCGTGCGCGTAACGATGCTGGCAACTACCTCGATCCCGGCTTCTTCAGATATAGCCGGCCTCGCGCTGATGGCGAACCGAGAGGACGATGGCGATGTCCTTTACTACGTCGAATCTGTAAAGTGCCACATAGCCGGTGCGGCCACGTGAGATTAGGAGTTCCTGGAAACCGCGTTCCACTTGGCGGCCAATCAGGGGATGATCTTTCAGGATCTGAAGACCGCTGACCAGGATACCGCCTGTCTTGCTTGCGGTGCTCGGATCCGAATCCAGCAGGAAATCCGACAGCCGGTCGATGTCGTCAACCGCTTTGGGCGACAGGACGAGACGGGTCACGCGCAATGCTCATAGCTTTGCGGGTTTGGGTCGCCTGGCTCGCCGGCCATCGAGCTTTGCCTTCATGTAACTGAAAACCTCGTCGGCGTCGTAAACCAATCCGTACTGCGCCACTTCCTCTTCTGCAGCGATTGCCGACGCGACAAACTCTCTGCGACGTTCCGCAAGCACTGCCTGTGTCTCCAGAGCGTCGATCATGAAAGCGTGTGGTGTTTTACCAGCCGCTTTAGCGAGCGTCGTAATGCGACGCTTGAGCTTTTCCGGGAGTTTTAACGTCGTTGATGCAGACATAACCAGTCCTCAATGAAGTGTTACAAAAGTAACACCGGAGACTCTCGGGAGTCAAGCGTGGTGCCCGCTCAAACCGGTTTCAACACCCGCAGTTCCATACCCTTGACGAAGTCCTTCACCTTGGCGCGGTAGGCCTGCATGTGCGGCGCGACGCCGTGCGCCTTGAGCGCCGCGACGGTTTCCCATTTCTCCACCACGGCCACGCGGTCCGGGCCCATCTTCGCCTGGATGGCGATGTCGGTGTCGGCGTCGATGGTCGGGCCGTACTCGATGCAGCCGGCCTCGGCCTTTACGGCAGGGATGAGCTTGCGGAACTCGGCCAGGAATTTTTCTCGCGTTCCGGGCGCGAGCTCGACTGTGGCAATGACGTGAATCATTTTTTTCCTTTGGCTGGTTGGGGACATCCGTGGGCGCCTGGTGCGTCCGCAACAAAGCATAAAACCGCTCATACCACGGAAGACACGGAGAACACGGAGGAAAACCAACAACGAGGAAGGGCAATATGGGATAAACGGCGAAGTGAATGTACTTCATCCTCTGCCGCCAATTCTTGCTCCCGCAGACTGTTCGTCCAGTGAAGGTCTTCACTATCGAATACCTTATTTCTCTTGTCCTTCCTCCGTGTACTCCGTGTCCTCCGTGGTGAGCGACGCAGTGTGGTGGGGTCACGACCCGGGTTCGAGCAGCTTGCGCAGCACCAGGCGGCGGTTGCGAACGTAAGGCCGCACCTCGGTTGGCCAGCGGCCCTTGTCCACCGCTTTGGCCCAGGCGTCGCTCACCAGAATCTTCGGGCTTTCTATTTCGTAAACGGCGCTGTAGCGCGGCTCGTCCTCATGGACGACGGTCTGTTTCGCGCCGCGCACGAACACCGTCAGCGGTTCGGTCTTGTATCGCTTCGCCGAAATCACGCCGGGCACTTTCAGAAGCAGCGGGATATGTTCGGTGTCGTAGACCTCGTTGAACAAGTCTTCCTTTTCCGAGTCCACGTCCATGCTGGCGATGAAGATGTAGCGCGCTTTGGAGGCCATGGCTTCACCCGCGTCCGACGAAGGGCATCTTGGTGGCCATGATGGTCACGAACTGCATGTTCGTGTCCAGCGGCAGGCTGGCCATGTGCAGCACCGCGTCCGCTACGCGCTGCACGTCCATGGTCGGCTCGACCTTGATCTCTCCGTTGGCCTGAGGCACGCCCTTGGTCATCCTTGCCGCCATTTCGGTCAACGCATTGCCGATGTCGATCTGGCCGCAGGCGATGTCGTACTTGCGTCCGTCGAGTGAAGCGCACTTGGTGAGTCCGGTCACGGCGTGCTTGGTAGAGGTGTAAGGCGATGAGTTGGGGCGCGGCGCATGCGCGGAGATCGAGCCGTTGTTGATGATCCGTCCGCCGCGCGGATTCTGGTTCTTCATCGTCCGGAACGCCTCCTGGATGCAGAAGAACATGCCGGAGAGGTTGATGTTCACTACGTTGCGCCATTGCTCGACGGTCAGGTCCTCGAGCGGGATCCCCGGCGCATTAACACCGGCGTTGTTGAAGAGCAGGTCCAGGCGGCCAAAGGCCTCTTTCGCTTTCGCGAATAACGCCTTCACGGATTGCGGATCGCTCACGTCGGTCGGCACCGCCAGTGCCCGCGTGCCCGCTCCCGATTCCTTCACGGTCTGCTCCAGCGCATCCTTGCGCCGTCCCGCGAGTGCAACGCTGTAACCGTCCTTCAGAAGCGTGAGCGCAACGCTCTTGCCGATGCCGCTGCCTGCGCCCGTAACGATGGCTATCTTGTTGTGCGCGCCCATTTGCCTCTCCTCCTCGAATAGTGTCCGCAAAGGCCGCATGCTACCGCATCGCGCCGGCAATTTCCCGGGGGTAGGAGATCGGCGGGGGCCGCAGACGGTAGAATGCGCGGCGAAGGAGGAAGATCGTGATGCCAATCGGAAGGATTCTGGGAGCGGTGCTGGCCACGCTGCTGACTGCAATCGGGCCGGCGGCGGCGGACGCGCTCAAGGACGACGCCATAGCAAGGCTGGCGGCGAGCCATGAGCCCGATGTTCCAATGGCTGTCGGCCGCCTTGCGGCGAAGCAGGCCGGCCTCGGTGCGGCGCGGACGCTGCTCGCCCGGCGGGGGCGCGATGCCGGACTCGGCCGCGGCTGGAATGCGGCTGCGCCGGAGTGGCAGGATGCCGAGGCACACTTCAGCCGTATCGTCGATGGCATCATCGCACGCGGCATCGAGGATCCGGACTGGTTGCATACGATCTGGGCCGATCAGGCAGCCCGGGTGCTGAACGCCGAGGAAGCCGATGAGATTGCCACCCATTTCGCTACGCCTGTCGGCCGCGAGCAGCGCATCGTCATCGAAGTCAAGGTGGTGGGTGAGCTGCTGCTGACCAGCTACACGTTCACAGACCGGATCAGCGACCGGGTTCCCGGGTCGGAGCGCGAATTCGCTCGCATGCAGGCGATCTGGGCGGAGCGCGAACCTTTCAAGGTGAGAAACTTCGACGGCGACGCCGGCGCCGCCCGCTTCGGCTCGCGCAACCCGGGCGTGAAATACGTCAGGATGCTCGCGATCCAGGGCGTCGACGCAATGCTTGGACACATCAACGCGGTGTGCGCCGAGGCGGTGCTTGCCGTGTCGCGGGCTGCCGCGCAAGCCGACCCCTTCATCGAATCCTATCGACGGCGCACGGGGAACTGAGCCGAACGCCCCTATTTGATCTGATCGGATGCAGCAAAAGCCTGGCGCAGCGTCGCCATGGTGAATCCGGGCTTGCGCGACGCATCGAGTAGCACTTTCTCCCGTCGCGCCATGAGATCGATCGCCGCAGGCAGCTTGTCGAGCAGGTCGCGCGGTATCGCGATGGCGCCGTGGCGGTCGGCATGGACCACTTCGCCGTCGGATACGACCAGGCCGGATACATCCACCTGTCTGCCGAAATCGACGACCTGCACCCAGGCATGGCTGGGGCTCAACGATGCGGCCAGGCACTGGAACTGCGGGTGCATCGCGTCGAGATCGCGCATCGAGCCATTGGTTACTGCGCCGACGCAGCCCAGGCCCCGGTGGATATGGGTGTTCACTTCCCCCCAGAACGCACCCAGCCCGGGCTGACTGTCGATATCCTGGACCACGGCAACCGTCGGCTGCTCCGGTTGCGCTAGATACTCGTAGTAGGCAAGCTGATTTTTCCTGCGCAGCGCCGGTTCGTAAGGCGTGGAAGAACGGATCGTCACCGTCCTGGCGAAGCCGACGATCGGCGGCAGTTGCGGAAACGCGGCGATCAGCGTCTGCCGGGTGAAGCCGGTGATGGTGCGCTGCCCGCGCGCGATTTCCAGTGCGTTGGCGATGGTAGGCGTGTCGAAGCGGCGCAGATGTTCGAACAACGAGCCAGTGTCCACGTGAATCCCCCCTCTTTGGTTTATAGTGAGCCTAGCGGAATTGTCGCCCGGCCTGGCGTTTGCAGGACCAGGGACCGCTATGGGTCCGTAGCCTCACGGCGATACATGATCCCAGGATTCGGAGGTCTCATGCTGCATACCGGTAACTATCTGGCCGACCAACTGCTGATTCCATTCGTCCTGTGGTTTTTCATCGTCGTGGCCGTCGTCGGGATCGCCCTGGGGGTGTGCTTGATCGCCAGCAGCGCCCGGACTTTGCGCTTTCTCGGCACCACGAACCGCTGGATTTCACTGCGAACCCGTTTCAGGCCGATGGAAGCACCGCACGATATCGGCAAGGCCATATACGGGCATCGGCGCTGGTTCGGCGCTGCCTTCGTGGTCGGCGGCGCTTTTATGATGTTCATGCTGCTTGCAAGCGTCAAGGGCGCGGCGGTCGTGTCCGCGCTGGGCAGGAGTGCTACCCCCGCAGTCGTCGCCTGGATAGTTGAAAGCCTGAGGTGGATTCTGCTTGCAGGCGGCGCATTGGCCGTCGTCACCGGCGTAATGCTGGTCTTCTCCAGCGACGCATTGCGCGCATTGGAAGCGCGCACGAACCGGTGGTACTCAGCCAGCCAACTCGGCAAAGGCGCGGACACCATGTATCTGACGCTCGACCAATGGGTCGAGACCTTTCCCCGCACCGCCGGTTGGATGCTCGGGCTCGGTGCCGCGATCGTATTGATCGCCTCGATCATCGTGTGGTTCGGGCAGCGCTAGGCAAGCCCGTCCAGCGGCCGCAGGCGCCGCCGGTTCCTAGGGCGCAACCGAGGCAGGTGCCGCCGTAGGGCTTGAGGTAGACTGTAGGCAGTTCATGCCAGGCGTAGGCGCCGATTGCCAGCTTCATAATAACGACCATTCCTATAGTCGAGGATTGACCGGTGCTGGCGTATGCTGTGTGGCGACCGAGACTTTCCTTACCCCCTTGTTGCCCGCATCATGGCGCGTGCATAGATTTCGGCGCGGTGCCCGGAAAAAAGTACACCCGGGCTGTCCGGGGGAGCCCTGTACAAGTGGCGTACCGGCGGCAACGGCCCAGTGAAGTCCCGGCTCCCCACCCGGGCCTGCGTGTGAACGCAAGCGCCCGCGGCGGCAGGCCGCCGTTGTTGCACGCCGCCCTGGCAGTGCCGCGCGGAAGAATTGAAAAAGTGCACTGAAGAAGGAGAATCAGATAGTGAATACGGAATCGGCAAGCGACGAAGTCACCGACAGCATCGCGCACATCGAGATGCACCGGCAGGAAATGGCGAAGGAGGCCAGCCTGGCATCGGCGTGCAGCGAGGCGCTGCGCAAGCTGCACGAACTCCTCAAGCACGAGCAGGAAGAATTGCAGAAGAACGGCCCGCATTCCCAACATACGGCGAATATCGCGGCGCTGACTGGCGCAATCGAAAAGGTGAAAAGACTGACGGGCGTCAAGAACGCGGGGCCGCCTTCCAAGGACCGGCGTCCGGAGGGACGGCGTCAAACTCCCATGCGCGGCGCAAACCCGGGCGCGACGAGGAACAAGGGCCGCAGAACGATGGGACGGCGCGGTGAGCGTTGACAGGTTGTCAGTGCCACGGCGACAGACCAACACTTACCACGGAGGACGCGGAGGAAAGGCAAGAGAAGGGAAAACCTTCGAGAGTCAAAACCTGCCATCGGAAGTCACTTCGGGACCAGCGCTACTCTTAACGCCCACAAGCTTTTTCCTCGTTTCTGGTTTTCCTCCGTGTCCTCCGTGGTGAGCGCTTTCGGCTCTCAGTACGACTTCGGCAAACCCAGCACTTTCTCGGCGATGAAGCAGAGGATGAGCTGAGGGCTGACCGGCGCGAGACGGGGAATCATCGCTTCGCGCAGGTAGCGCTCGATGTGATACTCCTTGGCATAGCCCATGCCGCCATGCGTGAGCAGTGCCTGTTCGCAGGCGCTGAAGCAGGCTTCCGCGGCGAGATACTTGGCCGCATTCGATTCCGCGCCGCAGGGCTCGTCTTTGTCGTACAGCGCCGCCGCCTTGAACACCATCAGGTTCGCTGCCTCGAGTTCCATCCAGCATCGCGCCAGCGGATGCTGGATCGCCTGGTTCTGCCCGATGGGCCGGTCGAAAACTACCCGCTCGTTGGCGTAGGCTACCGCGCGCGCGAGTGCCGCGTGCCCGAGGCCGACCGCCTCGGCGGCGATCAGGATGCGTTCGGGGTTGAGCCCGTGCAGGATGCAGTCGAAACCCTTGCCGCCCTCGCCGATGCGGTCCTGCACCGGCACCGGCAACTCCTCGATGAACAGCATGTTCGAGTCCACCGCGTTTCGGCCCATTTTTTCGATTTCCCGCACTTCGACGTAGCGCCGGTCGAGATCGGTGTAGAACAACGACAGGCCGTCGGTGGGCTTGCCGCCGCCCTGCGCGGCTGCGGTGCGGGCAAGGATCAGCATCTTGTCCGCCACCTGCGCGGTAGAGATCCAGATCTTCTGGCCGCGCAGGAAATAGTGACTACCTTCGCGCCGCGCCGACGTCGCAAGCTTCGCGGTATTGAGGCCGGCATCCGGCTCGGTCACCGCGAAACAGGCTTTTTGCTCGCCGCGAATCAGCGCCGGCAGCCAGCGTTTCTTCTGCTCGTCTGTTCCGAACACGACGACGGGATTTAGCCCGAAGATGTTCATGTGCAACGCGGACGCGCCGGAGAACCCAGCGCCGGACTCGGCCACGGCCTGCATCATCAGCGCCGCCTCGGTGATCCCCAGCCCAGCGCCGCCGTACTGCTGCGGCATGGCGATGCCGAGCCAGCCGGATTCGGCGACGGCGCGGTAGAAATCCTCGGGGAAGCCGCCACTGCGATCCCGCTCGAGCCAGTACAGCGCATCGAAACGCGCGCACAACTTCGCGATCGCCTCTTTGATGGCTAGTTGGTCCGGTGTGAAAGAAAAATCCATGGGCAGGGGTGAGGGGCGAGTGCTAACCGAGGCGTGTCACCCCTTTGTTTGCCAACTCGGTGATCTCCGTTTCGTTGTATCCGGCTTCGCGCAGCACTTCGGCCGAGTGTTCGCCCAGTCGCGGCGCAGGCCGTTGTCCTTCGGGCTGCGATTCGGACCAGTCGGTGGGCGTGCGCATGGTGCGGACAATCCCTTCGCTGGGGTGCGCTTCCAAGGTGAAGAATCCGGTCGCGGCAAGGTGCGGATCGGCGACCAGGTCCTCGACCGAATTCAACCGTGCCACCGGGATATCGGCCTTCTCCAGCAATTCGATCCATTCCGAAGTAGTTCGTGTCAGGAACAGCTCCGCGAGAGTGGCGTAGATCGCGGAGATATGCCGGGCACGGCTGGCTTGGGTGGCGAAGCGCGCGTCCTGCATGATTTCCGGCCGGCCGGTGGCATCGGTGAAAGTCTTCCACTGCTTGTCGTTGTAAACCAGTACGCAAAGATGCCCGTCCTTGGTGGGGTAGGGGCGGCGGGCGAGCAGCCGGGCGTAACCGGCGTCGCCCGCGGGAGGATCGAAAGTCAGCCCGGCCGAGTGATCGCCCAGCACGAAATGCGCAAGGCTCTCGAACATCGGCACTTCCACCGACTGTCCGAGGCCGCTACGGCTGCGGTGGAACAGTGCCGCGGTCACCGCATAGACCGCGTGCAATCCGGTGACCCGGTCGGCCAGATTCACCGGCGTGTAATTCGGGGCCTTCGCCCCGGTCTTCGATACCAGCCACGGAATGGCGGTGCCGCCCTGGATCAGGTCGTCGTAAGCGGCCTTAGCCGCGTACGGCCCGCGCTGCGAGTAGCCGTAGGTGCCGACGTAGATGATCCTCGGGTTGGCCGCGCGGACTTCCTCGTAGGAAAGCCCGAGCCGTGCCATCGCCTGCGGGCGCACGTTGTAGATCAGCACGTCGGTGGCGGGAATCAGGCGCATCAGCGCTTTGCGCCCCTCGGGCTTCTTCAGGTCGAGCACGATGCCGCGCTTGCCCCGGTTCAGGTTCAGGAACATGTATCCCATGCCGGGGGTTTTCATCGGTGCCGGATGGCGCATGTTGTCGCCCTCGTGCGCTTCGACCTTGATCACGTCGGCGCCCAGCTCGGCGAGAAGCTGGGTTGCAAACGGACCCATGACGACGGTGGTGAGATCGAGAACCCTTACTCCGGATAATGGGCCTGGCATTTTTTGACTTGTGTTTATTCGGGCGGAATTCCCGCGTCACGCACGAGTTTACCCCAGTACGCGATCTGCTCGCGCACGTAGCGGCTGAACTCGCTGGTGTTCATCGGATCGATTTCGAAACCGATCGCCGCGAATCTTTTCCTGATCTCCGACCGGGACAGGATTTCCAGAGTGTCGCGTTCCAGCCGTGCAACGATTTCCTTCGGCGTCCCGGCCGGCGCAAATATGCCGTTCCACGAGGTGAGATCGAAGCCGGTGAGCGTCGCCGCGATCGGCGGCACCTCGGGCAGCAGCGTCGTGGGTTTTGCCGTGGTCACCGCCAGTACCCTGAGCTTGCCGGCCTTAACGTGTGGCATCGCGGTAGTGAAGTCGGCGACCATGACCTGCAAGCGCCCGGCGACCAGATCGAGAATCGCCTGCGGGCTGGAACTGTATCCGACACGGACCAGGTCGAGCCCGGCGAGATGGTTGATGGTTTCAGCCCCGACCAGCGACGCGGTACTCGCCGTGCCGTAGGACAGCCCGCCGGGATGGGCCTTCGCATACGCGATGAACTCCGCGGTGTTGTTGGCTGGCAGTTCCGGGTTGACTACCAGCATGAACGGCAGCGTGCCGACGCGCGCGATCGGCTCGAAGTCTTTTATCGGGTCGTAGGCAAGCTTCTTGTAGAGGTGGGGGTTCGCGCCATGGGTCGAGTTGGTGGTCATGAACAGCGTATAGCCGTCGGCCGTGCTCCTGGCCACGAACACCGCGGCGATCTGGCCATTGGCGCCTGCTCGATTCTCGACGATCACGTTCTGGCCGAGCCGCTGCGACAATTCCTGCGCGAGAATGCGGCCGGCGGAATCGGTCGCGCTCCCCGCCGCGAACGCGATCACCAGTTTGACCGGCTTCGACGGATAGGCTTCCGCCAGAGCTTGCGGGGATGGTGCCGAGAAAACGATCGCGAGCGTGAAAGTGACCAGTCTCATTATGTGATCAATGCTCGGCGCTGAAAACCAACAGCCAACGCAGAGGCGCAGAGGACGCGAAGGCCGCAGAGAAAAGCAGAATTCGGTGTGTGTGAAAAATCATGAGTCAAGAAATGTCCGGGAGTGACTGTTGATTACCAAAATCAGGGTCCTCAACGCAATGCCAACTTCCTTGCCACAGGGTAAACAGAGTACACAGAGAAAAAGCCAGACTATTCTGCTATCCCGAACCGCGCATCTTCCGGCCAACCGTCGGAGGCGACGAGCTTCTATTTTTCCCACATCTTGGTTTCCTTTGCGTCCTTTCCTGTTCTTCCTCTGCGTCCTCTGCGTCAACGCTTTTATTGCCGGCCATGGGCCGGCTGCTCGCCGTACGGCGGCGAGTAGATCACCAGCACCTTCACCGGCTCGTCGCTGACCACCGTGAACGTGTGCCGCATGCCGGGCGGAAAGAAGCAACAGTCCCCTGGACCGAGCTCGCACACTTCGCCGCCGACCTCGGCCCGGGCGCGGCCTTCGAGCAGGTAGCACACCTGCTCTATGCCGGAATGCGAATGCGGCAATGCACCCTTGCCTTTCTCGATGACGCCGAGCACGACTTCGACCTGGGCTGCGCCGACGTTGCCGGCGCCGATCAGGCGGCGATTGACTGTGCCGGTGTGGTTGGCGGGATGGTACGGCGGCATATCCTGCGGACGGACGAAGTACCGCGACGGGATTGGCAACGACATCGCTTCTCCTCTCATTCGGGTTCTTGACAAAACAATTTCCGACCGCACCAGGTGTTTTTGCGACTCACAGGCAACTACGTACGAAGCTGGCCTGGTCCCGGGCCGCGCCGAGCAGCAGGCCAAGGTCGTTGCCCGCGAGGATCATGCGCATCCCGCGGCCGATGTAACGCTTGAGCAAATCTTTCGTGTAGACCCCGCCCAGTCCCGGCCACTTCCCGTGCTTCCGGCAGGCTCCGGTGACGGCGTCTATCGCGGCCACCACGCGTTCGTGCTCCAACTGGCCGGGAATCCCGATCTCGAGACAAAGATCGTTCGTGCCGATCAGCAGAACGTCGATACCGGGGACCGCGGCAATCTTCTCGGCGTTCTCGATCGCGCGCGGTGTTTCCAGCATCGCCACCACCAGAGTCGCCTGGTTCATTTCTGCAACGACTTCATTGGGCGGCGCCGCGGCAAAACCGAACTGCGGATAGCCGCCGGCTATGGACCGATGTCCGAGCGGCGTGAATCTGAACGCATCCACCATGGCGCGCGCCTGTTCCGGCGTATCCACGTGCGGCATCACGATGCCGAGCGCGCCGCCGTCCAGGCAGCGGGTGGCGAGCGCGAGTTCGCCGGCCGGCACGCGCACCAGAGGCGCGATGCCGGCGTCGAGCGCCGCCACCGAGATCGAATACGCGGTCTCCACCGAGGTCGGCCCGTGCTCCAGGTCGATGAACAGCCAGTCGAAGCCCGCGGTTTTCATCACTCTGGCGATCTCGACGCCGCGCACCGCCCGCACGCCGATCCCGATCGCGATCGCACCCTTCGATAGCAGCTCTTTTGCCGGATTCACTATGCGTTGCATTTTCTCTCCTAGGTATTGTTGTGCCCAGTGCTCAGTGCAGTAGATCAACACCCAACGCAGAGGCGCAGAGGACGCAGAGGGCGCAGAGAAATACAGAATTCGGTGTGAACGAAATTCATGACTCTTGAGATGTGCAATGGTGTCTGATGATCGCCAACGTCAGAGTCCTTAACGCAATCGAAAACGGATCTTTCTGCCACAGAACAACGGAGAGAAAAACCAGACGATCCCGCCGTCTTGATCCGCGCATGTCCGAGCCAACCGTATTTCTGCTTTTTACACACCTGGTTTCCTCCGCGCCCTTTCTTGCATTTCCTCTGCGCCCTCTGCGTCAACGCTCTTATCGCCGGCCATCGGCCGACTGTTCCTTCATCCTTCATCCTTCCGCCTTCATCCCTGCACTTCCTCCCATCTTCCGCTTTTCTCGGAGCGAAACAACGCGTCGATCACGCGCATGCTCTGCACCGCGTCTTCTACGCCGTAGGGCAGTGATATTTCGCCGCGAATCGCGCGCGAAAACGCCTCTCCCTGCAAAGTGTACTGGTCGCTCT
>DASQOP010000124.1:0-3902 GCA_035644415.1 Burkholderiales bacterium
GGAATTGCAGCGCGCTGACGCGACCGCCGAAGAGAAGGCGCGAGCAGCCGCGCAGGCGCGCGATGCGATCGAGCAGGCCAGCATGGAAGCTGCAGCTGCGCGCGAGGGCCTGGTCAGGCTGGCCGAGGCCGTGAGGCCGAATCCGCGCTTGGAGAAGGCCGCGGAAGCCCTTCGCGCCGGGCGCACCGAAGAGGCGCTGGCGTTGCTCCGGCAAATGCGCGCCGAGGCCGGCGGCCAGGACGTACGTACGCTGGAGAAGGACGGGACCCGGCCGCTGTCAGACAGTGAGAAAGGCCTGGACCGCGGCATCGAGGAAAGGCTCGCGGAAGGCGGCCGCGACCTGAGCAGCATCAACGCCAGGGTCGACCAGGATGCACTCGACCGCGTGGTGAACGCGCTCCAGGAAGCGAACCAGCGGCTCGAAGTACAGAGCCGCGTAATCGAAGTCAAGCGGCGGATGCAGGAGGCAATGATCCCGACGTCGCAGCGGAGCGCGCTGACCGCGAGCCAGTTCGATTCCAGCGACAACGCGCCCAATGCGACCGCTTCGCCGGACACCGGCAACGCGGACATCCGCGGCGGCGCCATGTTTCGCCAGGGCGCGGTGACGCGCAGAAATGACGATGAACCCGCCCGCGACGGTAACATGAGCGGCAGTGCCGCCGGCAACTCCGAAGCCCTGGCGCTGGAGGGTGCAGCGACCCTGCGCCTGGATGCGCAACTGAAGCTCGAAGCCATCCATCGCCGCGACGATGCCGGGGACGACGAAAAGGCCGACCAGGGCTGGTTTTATTCCGCCAGCCAGGAGCAAAAATCGCTGCTCGGCTTCGAGGACGTGCGCGCCCGCCAGGGCTTCGACCGCGAGAACGCGATGAGCGTCGAGCGCGTGCCGATCCGCCAGAAACATGCCGTAAGGGATTATTTCCTGAACCTGCACGAAAGTGAGAAGAAATGAATACCGTCGTCGACCGCCAGATCCAGGCCTTCCGCGATCAGTTCCAGCTTGTCCGCGACGAGATTTCGCGGGTCATCGTCGGTAACGACGAGATCATTTCCGGGGTGATGACTTGCCTGCTTGCGCGCGGCCACGTGCTGCTGGAGGGAATCCCAGGCGTGGGCAAAACCAAGCTGGTGCAGACCATGGCGGACGTGCTGCACCTGAAGTTCTCGCGCATCCAGTTCACCCCCGACCTGATGCCGGGCGATATCATCGGCACGAACATCGTCCGCGAAGACGAGGCCGGCCGCAAAGCCTTCGAATTCCAGCACGGCCCGATCTTTGCCAACATGGTGCTGGCCGACGAAATCAACCGCGCCACGCCCAAGACCCAATCGGCATTGCTGGAGGCGATGCAGGAGAACAGCGTTTCCGCAGCCGGCCGCACCCACGCGCTGGACCAGCCCTTCTTCGTGCTGGCAACCCAGAACCCGATCGAGATGGAAGGCACGTATCCGCTGCCCGAGGCGCAGATGGATCGCTTTTTCTTCAAACTCAAGCTCGATTTCCCGGACGTGGAGCAGCTGCATCTGATCGTCGACCGCACTACCGGGCAGAAGGAACCGACGGTACAGCGGGTGCTGCAACAGGGCGAGATCCTGGAGATGCGCGAAACGGCACGCGCTATTCCGGTGGCGCGGCCGGTGCAAGAGTACGCGATCAGGGTGACGCTGGCGACCCATCCGGAATCCTCGCAGGCGCACGAAATGAGCAGGAAGTATGTGCGTTTCGGTTCCAGCCCGCGCGGAACCCAGGCGCTGATCCTGGGTGCGAAAGTACACGCATTGATGAACGACCGCGTCTACGTGTCCTGCGAGGACGTGCGCGCCGTGGCATTGCCGGCGCTGCGGCACCGGATCCTGCTGAACTTCGAGGCCGAAGCCGGCCGCATCGATACCGACACGATCCTCGACAGGATCCTCGAGTCGGTGCCGGAACCGAAGGAATGACCGCCGACTGAGGATATCCACCGGCCCCATGGCGGCTGCCATGCGGCCCCACTGAGGCATTTCAATTTGGCCGAGGAAAGCCTGCTGTTCAGCGAAGAATTTCTTCGCCAGCTCGAGCATCTCAGCATGCTTACCCGCCGTCCCGTGGCGGGCCACCTGCGCGGCCATCATCGGTCCCGCCGCACCGGCTCGGGGATGGTGTTCACCGACTATCGGCCGTACTCGCCGGGCGATGACACGCGCAATCTCGATTGGGGCACGTACCTGCGGCTGGACCGGCTGATCCTGAGGCTGTTCGAGGAAGAGGCGGACCTGCCGGTCTACATTTTCCTCGACGTCAGCCGTTCGATGGATTTCGGCGCCCCGTCCAAGTTCGACTTCGCCCGCAAGATCGCCGCCGCGCTGGCCTACATAAGCCTGATCAACCACGACCGGGTCAGCATCGTCGCCTTTTCCGACGGGGTCGTCACGGAGATGCCGGCGCGGCGCGGCAAGAACCAGGTGTGGCGCGCGCTGCATTTTCTCGAGCGTATCGAGGCCGGCGGCGGCACCAGCTTGCAGTCGGCGTTCCAGAGTTTCTTCGGTGCCCGGCGCACCCGCGGGCTGACGGTGGTGATCTCCGACTTCCTCGACCGCGAGGGTTTCGAGCGGAGCTTCCAGGTGATACGCCGTTTCCGCCACGATGTATTCGCGGTGCACGTGATGAGCCCCGACGAAATCGACCCGGTGCTCGCGGATGAAGTGCTGCTGGTGGACTCGGAGCAAGGCGGCGTCGCGCGGGTGCACGTGACGCACGACCTGGTGAAGGCCTATCACGACACGTTCCTGCGCTATTGCGCCGAGATCGAAGCCTTCTGCCGCAGTCACGGCTGGGGCTATCTGCGCACCACCACGGCCATGCCGTTCGAAGACCTGATGCTCAAGGCGTTGCGCGAGCAAGGCTTGTTGCGGTGAACCTGCTTTCGGCTGCGCCTCTGTGGGCCGCGATCGCGGCGCTTGCCACGGTGCTGGTCGTAACCGCGCTGTATCTGCTGAAGCCGCCTCCACGCAGAATGCTGGTGCCCTCCAGCCTTATCTGGGACCGGGTGTTGCGCCAAAGCCATCGCAGCAGCGACCGCTTGCGCTGGTGGCTGTCGTTGCTGCTGGCCGCGGTCATCGCCGTAAGCATCGTCGCCGCCGTGACCAGACCGCAGTTGACCGGCGCGGGAGAGGCCGCTGACAGGCTTGTCCTCGTGCTCGACAACTCGCCGACGCTGGCCACCCGCACAACCGACGGTGCGACCCGCTGGAGTCACGCGCTGGCCAAGGCGCGCGCGCGAATCGCCGCGCGCGGCCCGACTACCCAGGTGATGCTGGTCGATTCCATGCGGCGCATCGCCACTCCCGGTTTCGAAGACCGCGACGCGGCGCTTGAGCGGCTGCAGCAACTTCATGTGGCTTACGGCGGCACGCCGCGGGTGCCGGACATTGCGCAGGCCGGCGATGCGCAAACCGTGGTGGTCAGCGACGGGGTGCAGATCACCGGGGTGCCGAAGTCAGCCCAACTCGAGTCGGTGTTCGAGCCGGTGGAAAACGCCGGCATTACTGCGTTCGAAATCCGGCCGCTGCCTGCAGACCCGGGGCGCTACCAGGCCTTCGTCGAGGTCAGCAACGCCGGCGGCGCGGACAGAAGCATCGAGATCGCGATTACCGGTGTCGGCGGCCGGCGCATTGTCAGGACCGTGAACGTGCCCGCAGGCGGCGCGCGCGCGCAACTGATCGACATTTCCATTCTGGAGGCCGGTCCGGTGCGCGCCTCGCTCACCATGCCCGGGGACGGCCTGGAGGCCGATGACGTCGCTTACGCACTGCTGCCGATGCGGCGCGTGGTGCGAGTGGGCCTGGTGAGCAATGGTAATCCCTACCTCGAGAAATCCCTGCATGCGCAGCCGCGAGTGCGGCTCGTGGCGATTTCG
>DASQOP010000125.1:0-9017 GCA_035644415.1 Burkholderiales bacterium
GATAGTCACGACGTCGTAAGCCGTACAACCGCCGGTGCCCGCCAGCATCGTTTCCATCGGCCGCGGCCCGAGATTGCGGCCGCCGCCCTCCGGCGCGCCATCCATTACCAGCGCATGCCCGCTCTCGGTCTCACCCAGGAACGCAACGTGCTCGATCCATTTAACCCTGACTTTCATCGACGTCCTCGAAGCCGGTTTGCAGCCCGTATGCGTCCTCATCCACTGCCACGGAGCGCGAGGCGCAGATGGTACCAGCCGAGGCCGACACTGCGCGCAGGCAAAGTTGCACGAACAGATTTTCCGGAGGCCTGGCAGCAAATTCTGTCCAAAGTTTGCTGGCGGCGATTTCTCTAGAATTTACATGGACTTAAGCAACGTGGGGTGTAATTTGCCCAGGCACCTACTGTAAAATGCAACGCTTTTGAAACCTGACGGACCGGAACATGGCTGACAGCAGCGTCGATCGCCGCAAACGGCATTTTCTTGTAGCCGCCACCAGCGTTGCCGGCGGCGTGGCGAGTGTCGCCGTCGCCGTGCCCTTCGTGGCGAGCATGAACCCGAGCGCGCGGGCGCGCGCTGCCGGCGCGCCGGTCGAGGTGGATCTGTCCAAGGTCGAGCCTGGGATGATGGTTACGGTGGAATGGCGCGGCCAGCCGGTGTGGGTCGTCCATCGCACTAGGGAAATGATCGACAGCCTGCCCAAGCTCGACGAGGTGGTGGCCGATCCCAAATCCTCAATGCCGATGCAGCCGGATTATGCAAAGAACGAAGTCCGCTCGATCAAACCCGAATACCTCGTGCTGGTCGGCATCTGCACTCACCTCGGCTGTTCGCCGTCTCAGAAACTCGCACCCGGACCCGAAAGCGATCTGGGCAAGGACTGGCCGGGAGGTTTCTTTTGTCCCTGTCACGGTTCCAAGTTCGATCTCGCCGGCCGCGTCTACAAGGGCGTACCGGCCCCCGCGAATCTCAGGGTTCCCCCGTATACCTACCTGAGCGACACGCGTCTGATCATTGGTGAAGACAGCAAAGGAGCATGACGCGATGGGCAAGATGACGGCGCTGCTCAACTGGATCGACGCGCGCTTTCCGCTGACGGCGACCTGGAGGACGCACCTTTCCGAGTATTACGCGCCGAAGAACTTCAACTTCTGGTACTACTTCGGCTCGCTGGCAATGCTGGTGCTGGTGATGCAGATCGTCACCGGCATTTTCCTCACCATGCACTACAAGCCCGACGCCGCGCAGGCTTTCGCTTCGGTCGAGTACATCATGCGCGACGTCGACTGGGGATGGGCGATACGCTACATGCATTCCACCGGCGCGTCCTTGTTCTTCGTGGTGGTGTACCTGCACATGTTTCGCGGCCTGATCTACGGTTCCTACCGCAGGCCGCGCGAGTTGCTGTGGCTGCTGGGCGTGCTGATCTACCTGTGCCTGATGGCGGAGGCCTTCTTTGGCTACCTGCTGCCGTGGGGCCAGATGTCCTACTGGGGCGCGCAGGTGATCGTCAATCTGTTCGCGGCTATCCCCTTCGTTGGTCCCGACCTGGCGGTGTGGATCCGCGGCGACTACGTGATTTCCGACGCGACGCTGAATCGTTTTTTCGCTTTTCACGTGATCGCGATCCCACTGGTGCTGCTGGGCTTGGTCTTTGCGCACTTGGTGGCGCTGCACGAAGTCGGCTCCAACAATCCGGACGGCATCGAGATCAAGAACAAGAAGGATCCGAAGACCGGCATTCCGCTCGACGGCATCCCCTTCTTCCCCTATTACGTGGTGAAAGACATCGTCGGCGTGGTGGTGTTCCTGATGGTGTTCAGCGTCATCGTGTTCTTTGCGCCGGATATGGGCGGCTACTTCCTCGAGCACAACAATTTCGTGCCTGCCGATTCGCTCAAGACCCCGGCCCACATCGCCCCGGTGTGGTATTTCACGCCGTTCTATTCGATCCTGCGCGCTGTGCCGCCGTTGTTTGGCTCGCAGTTTCCGGGCGTGCTGGCAATGGGTCTTGCGGTGTTGATCTTCTTCTTCCTGCCGTGGCTGGATCGCGGCGCCGTCAAGTCCGTCCGCTACCGCGGGACGGTCTACAAGACCGCGCTCGCGCTGTTGGTGATCTCCTTCGTCGTGCTGGGCTATCTCGGCACCGTGCCGACCAATGTCTGGGGCCAGTTCGGAGGCTGGCTGGGCGGCGCGGAACGCGCGACCGTGGTGGCGCGCATCTTCACGATCATCTATTTCCTGTTCTTCCTGCTGATGCCCTGGTATACCAAGATCGACAAGACCAAGCCGGAGCCTGCGAGGGTGACATGGTGAAAAGATTCATTCTCGCGTTGCTGTTCGCGCCGGCTGCGGCCCATGCCGCCGGCGGCGATATCCGGCTCGATCGCGCCAGCATCGATTCCGGCGACGTGCTGTCGATCCAGCGCGGCGCAAGGGTGTTCGTCAATTACTGCCTGAACTGTCACTCCGCGGCGGCGATGCGCTACAACCGCCTGACGGATCTTGGGCTGACCGAACGGCAGATCAAGGACAACCTGCTGTTCGCGGGCGAAAAGGTCGGTGATACGATGCAAATCGCCGCCGGCAAGAAAGACCAGCAGGAGTGGTTCGGCGTCGCGCCGCCGGATCTTTCCGTGATCGCCCGCTCGCGCGGCGTGGACTGGCTCTACACCTACATGCGCAGTTTCTATCGCGACCCCGCGCGCGTGACCGGCTGGAACAACCTGGCGTTTCCGAACGTCGGAATGCCGCACGTGCTCTGGCAGCTGCAGGGCACCCAGGTGCTGAAATCCGAGATCGAGGAACACGGCGGGCGCGAGGTCGAGCACAGGAAGCTCGTGCTGGAATCCCCGGGAATCCTGTCGCCGCTGGAGTACGACAAGCTCGCGCGCGATCTGGTGAACTACCTTTCCTACATGGGCGAACCGGCCCAGGCCCGGCGCGTCCAGATCGGCATCGTCGTACTGCTCTTCCTTTCGCTCCTGCTTGTGCTCAGTTGGCTGCTCAAGACGGAGTACTGGAAAGACGTGCACCGACCATCAACATCTAGGTAACGGCCCATGATGACCCTTTATTCGGGCACCACCTGCCCGTTCAGCCAACGCTGCCGCATCGTCCTCTACGAAAAGGGGATGGATTTTCAGATCATCGACGTGGACCTCTACAACAAGCCGGAGGATCTCGCGGTGATGAACCCGTACAACCGCACCCCGGTGCTGGTGGAACGCGACCTGATACTTTACGAGTCGAACATCATCAACGAGTACATCGACGACCGCTTCCCGCATCCGCAACTGATGCCGGCCGATCCCGTGATGCGCGCGCGCGCGCGGCTGTTCCTGTTCCGTTTCGAGAACGAGCTGTTCTCCAACATCGATGCGATCGAGGGCGGCACCCAGAAGCAGGCCGAAAAGGCGCGCCAGATCATCCGCGACAATCTCACGCAGATCGCACCGGTGTTCGTCAAGCAGAAGTACATGCTCGGCGAAGAATTCTCGATGCTGGACGTGGCGATCGCGCCGCTGCTGTGGCGACTGGATTTCTACGGCATCCAGCTGCCCAAGCAGGCCGCACCCCTGATGAAGTACGCCGAGCGGCTGTTCAGCCGTCCCGCTTTCATCGAGGCGCTCACGGCTTCCGAAAAGGTGATGCGCAAGTGAAGGAAACCGCAACCACCCCCTACCTGATCCGCGCGATCTACGAGTGGTGCTGCGACAACGGGCTGACTCCGTACGTTGCGGTCAAGGTGGACGAAACCACCAAGGTACCGACGGAGTACGTCAAGAACGGCGAAATCGTGCTCAACGTAAGTCCCGACGCCACCCGCAATCTGAAGATCGGCAACGACCGGATCCAGTTCTCGGCGCGTTTCGGCGGTACTTCGCGCGAGATCTCGGTGCCGATCACCGCGGTGGCAGGAATCTTCGCCAAGGAAAACGGGCATGGCCTGGCGTTCCAGACTTCACCGTCGCTGCCCGCCCCGGTGGTCGCGCCGCCGAAGGCCCACCCCAGTTCTGCTCCGGACGACCACCGTCCCAAGCCGCCGGCGGGCCGCCGGCCGCGGCTGCAGGTAATCAAGTAACTGACTGGCGCGGTTTCGTGGCCGCAACGCTGGGCCTATAATGCGGCGCAAGCCGGCATAGCTCAGTTGGCAGAGCAGTTGATTTGTAATCAAAAGGTCGCGGGTTCGATTCCTGCTGCCGGCACCAGCGATAACCCTGCCTTCCTGAATTAGCGTCGAAACAGCGGGCGCCGGAGAAAACATGCCGAGACTTTTTCCAGCAGGCGCATTGATGATCATCGCGGTCACTGCCTTCGCGCAGTCGGCCGAAACGCCCATATTGACCATCGAGCAGGCACAGCAGCGTGCCCAGTACGCCCGCGAGCAGATGACAGCCGCCGAACGCAAGGTGCGCGCCGCAGAGAAAAAGGAACAGGCCGCTTACAAGGACCTGGAGGCCGCGCAAAAACGCATGGAGGATGCGCAGCGCGCCTACGAGGAGGCCAAGGTTCGCGCCGAGCAGGCGACCCAGGCGTCGCGCGCACTGCAGGCCGAGTTTGATCAGGCGCGCGCCAAGCATCAACAGGAATACCAGAATCTGAAACGCGCCCACGATGCCGCCGAAGCGGCCCGCAAGGCGCCCCGCTAGTTCCGGCCCGGTTTCTTTCGCAGCTTTCTCTGCAGTGTGCGCCGGTGCATGCCGAGCGCGCGCGCGGCGCCGGAAATATTGCCGCCGTTTTCGGCGAGCACTTTGTGGATGTGCTCCCACTCCAGCCGCTCGACCGACAGCGGCCTGTGCTTGACCGCGACCGCGGCGTCACCCGCGTCGCGGTCGAAAGCCGCCACAATGTCGTCGGCGTCTGCTGGTTTGGGCAGGTAGTGGACCGCGCCCAGCTTGATTGCCTCGACCGCGGTGGCAACGCTGGCGAAGCCGGTGAGGACAACGATGCGCATCGCCGGATTGAGACGCTTGAGCTGCTCCACCAGTGCGAGTCCGGAGCCATCCGGCATCTTCAGGTCCACCACCGCAAACTGGGGACCGCGGCGCCCCGCCTTCTCGACTGCCTCGCCAACACCGGCCGCGGACTCGACCTCGAATCCGCGCCGGGCGAGTGCACGCGCCAGCACTGCGGCAAACACCGCGTCATCGTCCACCACCAGCAGGCGGTTGTCGGTTGCCGGCCTCGTGTTCATGCGTCGGCGGCCAGCCGCGTCAGTGGAATCGTCACCCGCGTGCAGCCGCCGCCGCCGTCGCGGTTGAACAGCGCCACGCTGCCACCCAGGCGCTCGATGGTGGCATTGGCCAGGAACAGTCCGATTCCGCGTCCCGCCGCCTTGGTGCTGAAGAAAGCGCGTCCCGCCTTCGCGGCGATGTCATCGGTAATGCCTGGACCGCGATCGCGCACTTCGATGGTGAGTTCGGCAGCGTTCCAGGTGCCCTCGATCTCCACCGCGTGCGGGGAGGCGTCCGCGGCGTTGTTGAGAATGTTGATCAGGGTCTGACGCACGGTTTCCTCGCCGACGATCTGCGGCGCGGCGCCCGCGCCGCCGCAGCGCAGGTCGAGCCGCACCTGCGGGCGGATCAGGGCCCACTTTTCCGCCACGCCGGCCAGGAACTCCTCGACGCTCTGCCGCTTGGCCTGTCCGGCACGCGCCAGCCCGGCCGCGGTGGTCAGGCTGGTGATGATGCGCTTGCAGTTGTCAACTTGTGTGCGTAACAGTTGCAGGTCCTCGCGCAGGCCCGGGTCGGCGGCGTACTGGCGCTCCAGTTCCTTTGTGAGCACGGCTATGGTCGAGAGCGGCGTGCCCAGTTCGTGCGCCGCGCCCGCGGCAAACGTGCCCAGCGCGACCACCTGCTCATCGCGCAGCGCCCGCGCCCGCGCGATGGCGAGTTCGCGGTCGCGCCCGCGGATGGACGCCGACATGGTGGTGACGAAGCTCGCGATCAGCACCGCGCTCACCAGGAAGTTCGCCCACATTCCCAGCACGTGCAGGTTGAATGCGTTCGAATGCATCTCGTGGCCATGACCCAGCGGAAGGTAGAAAAACATCAGCGCCGAATAGCAGGCGATTGTCAACCCGGCCATGGCCCAGGCGTAACGCGCCGTCAGCGCAGTCGCGGCGATGATGAGCGGCAACAGGTACAGAGACACAAAGGGGTTGGTGGAGCCGCCACTCAGATAGAGCAGCGCGGTCAGTGCCCCGACATCGGCGAGCAACTCGAGGAACAGTTCCGCTTCGCTTACCGGCGCGGCTTTGCGCAGCCGCATCCAGGTGCGGCCGTTGGCGGCGGTCTGGAGCACGATGATCGCGCCCATCGCACCCAGCGGCAGCGGCGTGTCGAACATCAGGACTGCGGCGGCGATCACCAGCACCTGTCCGCCTACGGTGATGCTGCGCAGGAAAAACAGGCGCCGCAGATTGGAATGGGCGTTGGCTGGAGCATTCATGGCGGCGACCGGACCTGGGGGAAAGTGGAGATTTTATTCTTTTGCGGACCATTTGCCGGGCTGCGGCAATTTGTCGCGCGGCAACGTGTCGCATTCCGCTCATCCGGTCGCGCGTCTAGCATTGCGCTTTTCGATCGGAAGTCACGGTGATGCTCGCAACAATTCGGTGGTCATCGTTTGCGATCCTGGCCGGACTGTTGCCGCTGCCGGCGTGGGCCGGGTGCGGCTCGGCGGTCTGTTCGATCAATACCAACTGGGACGCGCAGGGCGCATGGACCGAGCCGGGCGCGCGCTTCGATCTGCGTTACGAGTTCATCGATCAGGATCAGCCGATGTCCGGAGATTCGCGCGTCGGCGTGGGCGAGATCCCCCGCCACCATGACGAGGTCCGCACCATCAACCGCAACTGGATCGCCACGCTCGATTACGCGTTCAGCCAGCGGCTCGGCGTCTCGGTCAGCCTGCCGGTGGTGGACCGCAGCCACGATCACATCCACAACCACGGTGGAGGCCAGTTTCCCGAGAACTGGAACTTCACGGAAGCCGGTGATGCCCGGGTACTCGGGCGCTACCACGTTGGCGAGTCCGCCGAGGCGGGCATGGGACTGCTGCTCGGCGTGAAGCTGCCGACCGGTAGTTTCAAAGTGGTGAACGACGATGGCGAGCGCGCTGAACGCACTCTGCAGCCCGGCACCGGCACCACCGACGCGCTGCTAGGCGCCTACTACCGTGCGCCCGGCTCCGGTCACGGCGCCTGGTTCGCGCAGGTGCTGTGGCAGGCGGCGCTGGGCGAGCGCGAGGACTTTCGGCCGGGAGATCGCTCTAGCGTGGACCTGGGCTATCGCCACCAGCTGAACGAGCGGTTTGCCGCGCTGTTGCAGTTGAATCTGCTCTATCGCGACCGCGACGGCGGCGCGCAAGCCGAACCGGAGGACAGCGGCGGCCGCTTTGCCTTCATCGCCCCGGGACTCAGCTACAACCTTGGCCGCGACACGCAGCTCTATGGTTTCGTTCAGGTGCCGGTCTACCAGTACGTCAACGGCGTGCAGTTGACCGCCGATTGGTCGCTCGTGGCGGGGTTCGCGACCCGCTTCTGAGCGTTGCCGCGTTGCAGCGGCGGCGCGGGCCTTTGCGGTATACTTCCCGCGCTTTCCCGCGCGGTCGGCTTGTTCTGCGACCTTCCAGCTGGCGATCCCTTGTTCCGTTCCGGCGTGCGCCGCATGCACGCGGGAATTCGGCGTGCCAGCCCGCCGCGGGTCCGATTCAGGCAAGGGCCGGCGATGAAAATCCACGAATACCAGGCGAAAGAAATCCTCAGGAAGTACGGTGTCCCTACGCCCCGCGGCACGCCCTGCTTCAGCGTGGAAGAAGCGGTGAGCGCTGCAAGGAAACTCGGCGGCAAGGTATGGGTGGTGAAGGCACAAACCCACGCCGGCGGCCGCGGCAAGGGCGGCGGGGTGAAACTCGCGAAATCCATCGACGAGGTGCGCGACTGGGCTGGAAAAATCCTCGGCATGCAACTGATAACCCATCAGACCGGACCTAAGGGCCAGAAGGTGCGGCGGCTGCTGATCGAGGAAGGCGCGGACATCGACAGGGAGCTTTACATCGGCATGGTGGTGGACCGCGGCACGCAGACCGTGTGCGTCATGGCGTCCTCGCAAGGCGGGATGGACATCGAGGAAGTCGCCGCGCACACGCCCGAGAAGATCCACAAGGTGTTCGTCGATCCCGAGCGGGGCCTGCTTGATGCCGAAGCCGACGATCTGGCCCGCAGGATTGGCATTCCCGCTGCCAGCGTGGCCAAGGCGCGTACTGTGCTCAAGAACCTCTATCGGGCATTCTGGGACACCGATGCATCGCTCGCCGAAATCAACCCGATGATCCTGACCGGCGGCGGCGATGTGGTCGCGCTCGACGCCAAGATGAACTTCGACGACAACGCACTCTTCCGGCACGAGGATATCGTCGCCATGCGTGACCTCGACGAGGAAGACCCGGCCGAGGTGGAAGCGTCCAGGCACGGGCTGTCTTATATATCGCTCGACGGCAATATCGGCTGCTTGGTGAACGGCGCCGGCTTGGCGATGGCCACCATGGACACAATAAAGTTATTCGGTGGCGAGCCGGCCAACTTCCTCGATGTCGGCGGCGGCGCCACGACGGAGAAGGTGACCGAAGCCTTCAAGCTGATGCTGCGCAACCCCAACCTCAGCGCGATTCTGGTCAACATCTTCGGCGGCATCATGAAATGCGACGTGATCGCCACCGGGGTGGTCGAGGCGGCCCATCAGGTGAAGCTCGGGGTGCCGCTGGTGGTGCGCATGAAGGGTACCAACGAGGACCTCGGCAGAAAGATTCTTGCGGATTCCGGATTGCCGATCATTTCCGCCGACAACATGGCGGAAGCAGCACAGAAGGTGGTCGCGGCTGCTAAGTGACAAGCTGACCACAGAGACACAGAGAAAAGCTTGAGAACGAATCAACTCACCGCCAAGACGCCAAGTACGCCAAGAGCAGCATTGAGTACGCCAAATTTCTTTCATTATTTTTCGCGTTTCGAA
>DASQOP010000126.1:0-7971 GCA_035644415.1 Burkholderiales bacterium
CGAACGGGATGATCGACAGCACCGGGCCGAACACCTCTTCGCAAGCCAGTGGGTTTGCGCGCGGCACCGGGCCGAACAGGATCGGCGCCACATAGAAGCCTCCTGCCGGTACGTCGTCGGCAATCTGCGCCTGCGCCAGCACCGGCACGCCATCGCTCTTCGCCTGCTCGATGAAGCCCTGCACCCGCTTTTTCTGATTGGCGGAGATCAGCGGGCCGCAGTCCAGGTCCATGGCATGACTGCCGACCCGCAATTGCGTGAAGCGCGCCGCGATCTTGGCGACGAAAGTGTCGTAGACGGACTTCTGGATCAGCACGCGGCTGCCCGCGGAGCAAGTCTGCCCGCCGTTCTGCACGATGGCGCTCACCACCACCGGCGCCGCCGCTTCGATATCGGCATCCTCGAACAGGATCTGCGGCGACTTGCCGCCCAGCTCGAGCACGCAACCGATGTGATTCACCGCCGCCGCCTTCTGCACCAGCGTGCCGACTTCGGGCGAACCGGTGAAAGACAGGAAATCGATTCCCGCATGGCTCGCAAGCGCCGCACCGGCCTCTTCGCCGATGCCGGTCACCACGTTGATCGCCCCCTCAGGGAAACCCACGTCCTGGGCCAGTTGCGCCAGGCGCAGCGGCACCACGCAGGCTTCCTCCGCCGGCTTCATCACCACGGCGTTGCCCATTGCCAGAGCGGGCGCCAGGCTGCGGCCGAACATCTGCGCCGGGTAGTTCCAGGGGATGATATGGCCGGTTACGCCCTTCGGCTCGCGCAGGACGGTGACCATGTAGCCGTCGAGAAACGGGATGGTTTCACCGTGGAATTTGTCGGCGGCCGCGCCGTAGAACTCGAAATAGCGCGCCGCCGCGGTGATGTCGGCCCGCGCCTGCTTCATCGGCTTGCCGCAGTCTCGCGCTTCGAGCTGCGCCAACTCCTCGTGGTGCGCCAGGATCGCTTCGCCCAGCTTCGCCATCAGACGTCCGCGCTCGACCGCGGTCATGCGACCCCACGCGCCTTCCTCGAAGGCGCGGCGTGCGGCCACGACGGCGGCGTCCACATCGGACCGGGCGCCACGCGCGATGCTTGCGAACGCCTGCCCGTCACTGGGGCTGATCATGTCCAGCGTGCGGCCGTCGGAGGCTGGCTGCCATCTGCCCCCGATCAGATTCTGAAATGCCGTGACGGACGGTTCCGCCACGCGTCTTGCGGTGGTAACGCTCATGAATTCGATTCTCCGGTCATTGCTTCAGAGGCATCAGCGTCAATTCCACGCGCCGGTTCTGCGCGCGCCCGGCTTCCGTATCGTTGCTCGCCACCGGATGATTCTCGCCGCCTCCGATGGTGATGATGCGCTCCTGTTTGATGCCTTTGCTGATCAAATACTGGGCAACCGCGTTGGCGCGGCGCTCCGAAAGCGCTTGGTTGTAATCGGTCTTGCCGACATTGTCAGTGTGGCCGGCAACTTCGATTACCGACTTGTCGTACCTCTTCAGAACCAGCGCGACGCCGTCCAGAACTTTGAAGAACGAGGCGTTCATGTCCGCACTGCCGGTCTGGAAAGTGATGTTGCTCGGCATGTTGAGAATGAGGTTTTCCCCCTGGCGGGTCACCGACACGCCGGTTCCCTGCATCTGCTTGCGCAGGTCGGCCTCCTGCTTGTCCATGTAGGCGCCCACCGCGCCGCCGGCAAGCGCTCCCACGCCGGCGCCGATCAACGCGCGCTTGCGGCGATCCTGCGCATCCCTGCCGCTGATCGCGCCGATGACCGCGCCGGCGCCGGCGCCGATCACCGCACCCTTGGTAGTCGAGCCGTATTTTTCTTCCCCGGTGAACGGATCGATGGTCTTGCACGCGCCCAATGCGAGCGCGCTGGCGGCAACTGCGATCAAAAACTTGCGCATTCTGGACTCCTTTGCTGGTTCTTGTTTCGGTGGCGGCGCCGGCAATGCCGGAATCCGTTCGTCCGGCATTTTACCAATACCCCTGCACCCGAGCGGACGGATCACGCGCCGACAGCCCGGCAGGCGGCCTGCGAGTCAGATCAATCCCAATCGCACCAAATCGGACCGCAATTGCTTCGGGCCGGTGAAATGCAGCGCGTTCAGGCCGGCGTTGCTCCCTGCCGCGACGTTGTGCGGGCTGTCGTCGATGAATACGGTGCGGGCCGGATCGAGCCGGCAGCGCTCGATGGCCAGCGTGAAGATGCGCGGATCCGGCTTCGCCAGCTTCACTTCGCCGGACACGACGATGTCCTCGAACCATTCGAGAAACCCGAACCTTGCGCGTGCCACCGGAAACGTTTCCGCGGACCAGTTGGTCAGCGCGTACAGCCGATGTCCTCGCTGCCGCAGCTCGCCGAGAATGGCGACGCTTTCGGCGATCGGCTCGCGCAACATCTTTGTCCAGTCGTCTTTCCACAAGGCGATCAATTCCGCGTGCTGCGGGTGATCGCGGATGCGCTCGGCCACCGCCTCGGAGAACGGCTTGCCGGCATCGATCTGAAGGTTCCATTCCGGCGGTACGATCTCGGCAAGGAAGCGCTCCATCGCCTGATCGTCGCCGTTGAACAGCGGCTGGTAGAGATAACGCGGGTTCCAGTCGATCAGCACCGCGCCCAGGTCGAACAGCACGGTATCCACGTCAGCCTTCATCGCTGCTTGTTCTTCCACGCTTCATACTCGGATCGGGTCGCAGCATCGGGAGGATAGGTGCCGCGCAGCGGCGCGCCGGCTTTCATTTTCTCCAGCACGAAGGCCTCGAGTTGCTCCAGCTCCAGTCCGCTTTGCGCGACCTGGTCCGCCACGTGGCGCGGGATGCATACCACGCCCTCCTCGTCTCCCACCAGGACATCGCCGGGCATGACCAGCACCTCGGCGCAGCCTACGGGGACGTTCATGTCCACCGCCAGATGGCGGTGCACGTGTGCCGGCGCGGCCATGCCCTTCGCGTAAACGGGAAAATCCAGCGCCTGGATCGAGCTATAGTCGCGCATTGCGCCGTCGGTCACCGCGCCTGCCGCGCCGCGCACTTTCAGCCGCGACATCAGAATTTCGCCGGCAGCGGCGACCGAGTCCACGCCCCGGCAGTCGAACACCAGCACCTGCCCCGGCCGGATCTCGTCGATGGCCTTGCGTTGCGGATACTCGTTGGTAGCGATCGCATCGAAGCTGGCGAGATCCTCGCGTGCCGGCACGAAACGCACGGTCGCCGCTTCCCCGACCATGCGCAGGTGCGGATTCAGCGGCTTCACGCCATTCAGGAAGGTGTTGCGAAAACCGAGCTTGAACAACTGCGAAGTCAGCGTCGCCGTGGAAATCCGCTTCAGCTTCTCCAGCGTCTCGCGGGCGATGGGTTCCGGTTTCATCGGCTGGTCCTCCTTGCGGGCGTAAGCGCGACTATCCTAACCCAGAAGAAACAATACTCGCTCGGTACCCATCAAGCCTGGCCGCGGCTTGTTGCACCGGAGAACTCACGATCCATCCGCGTTTACGGACTCTCGCGGACTCATGAATTTCCGGTTGAACCCGACAAGAAAGGCAATACCCGAAACGCAGAGTACGATGCCCGCCGCTCTCTGATCCGAAGACGAAACGCCCGAGCAGAGTGTGCGTTCGACGAACAGGTAAGCGATGCCGAACCGGATCATCATTCCCGCCGCCTCGAGTTTCCACGCCCAGCGGATGAGGGTGCCCGCAAGTGGCCAGCTCACGCGCAGTGCATAGCCGACGCCGAAAATGAGCGAGACGATACGCGCAACACGCATCGCGCCGTCGATCTTCACCCAGTCCATCGCGGACGGGATCATCCACAGCGCGGCCAACAGCGCCGCGAGCAAGAGCCCGGTGAGACCGCCGGAGTTGCAGCGCTCCAGGCAGCGGGGCGAGGGGAATATCTCAGCAAGGCTCCATCCCAAAAGCACCAGAGCGGGAACCTCGATGCTCATCGCAAGCAGCAGGCTGTTGTCGAAGGCGCCCGCAGCGCTCAACGCTGCAGCGACGATGCCTGGAGCAATGATCAGTGATCGACCGGGCAACACCTATACTCCCTGCATGCCGACAGGCCGGAGCAAGCCATGCACGGCGGCGCTCAGCTCCCTGCTTTCGTCGGCATCGAAGGCGCCGACAATCACTCCGTGGGGCGAGATCAGATAGAGCTTGGATGAATGCGCCACCGTGATATCGCCCGTGTCCTGAATCAGGAATCCGAAGGTTCGCTGCAACGCGCGCACGCTGCCAGGCCCGTCAGGGATCGCCGTGAGCCAGCCCGCAGGGCTGCCGAAGCGGCGGCGATACGCCGCGACCGCAACCGAGTCGTCATGTGCGAGATCGAAGGAAATGCTCAGCAATTGAAGTCGCCCGGCGGCGATCGCATCGGGGTACTCGCGTTGCACCGTTGCGAGCACGCTCCCCAGCGTCGAGCAGACGGTGGGGCAGCGGGTATAGAAGAACTCGACGATAGCCACCCGGCCGGCAAGCTGCCGAATGTCGAAGTGTCGGCCGTCATCGGCGGTCAGCGTCGCCCGCGGCAACGGCGCTTGGCGCCCGGCAAATTCGATTTGCCTGACGTCGTCGAGCGCGAGCGCGCGGAAGCCGGCGGTCGCCTTCCAGATACTGCCGCCCATCGCGAGCGCCACGCAGGTGCTTGCCACGAGCGTCCATCCGAGCGAGCTCGTGCTCCGCTTACGGGAGTCGAAGTTCCTCATCGCCGGCCAGGGGCTTGGTGCGTCCCTTCAATTCGCCGCGTACCCTTGCCACCAGCGCCGCGTCGAACGGCGGCGCCGCGTTGCCGAAGCTGCTGCGTTCGTAGCTTCCGATCGCGGCGATTTCAGCATCGCCAAGCTGGGCGAACGAAGGCATCTGACCGTTGTATGTGACGCCTTTGACGGTGAGCTGGCCAGTGACGCCAAGGAGCACGATTTTGACCAGATTGTCGGGGATGCCGATGACTTGCCCGGATCCGGCGACAGGCGGAAATGCGCCCGGAACGCCCAGCCCGGATGCCTGGTGGCAAGCGCTGCAATGAGTCATGTACAACGCCTTGCCGTCCATCGCGCCGGCTCCGGCCGCGCTCGTCTGCCGAGCCTCGAGCGCCGCCAGCGTGCGGCGATCGCCATAATTGCCCCAGTCGTTGCCGGCGTACAACGCCAGGTAAACCACACCCCACACCGCCAGCACCAGCGCGAGGATCGCAAGCCACGCCGGGATTACGTGCGCTTCCTCGTAAGGCTCGGGACGCTCTCGGATCCGGGAGGGATGCTCGGGAACCATGGCTCGCGCTCTCCTCTATGGACCTATCGCGCCGTGTCCCGAGCGGCAGCATCGCCCTGGAGAATCGGGTAGGTATGGTCGAGAGAGACCAGGTACTCGACCAGATCGAGGGCCTCGCGGGTCGGCACCACATAGCCCGGCACCTGGTATTGCTCCGGCAGCGCGAGCGGCTCGACATCTGTCGGCTTCTCGCCCGTCACCCGGAACAGGTACTGAAAGGCGGGCATGATGCTGCCCGGCACGACGGCGCGCGGTTGATAGAGATGAATCAGCTGCCAGGTTTTGCTGGGTTGCCGCTGGCCGATGTTGAACAGATCGGGACCGGTGCGCATGGTGCCGAGGAGGACCGGATCGTCATAGTAGTAGTCCGCAGGCGTGGACGGACGACCCCAGCCGCGCTGCATGTCCGGCGCCTGCGCCGGGTCGCGCGGTTGTTGACTGTGGCAATACATGCAGCCCTCGCTCACGTAGACGGCGCGGCCGCGCAGCTGCGCCTCGGTGTACGGCTTGAGACCCGGCGGCGGTTTGATCGGGCGCAACTGCGCGAATGGGAACACGACCAGAACCATAGTCACCAGCGCGAGCATCAGGATTGCGCCAACGATGATGTCCGTGGTGCGGTTCATAACGTTCTCCCACCCCAGATCTGCAAGCCGAGCATCGGCGGCGCGTCGCGACGCGGCCCCAAGCGCAGCGCCATCACGAGGAAATGAAATACGAAGATCAGGTGGCCGAGCACCATCAAGGCACCGCCGAGCGAGCGCGCCTCGAGGTAGGGAACAGTCAGCGCCACCGACTCCATGAACGGGCGCTTCGCGTCCATCATGGCGAGCCCCTGCAGGTATCCGCCGATGGTCAACGCGACGAAGTAGATTCCGAATCCCACCGCCGACAGCCAGAAGTGGGCAGCGATCAACTTCGGATAAGGCCACTCGTAATCCACGATGCGCGGCATGGCGAAGTAGATCGCGCCGAACAGGATGAAACTCACGAAGCCGTAGAGCCCGAGATGGGCATGCGCAACCGTGTAGTGGGTGAAGTGCACGATGGTGTTGAACCAGCGCGTCGCCTCCAGCGACCCCTGGAGCGAGACTAGCACGTAGCTGACCGCGCCGATCGCGACGAAGCGCATGGTTGGGGAAAAGCGCAACGTTCCCCAATGGCCGCGCAAGGTCTGGAAATAGTTCACTGAGAAAGCCAGCACCGGCAGAACCATCATCACGCTCGCGACCACGCCGACACTCACCAGCCAGGTCGGCACGGGGCCGCCGATGAGATGGTGCACGCCCGCCTGGCCGTAGAACAGCGCCTGCGCCCAGAACGCGATCAGTGAAAGGTTGTACGAGTAGATCGGCCTGCCGAGCACTTTCGGCACCAGGTAGTAGGCGGCAGCGAGCGCGAGCGGCGTCATCCAGTATGCAAGCACGTTGTGTCCGTACCACCAGTTCATCGCCGCCTGCTCTGCGCCGAAGTGCACCGGCGTCTTCGCGATGAGGAACAGAATCGGGAACCACACCAATGCCGCGCCGAGGTACCACACCGACACGTACAAGTGCTGGACCCGACGCCGCGCCAGCGTCAGGAAAAGCGGAATCGCCGTAAGCGCGCCGCCGATGACGAAGAGCGACGCGATCTGCCACGGGATCTCGAGATATTCGAGTCCGTCGCTCCAGCCGAAAAGAATGGCGATCACCCCGAGCAGCAGACCCGAATTCCAGAATGCGGCGCCGGCAATGGCGTAGTGCGAGGCCGCCAGCTCGGTGCGAAGCATCCGCGGCAGGAGCCACAGCGCGATTCCCATCTCGGTCATCGAGACCCAGCCGTAGACCACGACGTTCAGATGAACCACGCGCATGCGGCCGAAGGTGAGCGGAGCGTAAGCCGCCAGCCAGTCGGGCATGTGGATCGTGAGCGATGCGATAAGCCCGGCGATCGAACCGATCACCAGCCATAGGGCGCCGAGCACCAAGAAGACGAAAACGGCGGTCGCGGATGAGCGGTCGGCCGCAATACGATCCGCGAGCTCGCCCTCTTGCGCTTGCCGCCCCTGCGTGACTGCCCGCAGCCCGCGGGCCTCTTCGCCGCTCGCTGCCGGTTCCTCGGGAGCGTTCTCTTCACCGGGAGGAAAGATGACGTTTGCGCCTTCGTCCTGCGACCACAAAAGGTTGTGCGAGAGCGCAACGATGAAGATGTACAGGCCGGTTACAGAAAGCGCAAAGCTAACCGCAACCAGGATGGGAACACCGAGACCGGACAGTTCCATGCCACACCCCGCATCCTAATTCCGCACCTTGGCCGGATCGATCGATCCGGCCACCGCTCGGATTCACCTCCCAAGACTCTGGTCGAGCCTGGAGCCATCTTTGCGTGGGGACTGCGGGTGTTGCTCGTGGCCTTGCCAGGGACTACCAGGTAGCAAGGGCCACTATATAGCAGGACAATCGGCGGCAGGAACAAAAGTGTCAACATGCCTGACATCCGCATCGCGTGCGCCGGACCGAACCGGGGCAGCGCAGTAGCCGTGTTCGAGACCACGGGCAGCGCGTATCGCGGCAACATCAAAATGAACATGGGCGGGAAGAACATGTCCATGTCCGAGACGCAGGTGGCAGAAGAATCTGCGACCGCCGCTAGCGACCCTGCGATACCCCAGGGCATCGGTCCGCACAGCAATGTCATAATGCCCATTGTCCGGATCAATGTCGCC
>DASQOP010000127.1:0-4315 GCA_035644415.1 Burkholderiales bacterium
GCCGGGCAGAACGAAGCCCGGGTTGTAGAACTCGAAAAGCAGCCCGTACACGCCGAGCAGCAGCAGGATGTAGGCTATGCTCGGATCGGTGATCAGCGCAGGAAGCGACTGCGCCAGTCCGGCTCAATCGCAATGGTCTCCATGCCCTTGGTCCGCAGGATCCGATCCAGCCCCGCGACGTTGAGCCCGCGGCCGTCGAGCTTCTTGAGAAGATCGGGCAGGTCGGCAGCGACCAGGTCGATCACCTTGAGCTTCAGCGCTTCCTCGGCTGACAGGCTTACCGCCTCGCGCACGGCCTTCTCCGCCCACTCGGCATTACGGCCGCGCAATTGGGCCAGTCCGCGAATGTAAGCCGCCGCGTCGAACACCGCCTTGCGCCGATGCGCATCACTCATCCAGTCCTTCTCGGCATCCTTGGTCTGGTCTGCCTTTTTTCCGGTCTTGCGCTCCGGTTCCTGCGGCTGGCGCTGCGGTTCCGGCGATCCGGGCATGCCACCGATCGAGATGGGGGTTGCCGCGCCCAGGTTTGTGGCGGGCGCCATCGCGGCGACATGGCTGGCGTAAAGAATGTAGGTGCCAGCGCTGGCGGCGCGCGCACCGCTCGGCGCCACAAAAGTGGCCACAGGAACGGATGAAGCGAGGATGTCCTTGATGATCGAGCGCATCGAGGTGTCGAGCCCCCCCGGAGTATCCATTTTCAGCACCACCAGTTGCGCCTGCTGTTCCGCGGCCCGCTCGAGATTGCGGTGGACATAGTCGGCGGTCGCGGGGCCGATCGCACCGTTGAGCGACAGCGCCACGACCGGGCCCTCCGCGCCGAGCGCCAGGCCCGCGCCCAACAACAAGAGGATCAGCGCAACTAAAAGAACTCGCATCGGATCAATTGCAACGTGGGTTTTTGCTGCGTCCACTATAGTCCTAACACCGGCGCAAGCAAACGCGCGAAGAGTCAGGCAAGCGGATCGACCAGGACTCCGGGATTCATCATGCCGCGCGGATCGAGGGACTTTTTCGCGGCGCGCAGCGCGCCGGCAAACAACTCCGGCCGTTGTTTGTCGTACCAGCGCCGGTGGTCGCGTCCGACCGCGTGGTGATGGGTGATGGTGCCGCCGAGCGCGTTGAGCACCTCGGAAGCCGCGATCTTGATCGCCCAGCATTGCTCGACCAGTCGGCGCTTGTCGCCAAGCGCGTGGAAACTGAAATAGGGCGCCGGCCCATCCGGGTAGACGTGGGTGAAGCGGCAGGTGACCACGCCTTTTTTCCCGGTGACTTCTTCGATTGCACGCTCGGTTGCGGCTTTGACCCTGGCATGGAAATCGGGAAAGCGGTCCCAGGTGATCGATGTCTCGAAGGTGTCGGCAATGATTCCGCGCGGCGTCAGGACTTCGCGGTAGTAGGGCATGCGCAGGAAGCTGTCGCGCCATTGTCCGGCCGCTCCCTGGCGCTGTGCTCCGTCGGTATTAAGCGCCCGTTTGTCGTACTCGCCGCCGTTTGCGCGCACGATCTCGAGCGCGCGTTGCAGATTCTCCTCCTGCGGCCGGTCCGCGGATTCGAAAGTCAGCACCAGAATCGAATGCCTGCCGTCGCCGGCGCCGTTCACCAACGCCTCGCCGGCATCGAGCAGTCGCGTATTGGCCGGATACAGATGCGACTGGCCGATGGCGCGCACGCACTGCGCCGCCTGGTAAAAATCCTTGAATCGCGCGGAGGTCGCGGCGCGAAAGGTCGGGCGCGGCCGCAGCCGCATCCAGGCTTCGGTGATGATGCCGAGTATTCCTTCGGAACCGATGAAAAGCCTGTCGGGACTGGGCCCGGCGCCCGAGCCCGGCAGCCGGAAAGATTCCAGGGTACCGGCCGGAGTCACCACGCGCAGACTCTCGACGAAATCGTCAATGTGGGTGTAGAGCGTGGCGTAGTGGCCGCCGCTGCGGGTGGCGATCCAGCCGCCGAGCGTCGAGAACTCGAAGGACTGCGGGAAATGGCGCAGCGTCAGGCCGCTCGGCTTGAGCTGGCTTTCCAGCGCCGGCCCGAAAGTGCCGCCCTGTATGCGAGCCGCCTGCGAAACCGCGTCGATCTCGAGCACGCGGCCGAGGTGCTTCAGGTCAATGGTGACCACGTACCGGTCGGTGCGCGGCGGCTCGACACCGCCGACCACGCTCGAACCTCCGCCCCAGGGAATCGCAACGGCGTTCACCGAATCGCACCAGTCGAGAACGGCGACGATCTCGCGCTCGTCGCGCGGGAAAGCCACCACATCCGGCGGATTGGCGAAGTCGCGCGCAAAAATCCTGGCGCTGTCGAAGAAAGACCGGCCGTAGCTGTGCAGCAGCCGCTGGTAATGGTCGGTGGAGCACACTTCGCGCAGGCTTTCCGGCGGCGTCACGCGCGGTGCGCGCAAGCGGATTTCCTCTGCGCGCGGGGCCGGAGTCACGTCGTAAGCCGCAATACCGAAACGATGCGCGTATGCAGCCTCGAGCGCGCTCACCTCCTCCGGGCGCAGCACCTCGCTTTCCAGGCCCCAGCCCCAGAACTTGAGCCTCCCCTGCACCGGCGTTTCCTATTGCTCGCGCAACCAGATCTGCGAGCGTCCAAACAGCGATATACCGATAAAGCCGCGCACGTTCAGGCTTTTGCCATCATTGGAGAGCGTCATTTTGCATCGATAGGTCTTGCCGTTATGGGGATCCAGGATTTCTCCGCCGGCCCAGGTATCACCGTCTTTTTTCAGCCCCCACAGGATGGTCATGCCGATGATCGGTCTGTCCTTGCGCTCGCCCTTGCAATCCTTGCACAGGTGCGCGGGATCGTCGCCGGGCTGATCGAAGAGCTTCTCCACCACGCCACTGAATTCGCCGTTGACTTCTGTGATGCGGATGATCGAGCGCTCCTTCTTGGTCGTGTCGTCGATGCTGCGCCATACTCCCACTGGAGACTTGATGTCGGCAAAAGCATTCCCCACCAGCAACGCCAGCACTGCGGCGCCGAGCAAGACGGACCTGAACGCATTCATGATTGATTCCCCTCCTTGTGGTTGCGCCCGGCAACCGGGCGCGCCGGGGTCGCCCCGGCAGGTTCCGGCCGGGCAATTCTATCGCCGTGTCATTCCTTGCTGCACCTTCGCCTGATACGTCTCTTTTGCTGCATTCTGCATAGAGCGCCGACCGACAGTGCGCTGGGCCGTGCCAGCGTTCACCGCAGAGACTCGAAGACGCCGGCTGCACCCATCCCGGTACCGATGCACATCGTGACCATGCCGTACTTCTGGCCGCGCCGGCGCATCCCGTGCAGGAGCGTCGCGGTGCGGATCGCGCCGGTGGCGCCCAGCGGATGACCAAGTGCGATCGCTCCGCCCAGCGGATTCACCTTGGTCCGGTCAAGCCCGAGGTCACCGATCACCGCCAGGCTCTGCGCAGCAAATGCCTCGTTCAACTCGATCCAGTCCAGCGCATCCTGTTTCAGCCCCACCTGCTTCAACACCTTGGGTATGGCGAACTTCGGACCGATTCCCATTATTTCCGGCGGCACGCCGGCCACCGCGAAGCCGAGAAAGCGTCCCAGCGGTTGCAGGTTGAGGCGCTTGACGGCGGCTTCGCTGGCGAGAATCACCGCCCCGGCCCCGTCCGAGGTTTGCGAACTGTTGCCGGCGGTGACGGTGCCGTTGGCGGCGAACGCGGGCCTCAGTTTCGCCAGCACTTCCGCGGTTGTGCCGGCACGCGGGCCTTCGTCTACGCTGACCACTTTGCTGCGGGTCGCGACTTGGTGGTGTTCGAAATCTGGGATGCGTTCGTTGACGGTATAAGGCGTGATCTCGTCTCCGAACTCGCCCTTTTCGATCGCCGCAAGCGCGCGCCGGTGCGATTCGGTGGCGAACTGGTCCTGGGCCTCGCGGCTGACTTTCCATTGCTCCGCCACCTTCTCCGCGGTGATGCCCATGCCGTAGGCGATGCCGACGTTTTCGTCCTTGAGGAAGATCTGCTCGTTCGCAGCGATCTTGTTGCCGCCCATCGGAATCATGCTCATGCTTTCGGTGCCGGCGCCGATCATGACTTCGGCCTCGCCGAGGCGGATGCGGTCCGCTGCGATCGCCACCGCCTGCAATCCCGACGAACAAAATCGATTGATGGTCATTCCCGAAACGCTGTTGGGGAATCCGGCGAGGAGCAGGCCGATACGCGCGACGTTCATCCCCTGCTCGGCCTCCGGCATTGCGCAACCAACCACGACGTCGTCTATCGCCGAAGGATCCAGCCCGGGAGCCTGCGCGAGCACGCTCGTCAGCACATGCGCCAGCATGTCGTCGGGGCGGACGTTCCTG
>DASQOP010000128.1:0-12674 GCA_035644415.1 Burkholderiales bacterium
CGGCCAGTGGCAGGACGATCCCTGGCCGGACTTGTGGCGCGTGCCGGCGGCGAGCCTGCTGATCGGACTGTTGCTGGAAGGCGTGGCCGCACGGCGGCGCGGAATCAGAATCTCGCCCCGCATCCCGGAGCGCGTCATGCTTGGCCAGCCGGCCACTGCGGAACTGGTTCTCGGCAACGATGGCGCAGGGCCACTCCAGGTCGAGCTGCAGCAAATTTTCTCGAACGGCCTGAGGGGCAGCGACGCGATCGCGGCCTACATAGTGCCTGCGCACGGCACGGCGGCGCACGCGTTCTCTTTTACGGCGCAGAAACTGGGCACGCTGGAGTGGCAGCCGGTCTATACCCGCACGCGCGGCCTGTTCGGTCTTGCCTGGTGGTCGCGCAAGTTCGACATTCCGCAACGCTTGAAGGTAGTGCCGGCGCGGCTGCGCGGTGCCGAGCGCGGACCCGGCACCCGGCCCCAGGGGGAACGCGCGCAACGCGGCGCGGGCGCCGGCTTCGAGCTGCTCGGGTTCCGGGACTATCGGCCCGGCGATCCGATGCGGGCGATCGACTGGAAAGCCACCGCGCGCAGCCAGCGCTATACGGTGCGCATGCACAGCGAAGAGCGCAACCTGGAATTGCTGGTGTTGCTGGACGCGGGCAGGACCTCGCAACTGCAGGCCGGGACGCTGAGCCGGCTGCACCATTACGTCAACGTTGCGGCCAGGCTCACGGAAAGAGCAATCCTGAATGGCGATCACGTCGGAATCATCGTGTTCGCCGACCGTCCGTTGGCGGCACTGCCGCCGGCACACGGGGCCGCGGCCCTGCTCGGGGTGCGCCGCATTCTCGAGCAGGCGCGTCCGGTTGGCACCGAATCCAACCCGCTTGCGGCGGCACTGCTGGCGCGACGCCTGCTGCACCAGCGCAGCCTGGTGGTGCTCCTCACCGACGTGGACGAAAGCCAGGATCCTGCGCAGCTGTTGCGCGCCGTACAGTTGCTGGCGCCCAAGCATCTACCCTTGATTGCGGGCACTCTCGATGAGGAGACGCTGGCGTTGCGCCACCGGCAATCCAGCCACTGGCTCCATCCCTACCAGGCCTTTGCCGCCGCAGAAATGCTGCAGTCGGTGCGGGGCATGACTTTGCGGTTGCGCCGCAGCGGTGCGCAAGCGGTCACGACCGTACCGGCTCAGCTCGATGGCGCCGTGTTGCGCTCCTACGAAGTCCTGCGGTCACAGCGGCAGATCTGAACGGCCGTGCGGCCGCCGCCGCAACCTGCCGCTGAGCACCAGCAAGAGGAACAGCCAATAGACCACGCCGATGGTTACGCGCTGTGCCATGGTGAAATGCGGATCGGGCGAAACGTATCCTTCGATCAATCCTGCGCCGACCAGGAAAACCACGCACACAGGCAGCAATTGTCCGGCGCGGCGCACCGCGTCTCGGAACGCCGCGGCGCGGCTGCGGTTTCCCGGACGCGCCAGCGCCTCTCCGAGTTCGACTCCGGCCGCTGCGGCGAGCAGGATCACCGAGATTTCGACCATACCATGCGCGACCACGAACTCGGCAAGCCAGCCTGCCAGGCCATGCTGCGCCGTCAGCGCAAACACCCCGCCCAGCATCAACCCGTTCATGCCGACGATGTATAGCGTGCCCAATCCGTACAGAGCGCCGAGCGTAAACGCGAACAGCGAAACCACGATGTTGTTGGTCATGATGCCCAGCGACAGCAGCGCCGACGGAACGATGTTGATCAATCCGTCGGTCCAGAGTTCGCCGCGCTGCACGCGGTTGATCATCTGCTCGGAAGCGAACAGCGCCGCCAGCTCCGGGTAACTGTGCACCAGCCACCAGCCGGCGGCGGCGCTGGCGAGAAAGAGCGCCGTGACCGCGGCGATGCGGCCGCGCAACTCGAACGCCGCCCGCGCGGCGCCGTCGCGAAACAATCCGGCCAGGGCGTCGCGCGCATTGCCCGGCCTGCGGTGGATCACCTCGCGCGCCTGCGTAAGCAGCGCCTCCAGCCGCGCCACCAGCTTGGCGTCGGGCGCCGCTGCGCGCGCCAGCGACACGTCGCGCGCCAACGCGCGGTAGCCGCTTACCAATTCCTTCAATTGCGGCAGTTCTGCCTGCCGGCGCGAGCTGACCTCGGCAAGTATCCTGCTCAGGCGCTGCCATTGCGCGGCGCGCCCCTGCAACCAGGCCGTCAGCGCGGCCTCAGGCCGGCTTGCCACGGGACTCGTCCCTGAGCTTGCGCAACCGCTTGCGCAGCTCGGACTCGGTACCGCCCTGCGCCACCGGCTCGCCGATGCGGGCCAGGAATTTTTCCGCGAGGCCACGGCGCAGCGGCGCATCGAGCCCGCGCCAGCGCTCGAGCAGATCGTCCAGCAATTCCCGATCCGCGGGCGACAGCCGCGAGGAAGAAAAGCCGATCACGCCGTCGAAATCGAGGCTGCGTTTGCCAGTGTCGTAGACCAGCAGCGTGCCGGCGGCAAGATCGCCGATGCGCACCTGGCGCGCGGTGAACATCGCCACGACCAGGCCTAGCACGTAGAACGCGGGCAGCGAATCCACCAGCCTGAAGACGTTGCGGATGATCAGCGCGCCGGCATCGGGGGTGAGTGCGCGCTCGGTGACGATGCGTATCCCGGCCATGCGCTTTCCCGGCGTACGGCCCTGCATCACGATTTCGAGCAGCGGGTGGTAGAGAAAATAGATCGCGGCCGCCGGCAGCAACGCCGCGTACAAGGCCACCTTGCCGGCCTTCAGCAAAGGCGAGAAGAAATCCTCCGCTGGCGACAGCAGGCCGACCAGCACCGCGACCAGCGCCAGCCAGGCCAGCGCCAGCAGAAAGCGGAGGTGCCAGTCGATCAGGAAAGCGTAGCTGCGGCTGCCGATGCCGGCAACTGGCAGCTCGACTTCGACCGCGTCGGCTGCTTGCACAACGAGTTTGTCTTCCACGAGGGCCTTCTCCGATCGCGCTAACGCGCGCCGAATCCCAGTAATTCCGCGGCGTGCTTGCGCGTGGTCTCGGTAATCTTCACGCCGCCGAGCATGCGTGCAATTTCCTCGACCCGGGAGGCACGGTCCAGCACCGCTACCTGGCTCGCCACCTTGCCGTCGGCCGCCGACTTGCTCACCTGCCACTGCTGGTTGCCGGCCGCCGCCACCTGCGGCAGGTGGGTGACGCACATCACCTGGTGACGGCTGCCGAGTTCCTTGAGCATCCTGCCGACGATTTCGGCGACGCGCCCGCCGATGCCGGCATCCACTTCGTCGAAAATCAGCGTCGGCACCGCGGCCACCTGGCTGGTCACGGTCTGGATCGCCAGGCTTATGCGCGAGAGCTCGCCGCCCGAGGCCACCTTCGCCAGCGCCAGCGGGGTGGCGCCGGCATGGCCGGCAACCAGGAACTCGATCTGCTCCAGTCCGTGCGCGTTGCCTTCGCTCAGGGGATGGAGTGCAATCTCGAATGCGCCGCCGCCCATCGCCAGGCTCTGCATCGACGCGGTGACTCTCTTGGCAAAATCCGCCGCTGCCTTCCTGCGCGCCGCAGAGAGCTTCCTGGCGCGCTCCTGCCAGTGCGCCGAGGCCAGATTCTCACGTTGGCGCAGCGCTTCCGGGTCGAACCCGGTTTCCAGCTCGGTCAGCCGCGCCTTCATTTTTGCCAGACGCTCGGGCATCTCAAGCGGATTGACCCTGAACTTGCGCGACGCCGTGTGCACCGCATCGAGCCGGGTTTCCACCTCGCGCAACCGCTGCGGATCCAGATCCAGGCGGCTCTGATAATGGCGCAGGCCGTAAACCGCCTCCTGCAACTGGATCTGCGCCGGCTCGAGCGCAGCGAGAATTTCCTTCAGCTGCGGGTCGAAATCCGTCATGCCGTCGAGGCGCGAATTCACCGAAGCGACCGCCGCCAGCGTCGACATCTCGCCCTCGGACAGCACGTCGAGGCTGAATTGCACCGCTTCGATCAGGCTGGCGGCATGTGCCAGCCGCTTGTGCTCCGCCTGCAGCTCCTCCCATTCCTCGGCCCGGAAACCAAGCGCATCCAGGTCCTTCACCTGCCACTGCAGTTGTTCGCGCTCGGCTTCCAGCGCCTGCGCATCGGTCTCCAGCGCCAGGCGCCGGTGGCGGATGTCCTGCCAGGCGCGGAATGCCTCCGCAACTTCATACGCCAGATCGGCGGCGCCGGCGTGGCCGTCCAGCAGGTCGCGCTGCGCGGGTGGGCGCAACAGCGACTGATGCGCGTGCTGGCCATGGATATCCACCAGGCGTTCGCCGATCTCCCTGAGCTGCTGCACCGTGGCCGGACGGCCGTTGACGTACGCGCGCGAGCGGCCCGAAGACTCGATCACCCGGCGCAGCAGGCACACGCCGTTATCGCCGCTGAGATCGTTTTCCGTCAGGTAATCCGAAACGGCGGGCGCTTCTCCGGTCGAGAATTCCGCGCTCACTTCGGCCTTGTCTTTTCCTTCTCGCACCTGTCCCGACTCGGCGCGGCTGCCCAGCACCGTGGCCAGCGCGTCGATCAGGATGGACTTGCCGGCACCGGTCTCTCCGGTCAGCGCGGTGAAGCCGGGCTGAAATTCGAGGTCGAGCTTGTCGACGATGACGAAGTCGCGGATGCTGAGGCTGCGCAACATGGCTGCAGAAAAACCGGCGGCGATGACGGATCGGCGTTACAGGGTTTCGCTCCAATGGAGTTTTTCCCGGAGCATGTGATAGTAGTTGTGTCCCAGCGGATGGAGCAGGCGGATCGCGTGTGGGCAACGGCGCACGATGACCTTGTCGCGCTCCTGGAGTTCGAAGTGCGAATGGCTGTCGAAGTGCGCGCGGGCATCCGCCGCCTTGTAAATCAGGATTTCGATCACCGACTCGCTGCTTACCACGATCGGGCGGTTCGACAGCGTGTGCGGACAGACCGGGACCAGGCCGATGACGTTCAGGCTGGGATGCAGAATCGGCCCGCCGGAAGAAAGCGCGTACGCGGTCGAGCCGGTGGGAGAGGCCACGATCAGCCCGTCCGAGCGCAGGTTGTAGACGAACTGCCCGTCGATGTGCACCTCGATCTCGATCAGGCTGCCCTCCGCGCCCTTGTTCACCGACACGTCGTTGAATGCCAGCACGTCCAGCACCTGGCGTTCGCCGCTCAACACCGCGGCCTGCAGCAGCATGCGCGTTTCGGTGATGAAGCTGCCGTCGAGGATGGAGCCGATGGCCTCGAACATAGTGTCCATCGACAGATCGGTGAGAAAGCCGAGCCGCCCCTGGTTGATCCCTACCAGCGCCACGTTGTAAGGCGCAAAGGTGCGGGCGATGTTGAGCATGGTGCCGTCGCCGCCGATGACGATGGCAAGTTCGGCGGTACGGCCGACGTCTTCGAGCGGCAGCACGGCGTGATTGTTCTTGCCGATGTGCGCGGCCGTCAGCGGATCGAGCACGATCCTCACGCCCCGTCCTTTCAGAAAATCCCCCAGCCGCAGGAGCGGCTCGGCGATCTCGGGGCTCTTGTACTTGCCGATCAGGGCGATGGTCTTGAATGCGCTCGACATGCCTCGAATTAAAGCACATTTCCCCCCGAACCGCCGGTTCCGGAAACACTCCAACGAAGGCTACTTCGAGCCCGAAAAGCTTTGTAGAATAGCCACATGGCAACGAACGATTCCACGCCTAGCGAACGCGCGCAGATCCTGCTGAAATTGCTGGTCGAGCGCTACATTACCGACGGGCAGCCGGTCGGCTCGCGGGCGCTCGCCAAGTTTTCCGGACTCGACCTGAGCCCGGCGAGCATCCGCAACATCATGGCAGACCTCGAAGAACTGGGATTCATCGCCAGCCCCCACACATCCGCCGGCCGCATACCGACGCCGCGCGGTTACCGCTTCTTCGTCGACACGCTGCTCAAAGTCAGGCCGCTCGACCAGATGGAGATCGACCAGCTGGAAGGCCAGTTGCAACCCGATCACACCCAGAAGCTGGTGTCGCAGGCCTCGCACCTGCTTTCCGATCTCACCCGCTTCGCCGGCGTGGTGATGACGCCCAAGCGCAGGAGCGCCGCATTCCGCCACATCGAGTTTCTGCGCCTGTCGGAAAAGCGCATCCTGCTGATCATTGTCGCCCCGGACGGCGACGTGCAAAACCGCATCATCCTCACCGATCGCGCATACGAGCCTTCGGAGCTTACCGAGGCCGCCAACTTCCTGAACCAGAACTTCGCCGGGTTGACGTTCGACGAGATCAAGGCGCGCATTCATGATGAACTGCGCAAGCTGCGCGAGGACATGACGCGGCTCATGACCCAAGCGCTCGAGGCCAGCACCGAGGTAATGAACCAGAACTCGGAGGATTACGTGCTTTCCGGGGAACACAACCTGCTGCACGTGCAGGATCTGTCTTCGAACATGGCGAGCCTGAGACGGCTGTTCGACATGTTCGAGCAGAAGACCAGCCTCCTGCAGTTGCTGGACATCAGCAGCCGCGCGCACGGAGTGCAGATTTTCATCGGCGGCGAATCCGGCCTGGTTCCGCTGGACGAGTGCAGCGTGGTGACCGCGCCCTACGAAGTCGACGGCCAGGTGGTCGGCACGGTGGGCGTGGTCGGCCCCACCCGCATGGCCTACGAGCGCGTGATCCCGATCGTGGACATCACCGCCAAACTGCTCTCGAGCGCGCTCTCACAACATTGAATTTTGTTGAGGCAGGATGCCCAAGATAAAACTTTGGGGCATTGCGCGCGGTACTCACGCAACCTGACGCCTCTCGCCTTGCCCCTCGCCCCCTAATGTCCTTTCTTCCCGAACCCAGGTTCCAGCACGGCACGATTGCCAAGGCCGGAATCCTGCTGATCAACCTCGGGACGCCCACCGCACCGACCGCCAGGGCGCTAAAGCCGTATCTCAAACAATTCCTGTCCGATCCGCGCGTGGTCGAGATACCGAGGCTGGTCTGGTGGCCGATCCTCAACGGCATCATCCTCAATACCCGGCCCAAGCAGTCGGCCGCGAAGTACGCAAAGATCTGGACCAGAGACGGTTCACCGCTGAGGGTTCACACCGAAAAGCAGGCGACGCTGTTGAAAGGATATCTCGGCGAGCGCGTGAAGACCCCGCACAGCATCGCCTGGGCGATGCGCTACGGCGAACCGTCGATCGGTACCGTCCTGCGCGAACTGCGCGGCCAGGGATGCGACCGCATAGTGGTGCTGCCGCTGTACCCGCAGTATGCGGCTAGCACCACCGCGAGCGCCTTCGACGCGGTGTTCGATGCAGTCAAGAGAATGCGCAACGCGCCGGCGCTACGGCTGGTCAAGCACTACCACGACCACCCCGGCTATATCACCGCGCTGGCCAAGGACATCAATGATTACTGGATGGCTAACGGCCGGCCGGACAAGCTGGTGATGAGCTTTCACGGCGTGCCGCGCTTCACGCTGGATCGTGGCGATCCCTACCACTGTGAGTGCCAAGTGACCGGCCGGTTGCTGGCCCAGGAACTGGGGCTCAAGCCCGAACAATATATGGTGACTTTCCAGTCGCGCTTCGGCCGCAGCGAATGGCTCAAGCCTTACACCATCGATACCATCGGAACGCTGGGCAAGCGCAAGACTTCTCGAGTGGACGTGGTGTGCCCTGGATTCGTGTCCGATTGCCTGGAAACCCTGGAGGAGATCGGCATCGAGAACAAGGCCGCCTTCCTCAAGGCAGGGGGCGGAGAATTCCACTATATCCCCTGCCTGAACCAGCGGCACGAATGGATCCAGGCGCTGGCCCGCATCGCCGCGGAAAACCTGCACGGCTGGGCGTCCACCGACTGGGATCAGGCCCCGGCGCTGCGCGCCGCTGCGGAGAGCCGCACGCGCGCGGTTGCGATGGGCGCAAAGAACTAGCTCATCAGGTTATGGCAGCGTCGCGCCTTGATTGCGGCCACCGGTAAAAGCGGCTGGCAGTATAGTCATCCAGCGTTCGCGCCCGAAACCATAAAGTAAGCCCTTCCTCGCACAATGAACTCCTGAAATCAGGCGGTGTGGGGCCGTGTTCAGCGTCGGGCCAGGGTTGAAATAGCGCTATCGGACCCCAACATGACTGGCAGTTTGGACCCAGGAGGAGCTGATGCAGGACCAGGAAAAATTGGCGGCCGTGCCGCAGAATGACAGTGGCACAGCCTCGCTGGCGGCGGAGGACGCAGGATATGACGCCCCGGCAGTCGAGACCATGCCGGGTATGGAAGAGTTGCTGAAGAAGGCGGAGCTTGCGGCCCAGGAACACCACGATGCCTGGTTGCGCGCCAAGGCCGAGACCGAAAATGTGCGCAGGCGCACGCAGACCGACATTGCCAACGCCCACAAGTACGCCCTTGAGGGTTTCGCCAGCGAACTGCTTGCGGTACGCGACAGCCTGGAGGCGGCGCTCGCTCCCGGCAACGCCACCCCGGATGGGCTGAGAAGCGGCGTTGAGTTGACCCTGAAACAGTTGACCAACGCGTTCGAGAAATTTTCAATTAAAGAAATCAATCCGTTAGGGGAAAAATTCGACCCCCACAAACACCAGGGAATCGGCCTGGTGGAAGCCGATGCCGATCCCAACACCGTGGTCAGCGTGCTGCAGAAAGGCTACAGCCTGAACGACCGGGTGATCCGCCCGGCACTAGTCACCATCGCCAAATCGCGGGCCTCTGCTTGATTTTCAAAACGGAAGACCAAATCTTCGATATCAAAGGCATTCTCACTTTCGAACAAAGGAAAGACCATGGGAAAGATTATCGGTATTGACCTCGGCACCACGAATTCATGCGTGGCCGTGATGGAGAACGGCCAGCCCAAGGTGATCGAGAACTCCGAAGGCGCGCGCACCACGCCCTCGATCGTCGCCTACATGGAAGACGGCGAAATCCTGGTCGGCGCACCAGCCAAGCGCCAGGCGATCACCAACCCCAAGAACACGCTTTTCGCGGTCAAGCGCCTGATCGGCCGCCGCTTCATCGAACCGGAAGTACAGAAGGACATCGACCTGATGCCCTACAAGATCGTCCAGAACAGCAACGGCGACGCCTGGATCGAGGTACGCGGGAAAAAGATCTCGCCGCCCGAGGTCTCTGCACAGGTGCTGGTGAAGATGAAGAAGACCGCCGAGGACTATCTCGGCGAGCCGGTCACCGAGGCAGTGATCACGGTGCCCGCCTACTTCAACGATTCGCAACGCCAGGCCACCAAGGACGCCGGCCGCATCGCCGGTCTGGACGTCAAGCGCATCATCAACGAGCCGACCGCGGCGGCGCTCGCCTTCGGCATGGACAAGAAGGAAGGCGACCGCAAGATCGCGGTATATGACCTGGGCGGCGGCACGTTCGACATCTCCATCATCGAAATCGCCGTGGTGGACAAGGAACACCAGTTCGAGGTGCTCTCGACCAATGGCGACACCTTCCTCGGCGGCGAGGACTTCGACCAGCGGCTGATGGACTATCTCGCCGATGAGTTCAAGAAGGAACAGGGAATCGACCTGCGCAAGGACGTGCTGGCGCTGCAGCGTCTCAAGGAAGCGGCCGAGAAGGCCAAGATCGAGTTGTCGTCCAGCCAGCAGACCGAGATCAACCTGCCGTACATCACCGCCGACGCCTCGGGACCCAAGCACCTGGCGATCAAGATCACCCGCGCCAAGTTCGAAAGCCTGGTCGATGAGCTGATCCAGAAGACGGTGGAACCGTGCCGCACCGCCATCAAGGATGCCGGCGTGAAGCTCTCCGACATCTCCGACGTGATCCTGGTGGGCGGCATGACCCGCATGCCGAAGGTCCAGGAGAAGGTGAAGGAAATTTTCGGCAAGGAACCGCGCAAGGACGTGAATCCAGATGAAGCAGTCGCGATCGGCGCGGCGATTCAGGCTGGCGTGTTGCAGGGCGACGTCAAGGATGTCCTCCTGCTCGACGTCACGCCGCTCAGCCTGGGCATCGAAACGCTGGGTGGGGTGATGACCAAGCTGATCCAGAAGAACACCACGATCCCGACCAAGGCGCAGCAGGTGTTCTCGACCGCCGACGACAACCAGACGGCGGTAACGATCCATGTGCTGCAGGGCGAGCGCGAAATGGCCTCCGGCAACAAGAGCCTCGGCCAGTTCAACCTGTCCGACATCCCGCCGGCGCCGCGTGGACTGCCGCAGATCGAAGTCACATTCGACATCGACGCCAACGGCATCCTGCACGTCTCGGCCAAGGACAAGGCCACCGGCAAGGAAAACAAGATCAAGATCCAGGCCAATTCGGGTCTCAAGGAAGACGAGATCCAGCGCATGGTGAAGGACGCCGAAGCGCACGCCGACGAGGACCGCAAGGCCCGCGAGCTGGTGGAAGCGCGCAACCAGTGCGACGCGCTCATCCACGCGGTGAAGAAATCGCTCACCGAGCATGGCGACAAGGTCACCGCGGACGAGAAGTCCGGCATCGAAGCGGCGATCAAGGCGGCGGAAGAAGCCATCAAGAGCGGCGACAAGGACGTGATCGAGGCCAAATCCAAGGCCCTGGCCGAAGCGTCGCACAAGCTGGCGGAGAAGATGTACTCCCAGCAGCAGGCGCAAGGCGGCGGCGCCCAGCCCCAGTCAGAATCCGGCGGCGCCAAGCCCGAGGACGGCAACGTGGTGGATGCGGAATACGAGGAAGTGAAGGACCAGAAGAAATCGGCGTGATAAGGTAAGGCTTAACGCGTGAGGGGTGAGGCGGATTTCCGGCTCACCCCTTGCCTTGTCTAAAAAATAGAGCGACGGCCCAGCCAAGAAGGCACTGAATGTCGAAACGCGACTATTACGAGGTACTCGGCGTCAATCGCGACGCTTCCGAAGAGGAAATCAAAAAGGCCTACCGGAAGCTGGCGATGAAGCACCATCCGGATCGCAATCCGGACAATCCGAAATCCGAGGGGCTGTTCAAGGAGGCGAAGGAAGCCTACGAAGTGCTATCCGACGCCGGCAAGCGCGGGGCCTACGATCAATACGGCCACGCCGGAGTCGATCCTCGGGCCGGAATGGGAGCGGGAGCGGCCGGTGCGGGCTTCGGTGGTTTCGCCGATGCTTTCGGCGATATCTTCGGCGACATCTTCGGTGCGGGGCGCCAGCGCTCCAACGTCTACCGTGGCGCCGACCTGCGCTACAACCTGGAAATCTCGCTGGAAGAAGCCGCCCGCGGCACCGAGACCCGGGTGCGCATCCCGACCATGGAGGAGTGCGTGACCTGTGGCGGTTCGGGCGCAAAACCCGGCACGCAGCCGATGACCTGTCCGACTTGCGGCGGTCAGGGACAGGTGCGCATAACCCAGGGATTCTTCTCGATCCAGCAGACTTGCCCGAAATGCCATGGCAGCGGCAAAGTCGTGCAGAGTCCCTGCGCTACGTGTAATGGCGCGGGCCGGGTCAAGCGCCAGAAGACGCTGTCGGTCAAGATTCCCGCCGGCGTGGACGAGGGCGACCGCATCCGCCTTTCCGGGGAAGGCGAAGCCGGGGTCAACGGCGGTCCATCAGGCGATCTGTACGTGGTGATCCACATCCGTGCGCACGAGGTGTTCAGCCGCGAGGGCAACGACCTGCACTGCGAGATGCCGATCAGCCTCACCAAGGCGGCGCTGGGCGGGGAGATCGAGATTCCGACGCTGGACGGTTACGCCAAGATCAAGATTCCTCTGGAGACCCAGACGGGGAAAGTATTCCGTTTGCGCGGCAAGGGCATCAAAGGCGTGCGCAGCAACGCCTACGGCGACCTGCTTTGCCACGTGGTGGTGGAAACGCCGGTGAATCTCACGCCGCGGCAGAAGGAATTGCTTCAGGAACTCGAAGAGATCAACGATCGCGACAACGGCCGCCACAACCCGCGCGCCAAAAGCTGGATGGACCGCGTGAGGGAATTCTTCGCCGAATAGAAGTCGCGACTTCAAGAAAAGGGCCGCCGGTGCGGCCCTTTTTCATGCTCACGACACCGCGTTACTTGCGGCGCCAGGTCGTGCCTGCGGGCCCGTCCTCGAGCACGATCCCTGCCGCGAGCAGTTGGTCGCGGATGCGGTCGGACTCGGCGTAGTTCCTGGCCTTCTTTGCTTGCGCGCGCGCCGCGATCATTTCTTCGACCCGTGCCACGGTCCAGCCGGCGGGTAGATCGCCGCGCAAGAACTCGTCGGGATCGCGTTGCAGCAGGCCCAACACTGCGCCGAGCGATTTGAGCAGCGCGGCCGTGTTCGAGGACCGGCTGCGATTGACTTCGTTAGCAAGATCGAACAGCACGGCAACCGCTTCCGGGGTATTGAAATCGTCGTTCATCGCCGCTTGGAAACGCGCCGCCTGCGGCTCGTTCCAGTCCACATCGCCGGCCTGCGCCGGCACCGCTTTGAGCGCAGTATAAAGCCGGGTCAGCGCCTGCCTGGCGTCATCGAGGTGCTGGTCGGAATAGTTCAGCGGACTGCGATAGTGCGCGCGTACGATGAAGAAGCGCACCACTTCTGCGTCGTACTTCGTCAGGATTTCGCGCACGGTGAAGAAATTACCGAGCGACTTCGACATCTTCTCGTTGTCTACGCGCACGAAGCCGTTGTGCATCCAGTAGTTCACGAAGGCGTGGCCGTGCGCGCCTTCCGACTGAGCGATCTCGTTCTCGTGGTGCGGAAACTGCAGGTCCTGGCCGCCGCCGTGGATGTCGAAGTGGCTGCCGAGGTAG
>DASQOP010000129.1:0-20904 GCA_035644415.1 Burkholderiales bacterium
GCGATGTCGTTCAGGGTCACGATCCGCGACAATTGGGAAACGTCGCTCGCGAACGCGCCGATATCGTGGTATTTCCCGGTGAGTTTGATGGTGATCGGCAGTTCCGCGTAGAACTCCGACATGTTTTCCTTCTGAGCCGGACGGAACAGCTCGAACTGTAGGCCGCGACCCAACCCAGCCTGATTGATGTCGGTAAGCAGCGCTTCCATTTCCGACTTGTTGGGCAGTTGCTTGAGCATCTCCCCGAAGGATTCCTCGATTTCCGCAAGTTGCTTGCGGTAAGCCTCAAGATTCACGGCCTGTTTTTGCTTGTCGAGGAACGCCGTACGCAGCTCCTGCTCTTGGTCGCGCGCCTGCGCCAGTTCTTCCAGTTGGTTCCTCCAGTCGAACCAGTACCCGGCAAATACGATGAACAGAAGCAAAATGAGCAATGCTCCCAGCTTGGGCGCCACCGGCCAGCTGCCGATGTCCCTCGGGTCCAGTCGCCTCAGGTCGTCGAGCGTCATGATCGTCAGGCTTTCGGCGCGGTCGCAGCGCGCGGCGTGGCTGGCGCAGCCGGTTTGGCTCCCGCAGCCTCTTCCTTGGGCCGCGAGATGGTCACGTTGAGAATGAATTCGTTGAGAATGATGTTGTCCTTGCCCAGCCTGGTAGCCTTGACTTCAACCAGGGACGGGGCTTCCAGCCAGGGCGAGGCTTCGAGATTGCGCATCAGCGTCGACACCCTTGCATTGGAGGTCGCATAGCCGACCACGTTGACCTTCTGCCCGGTCTGCTTCACCGTCTTCAGATGCACGCCGTCCGGCAGTTGCCTCACCATCTGATCGAGCAGTCGCACGGTCTCGGTGCGGTTGGTCTGCAGGGTTTCCACCACGCGTTTGCGCGCCAGCAGCGCCTGTGTCTGCTCCTTGAGCTTCTTGATCTCGTCGATCTGCTTGTCGAGCGCTGCGATCTCGGTTTGCAGGTATTTGTTCCGACTCAGCTGATTCTCGATGCGGCTGGCGAACAGCGTATGAACCGCGCCGACGATCGCACCCGCCAGAACCACGGTCATGACCGCCAGCACAGCGAACTGGCGCGTCTGCGCCTTGCGCCGCTCCGCGCGGTGCGGCAGTAGGTTGATTGGGATCATTCGTCGAATCTCCGCAGTGCGAGTCCGCAGGCAACCAGCAGCGCGGGCGAATCCACCGCTAGCTGGGCCTGTCGAACTTTGGAGGAAACCTCCATTCCAGCGAACGGATTGGCGACCAGGGTATTGACCTGAGTGCGCTCTGCCACAACTTCCGGCAGACCGGGAATGGTCGCGGAGCCGCCGGAAAGAAAGATGTGGTGGACCTGATTGTACTGGGTGGAGGTAAAAAAGAACTGAAGTGCTCTGGCGACTTCGAGCGCCAAGGTGTCCATGAACGGAGCCAGGACTTCGGAGTCATAGGTATCCGGCAGCCCGCCGTTGCGCTTGGCGGCCTCGGCTTCCTCGGCCGAGAGATTGTAGTGGCGCATGATCTCCTGGGTGAGCTGATTGCCTCCAAATGGCTGCTCGCGCATGTAGACCGATTGATTGTTGCGCAACACGTTGATGTTCATCATCGAGGCGCCGATATCCACCAGGGCGATGGCCTGATCGTGGCCACCCTCGGGTAGCTGGCCCTGCATCAGTTCGAACGCGTTCTGGGAGGCAAAGGAGTCGATATCCATCACCACTGCCTTGAGACCGACCGACTCGGCCACGGCCACGCGGTCGTCGACTTTCTCCTTGCGCGAGGCGGCGATCAGGACTTCCACATCCTCGCTGCTGTTCGGGGCTGGGCCGAGAATCTGGAAGTCGAGGTTGACTTCCTCCAGGGCAAACGGAATGTACTGGTTGGCTTCGGTTTCGACTTGGGCTTCGAGCTGGTCTTCGGTCTGGCCTGCGGGAACGACGATCTTCTTGGTGATGACTGCCGCGGAGGGCAGGGCCATCGCCAGATTCTTGACCCGGGTGCCCATACGCTTCCAGCCGCGCCTGAGCGCATCGCCCACCACTTCGAGGTTCATGATGTTGCCGTCAACCACCGCGTCCTTCGGCAACGGCTCGATGGAATAGCGCTCGAGGCGATAGCGGCCCCTGCCGGAACCGGTCAACTCGACCATTTTCACGGACGAGGAACTGACGTCGACGCCGACAAGAGGAGGCGACTTGGCCTTCAGCAGACCGCCGAGAAAGTCCGCGTTGAACTCGAATTTTCCTTTGAGCATTGGCCCTTTAGGCGCGATACGTATAATCTACATTAAATGCTAGCAACAACTATTTTGCAAGTAAAGCGATTTAACAGCCCCCTTCTGTCGGGTCTGGGCAACATCTATATATAATGCCCGCCGTTCCCCCTGCCGGCACCCCCCCTTAGATCTATCCCATGTCCTCCCGCTGGTGGTTTTATGGCCTGTTCGGGCTTGCCGCGATCGCGGCCGCGATCGTTCTGGTGGTCGGATATGCCATGGTGGTGGCCTATCCGAACCTGCCTTCCCTCGAGGCACTGACCTCCTATCAGCCCAAGATTCCACTGCAGATCTTCAGCGTCGAGGGCGACCTGATCGGGGAGTTCGGCGAGGAAAAGCGGGCCTTCGTCAAGATCGAGCAGACCCCCGACATACTGCGCAAGGCAATCATCGCGGCCGAGGACGAGCGCTTTTACGAACACGGTGGGGTCGATTACATCGGTGTGGTACGCGCCACACTGTCCAATTTCGCCGCCGCCAGTGCCCGACAGGGCGCCAGCACCATCACCATGCAAGTGGCACGAAACTTCTTTCTTTCCACCGAGAAGACTTTCAGCCGCAAGTTCAATGAAGCGCTGCTCGCGTTCAAGATCGAGCACAGCCTGACCAAAGACGAAATTCTGCAGCTTTATATCAACCAGATTTACCTCGGCCAGCGCGCCTACGGCTTCGGCGCGGCCGCGCTGGTGTACTTCGGCAAACCGCTCGACCAGCTGAACCTTGGCGAGATCGCGATGCTTGCCGGGCTGCCTAAGGCGCCGTCGCGTTACAACCCGGTGATCAACATGAACCGCGCCAAGCAGCGGCAGCGCTACGTGCTGCGCCGCATGCTCGAGCTCAATCATATCGACGCCGAGCAGTTCAAGCAGGCGGAGGCCCAGCCGATCATCGTCACCCGCCAAGTCCAGGAGTTCGCGACGCGGGCGGACCACTTCGCCGAGATGGTGCGTCAGGCGATCTACGACGCCTACAAGGAAGAAGCCTATACCCGCGGCTTCCGGGTCTACACCACGCTGTCCAAGGTGCACCAAGACGCCGCTTATCGGGCGCTGCGCCAGGGGGTGCTGGAATACGACGAGCGTCAGAATTATCGCGGCGCAGAGGGTTATTTTGATCTTCCCAAGGAAGAAATCGGGGAAGAAGCGCTTGAGGATTCGCTGCAGGACGAACTGGAAAGCGACGACATCTACCCGGCCATCGCGCTGGAGGTCGATGCCAAGGCAGTGAAGGCCTACCGCAAGGGCGGCGAATTCGTCACCATCACCGGCGACGGGCTGAAGTTCGCCAGCCGCATGATCGGCAATCGCGCGCCTGCCAAACTCAGGCTGCGCCGCGGCGCGCTGATCCGGGCGCAACCCGACGGCAAGGGCGGCTGGAAAATCGTGCAGTTGCCGCAGGTTGAAGCCGCGCTGGTGTCCGTAAACACCAACGACGGCGCAATCCGCGCCATGGTCGGCGGATTCGACTTCTACCGCAACAAGTACAACCACGTAACCCAGGCGCGCCGGCAGCCCGGTTCGAGCTTCAAGCCGTTCATTTATTCGGCGGCGCTGGAAAAGGGTTTCACGCCAGCCACCATCATCAACGACGCGCCGCTGACCATCGACGCCAGCGAAACCGGATCGGTGAACTGGGAGCCGAGAAACTTCGACGGCACCTTCGATGGCCCGATCCGCATGCGCACCGCGCTGACCAGATCGAAGAACCTGGTGTCCATACGGATTCTGCAGGCGATCACTCCGCAGTACGCACAGGACTACATCTCCCGCTTCGGTTTCGATCCGAAGCAACATCCGCCCTATCTGACCATGGCGTTGGGTGCCGGCTCAACCACGCCCCTGGAAATGGTGATGGGCTACTCGGTGTTCGCCAACGGCGGTTTCCGTGTGACGCCTTATTTCATCGAGCGCATCGAGGACGCACAGGGCGAAATCCTCGGCAAGGCCAATCCGATCCAGGTTGGCAAGGGCGCGGAACGGGTAATCGATTCCCGCAACGCGTTCATCATGGCAAACATGATGCAGGACGTAATCCGCGGTGGCACCGGGGCGCGCGCCATGGCACTCGGCCGCGTGGACCTTGCCGGCAAGACCGGCACGACCAACGAGCAGTTGGACGCGTGGTTTGCCGGATTCCAGCGCAACCTTGCGACAGTGGTGTGGATAGGCTACGACATCCCGCGCACGCTGGGTGATCATGAAACCGGCGCGGTGGCGGCCCTGCCGATCTGGATGTCGTACATGGGGACGGTCCTGAAAGGCCAGCCGGAAGAACTCTGGGTCGCGCCCCAAGGCGTGGTCGCAGTCGCGATCAATCCGCAAACGGGCCTTCGCGACCGGCACGCCGCCACTCCGATGATCGAGTACTTCTACCACGAGAACGTGCCGCCGGAGCAGGAGAGCAGCCCGGAAGACCAGCTTGGCGACTCTGCCAAGCCGCCGGAGGAAGTCAGGGACCAGCTATACTGAACACAGATGTCGAGGGAGAACGGCAATAACCGACAGATGCGCGAGCGCATCGCCCAACTTGCGGCGCGCCTGATGGCCGTGGACGGGATCGATGATTTTGCGCTCGCCAAGCGCAAGGCGGCACGTCAGGCCGGGGCGCCGGACACCCGCAACCTGCCCAACAATGAGGAGGTGGAGCAGGCCCTGCGCGCCTACCAGCAGCTCTACCAGGCCGACGAGCAGCAGGCGCGCCTGCGCCGCCTGCGGCAGAACGCCCGCGAGATGATGCAACTGCTCGCGCAGTTCGATCCCCATTTGTCCGGTTCGGTGCTGTCCGGCAGCGCGGGCAAGTACTCCGACATCAACATCCACCTTTTCACCGACAGCGTGAAGGACGTGGAAATGTTTCTGCTCAACCGCCAGATCCCCTATCGCAGCCGCGAACGGCGCGTTTACATTGGCGGGGAACAGCGCAGCGTACCGAATTTCACCGTCAGTACCGACGACGCCGATTTCGACATCACCGTGTTCGCGCCGCGCGATCTGCGCTATCAGCTGCGCACCACCGCCGAGGGCAAGCCCTTTGACCGTGCCCGCATCGACTGGCTGAACTCGGTGCTCGAAAGCGCTCGAACTGCGGGCGCTGCGACTAATCTTCTTTGAGCCAGGCGGCCGCTTCCAGGGCGAAATAAGTCAGGATGCCGTCGGCGCCGGCACGCTTGAAGGCCAGCAACGACTCCAGAACGCATTTGCGACGGTCGATCCAGCCGTTCACCCCCGCGGCCTGGAGCATCGCGTACTCGCCGCTGACCTGATACACGAAGGTCGGCGCGCCGAACTCGTCTTTCACCCTGCGCACGATGTCGAGGTAAGGCATTCCAGGCTTGACCATCACCATGTCCGCACCCTCTTCTAGGTCCATTCCCACTTCCCAAAGGGCTTCGTCGCTGTTTGCCGGGTCGATCTGGTAAGTGTATTTGTCGCCCCTGCCGAGATTTGCCGCCGAGCCGACCGCGTCGCGAAATGGGCCATAGAAACTCGACGCATATTTGGCCGCGTAAGCCAGTATGCGCGTGTAAATATGCCCACTCTCATCCAGCGCCCGACGCAGCGCCCTGACGCGCCCGTCCATCATGTCGGAGGGCGCGACGATATCCACCCCGGCTTCTGCATGCGTCAGCGCCTGTTTGACCAACGCCTCGATGGTCTCGTCATTGAGCACGTAACCGCTGTCGTCGATCAAACCGTCCTGGCCGTGGCTGGTATAGGGATCGAGGGCGATATCGGTGATGACGCCCAATTGCGGGAAGCGGCTTTTCAGCGCCCGGATGGATCGCGGAGCGAGCCCGTCGGGATTGAACGCCTCTCTGGCATCGGCGGTCCTGAGCTTGTTGTCCACGACCGGGAACAACGCGATCGCCGGCACCCCAAGCTCGACGCAGCGCTCGGCCTGCCGGAGTAACGCGTCGACCGTCAGCCGTTCCACCCCTGGCATCGACGGAACCGGCTCGCTGCGGTGCTGTCCGTCAATTACGAACACCGGGTAGATGAAATCGTCCGAAGACAGTCGATGCTCTCGCACCATGCGTCGGGAAAAATCGTCGCGGCGCAGCCTGCGCATCCTGCGGACTGGAAACTTTCCGAGTACATGCATGATCGGCCCTCGATTCCCCGCCCCTTCCGGTCTCCGGTTGCAAAGCGAGAAACTATCTCGTTGAATTTAATTATAAATCGTCGGTTGTGCAAAGCGGAACTTTTTTGCGACTCCAGGACTCTCAATCAATAGACAGTGATGTCTCCCGCTTCTCCTCCCTGAGCGGGTGCCTTAATCCAATTGAGGCTTTGTTTCGCCCCCGGTTTTAGTCCCCTTTAACCGGGGGTTTTTTATTTTAGCTGTCTCTGCCCACCCTACCCGGCATCGAACCAGTCGGCCAATAGCGTCTCGGCTTCGTCGACGCCCTGTTTGGTCGTCGCAGAAAAAAGTTGAACGCTGCTGCCGTGGTATTCGGCGGCGAGCCTTTCGCCCACTATGCGCAATTGTCTGCTCGCTTCCTGTTTCGACAATTTGTCTGCCTTGGTGAGCAGCACGTGCACCGGCCGGCCTGTCGGGGCGAACCAGTCCAGTAGCTGCCGGTCCAGCGGCGTCAGCGGATGACGGGCATCCATTACCACCACGAGCCCGCGCAACTGGCCACGAGCCTGCAAGTAACCGGACAGCAGTTCCTGCCAGGATCGTTTCGTCGCTCCCGGCACCCGCGCGTACCCGTACCCGGGCAAGTCCACCAGAAAACGCCCGACCCCCAGACTAAAGAAATTGATCTGCTGCGTTCGGCCCGGAGTCTTGCTGACGAAGGCCAGGCGGTGACGCCGGGCAAGCGCGTTGAGTGCGCTTGATTTGCCCGCGTTCGAGCGTCCGGCAAATGCCACTTCGACTCCAGACGAAGCCGGCAGGTCGCGCTCGTGCGCCGCTGTAGCGAAGAAGGCGACATCGTTGAACAAACGGGTGCGGCTCATCACTTACGCTAAAATGCCACCTCTCGCGGGGACCAGCGCACGCCCGGGACTCGGCACAAAATCCAAGGAGTATTCATGAATCGTCTCATCGCGGCGGCCGTGGTCGCGCTCATATCCGTCACCTCGGCCGTCGCAGCTGATTACGGCGACCCAGCCAAGGCTCAATCCATCGCCAACCAAATCTGCGCCGCCTGCCACGGGGCCGACGGCAACAGCCCGCTGCCGATGAATCCGAGTCTCGCCGGACAGCATCCCGAGTATCTGTTCAAGCAGCTGAACGAATTCAAATCGGGCAACCGTAACAACGCCGTGATGATGGGCATGGTAGCCGGTCTGTCTGCCGAGGATATGCGCAATCTTTCCGCTTATTACGCCGCGCAGAAACTCCGCGAAGCCGCGGCGAAAGACAAGGACCTGGTTGCTCATGGGCGCAAGCTGTTTCGCGGCGGCAACCTCGCCACCGGCGTGGCAGCCTGCGCCGGCTGCCATTCGCCGAACGGTGCCGGAATTCCTTCCCAGTATCCGCGGCTTGCCGGTCAACATCCCGAGTACGTCGTTGCGCAATTGAAAGCATTCCGTGCCGGAGAGCGCGCCAACGACACCAATAACATGATGCGCGCCGTCGCGGCCCGGCTCACCGACAAGGAAATTGCCGCCGTCGCCGAGTACCTCTCCGGTTTGCGCTGACCTCACGACGGTTCACGCAGCCGCGACTTTCGCGAATGCTGCCGATGCCGCGGCGATGGTGGTGCTGATTTCGGCGTCGCCGTGAGCGGCGGAGACAAACCCCGCTTCGAATGCCGACGGCGCCAGGTACACGCCTTGAACCAGCATGGCATGGAAAAAACGGTTAAAGGCATTCTTGTCGCATTCCATGACTTGGGCATAACTCTCCGGCGACGAGGCGCGGAAATACATGCCGAACATCCCGCCGACCGATTGCGCGGAAAACGCCAATCCGGCATCTCTACCGGCCTTCTGCAGGCCCTGCACCAGCGCCGCGGCTGCATTGCCAAGCCGGTCGAAAAAACCGGGCGCCTGGACAAGCTTGAGCGTGGCCAAACCGGCAGCGACCGCGACCGGATTTCCCGACAGCGTTCCGGCCTGGTACACCGGTCCAAGCGGCGCAATGAACTGCATGATATCGCGCCGTCCGCCGAATGCACCCACCGGCATGCCGCCGCCGATGACCTTGCCCAGCGTGGTCAGGTCGGGAGTGATGCGGTAAAGCCCCTGAGCTCCCTGGAGCCCGACCCGGAATCCCGTCATCACTTCATCGAAAATCAACACCGCGCCGTGCTTCGTGCAAAGGTCCCGAAGCGCGCGCAGGAATTCCGGCCTGGGCTTGACCAGATTCATGTTGCCCGCCACCGCCTCGACGATCACCGCGGCAATTTCATCGCCTTGCGCGCCGAATGCGCGTTCCAGCATGCCAGCGTCGTTGTAATCGAGCACCAGCGTGTGCGTCGTGATTTCTGCAGGCACGCCTGCGGAACTGGGCTGACCGAAAGTGAGCGAGCCGGAACCGGCTTTTACCAGCAACGAATCGGCGTGACCGTGGTAGCAGCCCTCGAACTTCACGATCTTCGCGCGCCCCGTGAAGCCACGCGCCAACCGGATCGCGCTCATGGTCGCCTCGGTGCCGGAATTCACCAGGCGCACCTGCTGCATCGACGGCAGCAGCCGGGTGATGAGTTCCGCCATTTCCAGTTCGGCTTCCGTCGGGGCGCCAAAGCTCAAGCCGCGTGAGGCAGCCTCCCGCACCGCTTCCACCACTTGCGGATGCGCGTGGCCAAGCACCAGCGGCCCCCAGGAACCGACGTAGTCGACGTAACGCCTGCCGTCCGCGTCCCACACGCAGGCGCCCTCCCCGCGGCTCACGAACAACGGCGTGCCGCCCACCGAGCGGAAGGCGCGTACCGGCGAGTTTACGCCGCCGGGAATCACCGTCTGCGATTTCTCGAAAAGAATCTCGTTTCTGGTTTTCATGCTTGCAGTCTCAGGACTCACTGCGTTCCGCGAACAGCCCGGCAATGCGGCGCGCCGCGCTCTCAACGTCGTGCGCATCAAACACTGCAGCGACCACTGCCACCGCGTCGGCGCCGGCTTCGATCAGTCCGGAAGCATTGTCCGGCGTGATGCCACCGATCGCGACGATCGGGCGCGAAAACTTCCTTGCCGCGCGCAACAGGTCCGGCCCAGCCGTTACCGCGCCGGGCTTGGTCGGCGACGGAAAGAAACTGCCGAACGCGATGTAGTCCGCGCCCTGCACCACCGCATCGCGCGCACGCCACAACTGGTTGTAGCACGACACGCCAATCAGTTTGCCGGGACCGAGCAGGGCACGCGCTGCGCCGACGCCGTCGTCGTCCTTGCCCAGGTGCACTCCGTCGGCAGCCACCTCGCGCGCTAGCTCGATACTGTCGTTAACGATGAAACAAGCGCCGACCTCGCGGCACAACCGCGCAATCCGAAGCGCCTGTTCGCGTCGTAACCGCTCGTCGGCAGTCTTGTTGCGGTACTGCACCACATGCGCGCCGCCGCGCAACGCAGCCTCGACCTTGCTCGTCAAAAGCGCGGAGTCGGCAAGCCCGGGCGTCACCGCATACAAGCCGCTAACCGTCTTGCGCATCCTCCGGCTCTTCCTCGCGCGCCCAGAACAACCGGTCCGGGATCAACTGCCCCATGCCGGTCCGATACGCGAACTTGAGCGTCTGCCAGGTGTATTCCTGTGCATCGCGTACAGCCTCGGGCACGCCGAGTCCGTTGGCGATCGTCGCCGCGACCGCCGAGGCGAGCGTGCAGCCCGAGCCATGGAAAATGCCGGGCAGGCGTTGCCAGGAGTCGGTTCGTACCACGCCCTGCTGGTCGTGGAGTGTGTTGACCACCTGCGCCGTGTTTTCGTGGGTCCCGGTCACCAGAACAAACTCGCAGCCGAGATTGAGCAGGCGCCGCGCGCATTCGTTGAGATCGGGGTCGTCGTTCTCGTTGCTGTCGTCTTGCGCCAGTCGCCGGGCCTCGAGGCTGTTGGGCGTGATCACTGTGGTCTGCGGGATCAGCAACTCGCGCATGGCCGAGATCATGTCCTCGGAAGCCAGTTCGTCACCGCGGCCCGAGGCGAGTACGGGATCGAGCACCAGCGGGATATCGGGATAATCCGAAACTACTTCGGCAATCGCCGCTATCGCTTCGACACTTCCGAGCAGGCCGACTTTGAACACCGCGACCGGCACGTCCTCGAGCACGCAGCGCGCCTGGTCGGCAACCCACTCGGCATCGATCGGAAGCACGTCTTCCACGCCCATCGTGTCCTGGATGGTCACTGCGGTGATCACCGACAACGGATGGCAACCCATGCTCGACAGGGTGAGGATGTCCGCCTGAACTCCCGCTCCGCCGCTGGGATCAGTCGCCGCGAATACGAGCACGATCGGAAGAGAATCTGGCACGGCGATGTTTCGCGGCAGCGTTTCGACTTAAAATGGAATTTTAACTGAAAAGCTCCGTCATTCCCCAAACCAACAATGGCTGCAGGCGAAAAGGAAGAATACAAGACCTACATGTGCCTGATCTGCGGATTCATCTACGACGAGGCAACCGGCCTGCCCGAAGAGGGCCTTTCTGCCGGCACACGCTGGGAGGATGTGCCGGTCAACTGGGTTTGCCCGGAATGCGGGGCGCGCAAGGAAGACTTCGAACTGGTGGAGATATAGAATGTTGAGTGTTAAATGTTTAGTTTTGAGTTATCCCAGATGCCCCGGCGACTGACCGGAAACTTAACATTACATTCAAAACTCAACACTTAACATTGCGCGTATGCGTATTCTGCACACGATGCTGAGGGTGGGCGACCTGAAGCACTCGATCGATTTCTATACCAAGGTGCTCGGCATGAAGGTGCTGCGCCAGAAGGACTATCCGGACGGCCGTTTCACGCTGGCTTTCATCGGCTACGGCGACGAAGACAAGGAAGCGGTGCTCGAACTCACCCACAATTGGGACACTGCGAAATACGACCTGGGCAACGGCTACGGCCATGTCGCGCTCGAGGTGGACGATGCCTACAAGGCCTGCGAAGAAGTGAAAAAGCGCGGCGGCAAAGTCACACGCGACGCCGGCCCGATGAAGCATGGCACCACAGTGATTGCCTTCGTCGAGGATCCGGACGGCTACAAGATCGAATTCATCCAGCGCAAGCGCTAGCTCCGTCGCGCTTCCAGATAGTTCGCGATGAGCACGAATGCCGGGACGCCCAGCGTCTCGCCTCTGGCGCCTGGTTCGATTCCCAACTGTTCCAGTTCCCCGGCTTCGAGCAACTCCCGCAACGCGTTGCGCAGCGTCTTGCGGCGCTGGCCGAACGCGCGCGTCACCACATCGGCGAACAAGGACTCATTGCTGGCACGGTGAGGCGGGCTCGCGTAGGGAGTCATCCGCGCGACCGAGGACCAGACTTTGGGTTGCGGATGAAATGCCGTCGGCGGTACATCGAACAGCGACTCGATGACCCACCGGTACTGCAACATCACTGACAGGCGGCCGTACTCTGGCGAACCGGGTTCGGCGGCCATCCTCTCGACGACCTCGCGCTGGAGCATGAAATGGCAGTCGCGCAGCAAGGCCACCTGCGCGTTCAGGTGAAACAGGATCGGAGTCGAAATGTTGTAGGGGAGGTTGCCGACTACGCGAATGCCTGCGCCAAACGCGGAAAAATCGAATTCCAGCACATCTCCCTGATGGACTTGCAGGCTCTCCGGCGGGAAACGCGCGCGCAGAGCGCGGACGATATCGCGGTCGATTTCGATAACGTCCAGACGGGCAACGCGGTCGAGCAGCGGCGCAGTGAGTGCGCCTGGGCCCGGGCCGATCTCGATGATGCGGTCTTCGCGCCGGGGATCAATGGCGGCGACGATCTGCCCGACGATGCCGCGATCCTCCAGGAAGTTCTGGCTGAACCTCTTTCTGGGAGTATGCGTTGCCTGCAAGGGGCTGGTCCGGACCAGGCACGAGGTCCTTCGATTACGCTCAGCGCTCTTCGAGGCGCAGTTCAACGTAGGCGCGGTCGCGCTGCTGCCGTACCCACTCCTGATAGGCTTCGTCGGATTTGCGCGCACGGATTGCCTGGCGGGCCAGCAGCCGTTGACGCTCTTTGGACATGTCCTCGTTGCGCCGCTCGAGCACCTGGATCAGATGCCAGCCGAACGACGACTGTACCGGCTCGCTCACCTGTCCCGGTTCAAGTGCGTTCATCGCGCGCTCGAACTCCGGCACCGTGTCTCCCGGCGACAGCCAGCCGAGATCGCCGCCGCGCGAGGAACTCGCGTCCTCGGACTGCAGCCGCGCCAGTTCGGCGAAATCGGCGCCGTTGTCGATGCGCTCCTTGAGATGGAACAGGCGCTGTTTCGCGTCGGCCTCGGAAACGACTTCGTTCAGACGCACCAGGATGTGGCGTGTGCGGGTCTGCTGGACAATCACCGGCGTTTCGTTGCCGCGCTTGTCGAGGAGCTTCAAAATGTGGAAGCCGTTGGCGCTGCGCAGCACTGCGCTCAAGTCGCCGACCTTCATGGTTCTCACCACGTCGACGAAGATCTGCGGCAGGCGCGAAGCCGGGCGCCAACCCAGCGGGCCGCCTTCCAGCGCATTCTGCGCGTCGGACACTCCCGCCGACACCTGGCGAAAATCAGCACCGCCCCTGAGTTGCGCCAGCGCCTTCTCCGCCGCAGAGCGCTTGGCCTGGATTTGCTCCGGGCTGGCCTGCTCGGGGACCAGCACCAGGATGTGCGCGAGGCTGTACTCGTCATCCTTTCCGCCCAGGTTCTGCTGGGTCTTGAGATAGTTGTCGATCTCTGCATCTGTGATCAGTATCTTGCTGTCGACTTCGCGCTCCTTGAGGCGCGTGATCAGGATCTCGTTGCGCAGCTCGTCGCGGAAGCGGTTGAAATTGACGCCGTCGCTTTCCAACGCCTTGCGAAAGGCGTCGGGCGTCAGTTTGTTCTCCTGGGCGATGCGTTCCAGCGAGCGCTGCAGCTGGGCATCGTCCACCCGCAAACCGGTCTCCTTGGCAGTCTGCGCCAGCACCCGGGCGGTAACCAGCCGCTCCAGCAACTGGCGCTCCAGCACGTCCTGAGCGGGCAGTGGGGTGTTCTGGCGCCGCAGCTGCTGCAGCGCCACCCTCACTTGCTCATCGAGATCGAGCCGGGTGATGACTTCGTTGTTGACCACGGCCACCACGCGATCCAGAAGTGCGGGGTCGCCGTGCGTACGCTCGCCCTGAGCCGCGCCGGCCGGCGCGATACCAAGCAATGCAAGAAACAAAGCCAGTATTCGCATTTTCGATGTCATGGCAAGACGATGCCGGCACTGATGCCGCCAGCAGGGGCGTCAGCAGCTGACATTACCGCTTTCAATACGCCGGGAACGGATTGCGTTCTGCCGGCGGCGGTTCGTTGGTCTTGGTGTAACCGGTGACGTTCTGCCGCAGCAGCTCGAGCGGGTTGGAGCCGATCTTCGACACGCCGTTCAACTCGACCTGAAAGAACATCGCGTTGACGTATTCCTGCGTCGCGCTGACGAACCGATGCACCACAAAACGGGCCGCCCAGCAGCCAGCATTGTACTCGACCCCCGCCAGACCCTCCAGCAGACGCTTGTCGCGCAAGGTGTAGTTCCAGCGCGCCAACCCGGTCCAGCGCCCGGCGATCGGCCACTGCGACGACAGATCCACCTGCTCCAGGGTATCGCGCGTAAAGCGATAGCCGAAATTCATCATCTTGCCGATTGCTGGCTGGTAGCGCAGCGCCACATTGCTGCGTTCCGTTCGGCTGGTAATGGCGCTGTACTGCAGGCCGACATCGGCCACCCAGTTGGGGGTGATCCTGCCGGTCATCGCGGCCAGGATATCGGAACGATTAAAATCCCGCCGCGACGTGCTGAGGGAAACCTGCTGCTCTTTGAAATAGTAGCGCTGGCCGAGAACGAAGCGAAGTTGCTCCTCTCCGCTGCCGGGATTGATCAGCCGGCTCGACAGCGCCGCCGTGAGCTGATTGGCGTCGTTGATGCGGTCGCCGCCGGTAAACTGGTTTTCCGTGAAGATCTGCGCCAGGTTGAAGTCTGCCACGGCCGTGTCGAAGACTGGCAACTGGTCCTGCGGACGAAACGGAATGTAGACATAGTAAAGGCGCGGTTCCAGCGTCTGGATGAAATCGCGGCCCCAGAGCCGGGCATTGCGCTCGAGAGTTACTGCGCTGTCGAGGCTGTAGATCGGCAATCCCCGCGTTTCATCGGGGAGATTCGGATCCTCGAAGGAATAGCGGGTATTGTGATAGCCGAGCTTGGGCGTCAGGTAGAAATACGAGGTCTGCAGCGGCACGCTGATCGAAGGATAGAGAATCTGGCGTCTGCCGTTCAGCAGGAACGGATGATCGAAGTCCACGTACTCGCCCTGCAGGCCGAGATCTAGGTAATAGTCAGTCTGGCGATTGACGTTCAGGGTAAGCTGCGGCGCGCGCGCATACGGCGGTGTGACCGGGGCCAGCGGATCCTGCAGGGTCTGAAAGCGTTGCACGCGGGCGTTCAGGTTCCACCAGTCGCCGTCGTACAACAAATTGCCTTCGCGCGGCAGGTTGGTCTGCGAAGTCACCGCGATCTTGTCGCTCAGGTCGGTGAAAAAGGTGTCGTCTGATACGCCCTGCAGGTTGAATCCCCCCGAGATACCACGACCGAATAGCTCCTGGTGTTGCCAGGAGTAGCCATAGCGACTTTCCTGTTTCTGCCGGTCGTTCGGAAGGTATTCCGTGCGCACTTCACCGCTCAGACTCGGCTCGAGATAGCGCAGTTCCGTGTTGAGCAGCACACCGCGCTTGGCAAGGATGCGCGGCGCGATGGTGGCGTCGCGATTGGGTGCGATGTTCCAGTAGAACGGCTGCGTAACCTCGAAGCCGCTTTGCCCGGTGCTGCCGATGGTCGGCGGCAGCAAACCGGTCTTGCGACGGCCGCTCAGCGAAAAGTCGAGATAAGGTGAATACAGCACCGGCAAGCCCTTGAATACCACAGTAGCGTTATGCGCCACGCCCACATCGCGTTGCCGGTCCAGATCCAGCTTGTCCACCCGTAGGAACCAGTCGTCGTCGCCGACGTCGCAGTTGGTGTAGGTAGCCTTGTCCGCCCGTATCTTGGTGCGGCTTTCCATCACCATCCGATCGGCACTGCCGCGCGCCCGGAACTGCTGGAAATTGTATGCCGGCTTCTCAATGTAACCGCTTTCGCTGTCGAGGTTGTAAAACAACTTCTCGCCGGTGACCACGTCGCCTTCTTTTTCGAAGCGGACATGGCCCGTGACCGTCAGTTCCCGCTCCGGAAAGGCGTAATACAGATAGTCCGCGAAAACCGCTGCTCCGCGCTTGCGCAGGCTTACGTTGCCTTCGGCCTCGAGCTCGCGCTCCTGATGGCCCTGCAGCCGGTCGGCTTCGAGAAACATCGGCGTGGGCTGGTTGCTGCCCTCGGAATACGGAATCAACGCCGGCTGAATTTTCAGCTTGAGACCAGGTTCGTCGGCGCCGGCGCCGGGGGCAAGGAAGCAGATCAACAAGACGATCGGCGAGGCGAAGCGTGGTCGATGCATGCGGGCTGTTGATCGAGGCGAGGTGCTAAAATCTCACAAAATCACAGTCAAGGCAACGAAGCCCCTTGGACCGCTACGCTTCTCTACAGGATTGGATCGCGCGCCAGTTTCCCGGAATAACGTTCACCCTCTCGCCGGCTTCTGTCGACGCCAGCTTCCGCCGCTACTTTCGCGTCACTTTCCCCGATTCCACGCTGATAGCGATGGATGCGCCGCCAGCGCAGGAAGACTGCCGTCCTTTCGTTCGAGTGGCCGCACTGATGGCCGAAGCGAAAGTTCACGTGCCCAAGGTGTTGGCGCACGACCTTGCGCGCGGCTTTCTGCTGCTATCGGATCTGGGCGCCACCACTTACCTCGCGGCGCTCAATCCCGGCAACGCGGACCAGCTTTTCGGCGACGCGATCGACGCGTTGATCCGCTGGCAGCTTGCCAGCCGCGAAGGCGTACTGCCCGCCTACGACAAGACCTCGCTGAAGCGGGAACTCGATCTTTTTCCCGAGTGGTACCTCGACCGCCACCTCGGCATCAAGCTAAGCTCCCTGCAACGCGAGTCGCTCGAAAAGATCTTCAGCCTGATCCTCGCCAGCAATCTGGCGCAGCCGAAAGTCTATGTCCATCGCGACTTTATGCCGCGCAATCTGATGGTGAGCAACCCGAATCCCGGCGTCCTCGACTTTCAGGACGCCGTATTTGGACCGATCGGCTACGATGTGGCGTCGCTGTTCAAGGACGCGTTCCTGAGCTGGGAAGAGGAAAGGGTGCTGGACTGGACGGTGCGCTACTGGGAAAAGGCGAAGCGTGCGGGATTGCCGGTGGATGCCGATTTCGGCGTATTCTACCGCGACGTCGAATGGATGGGGCTGCAAAGACATATCAAGGTGCTCGGCATCTTTGCGCGCATCTGCCACCGCGACAACAAGTCCGGCTACGTCGAGGACGCACCGCGCTTCCTGGACTACGTACGCGTTGTGGCGCGGCGTTATGCTGCGCTCGCGCCGTTGTTGCGGTTGCTCGATCAATTCCAAGACCGCGAGCCGGCCGTCGGTCACACCTTCTGAGCGTGGCCGTGCCTTCCGCTCCGTCCGCGATGATCCTTGCCGCCGGCCGCGGCAACCGCATGCGCCCTCTGACCGATCTCACGCCCAAACCCCTGCTCGCGGTGGGCGGCAAGCCGCTGTTGTTCCGGCATCTGGAGAAACTCGCGCACGCCGGATTCGGAACGGTCACGATCAACCACGCCCATCTCGGCGCGCAGATCGAAGCGGCGGTGGGTGATGGAGGCCGCTGGAACCTGCAGGTGCGCTACTCTGCCGAAGCCGAATCGCTGGAAACAGCCGGCGGCATCCGCAATGCGTTACCGCTGATCGGCGGTCGCACTTTTGCCGTGATAAACGGCGACGTGTATTGCGACTACGACTATGCGGGCCTCGCCGCCGCGATCGAGCGGCTCGCGGATTCGCAGGCCCTCGCGCATCTGGTGCTGGTGGACAATCCGCCGCACCACCCTAACGGAGATTTCTGTCTCGAGGCCGGACTGGTGCGCTCCTCCGGCTGGCAACCGCTGACATTCAGCGGCCTGGGCGCGTATCGCGCCGAACTGTTCGAGTCGCTTGCACGCGGAGCCAAGCACGCGCTGGCGCCGCTGCTGCGCAGTCAGCTGCCCCAGGACAATGTCACCGGCGAGCACTACCGCGGCCTGTGGACCGACGTCGGCACTCCCGGGCGCCTGGCGGAACTCAACGCGCGACTGCAACCGGGAGCACGGACGTGATTCACATTCCCGAACATTTCGCCGAGCACGACATCGCCCGCCTTCACGCGCTGGTCCGTGCCCACAATTTCGCCACGCTGGTGTCGGCGCACCAGGGCGAGATCCAGGTTTCCCATCTGCCTTTCCTGCTGGACGCGGGGGGCAAACTGCTGCGCGCCCACATGGCGCGCGCCAACCGGCAGTGGCGGACATTCTCGCCCGAGCGCGAGGTAGTGGTGATCTTCCACGGCCCGCATCACTACGTCTCTCCGGCCTGGTACGCATCCCACCCGAGCGTGCCGACCTGGAACTACGCGGTGGTGCACGCGCAGGGCCGGCCAAGGCTGATCGAAGACCGCGAGCGGCTGGCGGCGCTGCTCCGGGAACTGGTTACGCGCCACGAAGCCGCCTCACCCGAACCCTGGAAAATGGACTTGCCTCCGGACTACCAGGACAAGATGCTGTCGGCCATCGTCGGTTTCGAGATCGAGATCACGCGACTGGACGGCAAGTTCAAGCTGAGCCAGAACCGCCCGGAGAGCGATCGGCCGCTGGTGATCGAGGCGCTGGAGCGGCTCGGCAGCGACGACGCACTCGGTGTCGCCGCGCTGATGCGCGAGAATCAAGGGAAGCTCTGAGCCGGAACGGACTGCCGCGGCGCAGGCCGTATAATCTCCGTTCGTTTCCCGTACTTCCCGAAGATGGACAACCACAGACTGCAAGCGCAACGCCGCGAACGGCTGGTCTCGCTGATCAAGCAAGGCGTTGCCGTGGTTCGCACCGCGCCCGAGCGGGCGCGCAACCGCGATTCCACCTACCCGTATCGCTTCGACAGCTACTTCTACTATCTGTCGGGTTTCCCGGAGCCGGAAGCGGTGCTGGTCCTGATCGCCGGCGCCAAGCCAAAGAGCATCCTGTTCTGCCGCGAGAAGAATCCGGAGCGGGAAATCTGGGATGGCTTCCGTTACGGTCCGGACCAGGCGCGCGAGATCTTCGCATTCGACGAGGCGCATCCGATATCCGATCTCGACGAGCTGATGCCGCAGTTGCTCGCCGACCAGCCGTCGGTATTCTGCGATGTCGGGTCGGATGGCGACTGGGACAGCCGCGTGATCGGCTGGATCAACAAGGTACGGGCGCAGGTTCGCAGCGGCGTCACCGCGCCCGCGGAGATCTGCGACATTCGTCTATTCGTCGACGACATGCGCCTGATCAAGGACCCGCACGAACTCGGCACCATGCGCCGCGCCGCCGCCATCTCCACCGAAGCACATCGCCGCGCGATGCGCGCGACCAGGCCCGGGCTGCGCGAGTACGAGGTCGAAGCCGAAATCGTTCACGAGTTCCGCCGCCGCGGAGCACAAGCCCCCGCCTATACTCCGATCGTCGCCGGCGGCGCCAACTCCTGCGTGCTGCACTACGTGCAGAACGACGCCATTCTCAAGGATGGCGATCTGCTCCTGATCGATGCCGGCTGCGAACTCGATGGTTACGCCTCGGACATCACCCGTACTTTCCCGGTCGGCGGCAAGTTCGCGGGGCCGCAGCGCGACATCTACGAAATGGTGCTCGCGGCGCAGGCTGCGGCCATCGCCGAGGTCAAGCCAGGGGCCGAATGGGAAAACCCGCACAACGCGGCGGTGAAAGTGCTGGCGCAGGGAATGGTGGACCTCGGGCTGTGCAAAGGTACCGTGAACAGTGCGATCGAATCCGGAGACTACCGGCGTTTCTTCATGCACCGCACCGGCCACTGGCTGGGCCTGGACGTGCACGATGCCGGCGATTACAAGCGCAACGGCAAGTGGGTGGAACTCAATCCGGGAATGGTGCTGACGGTCGAGCCCGGCTGCTATGTGCGGCCGGGCGAGGGCGTGCCGGAGAAGTTCTGGAACATCGGCGTGCGCATCGAGGACGATGCGCTGGTCACCGGCAACGGTTGCGAGATCATCACCACGGCGGCGCCGAAGAAGATCGAAGACATCGAGTCGCTGATGCGCGCCTGACACCGGCCCTCTTCGGCACCATGAGCGAAAGCGAACACGACCTCGTCATCGTCGGCGGCGGTCCGGTCGGGGCCGCATTGGCAATTGCGCTTTCCGACGCCAGCCACGACGTGCTGCTGCTGGAAGCGCGGCCGGAGCTGGACACGGCAAGCGACGGTCGCACGCTCGCCATGTCCTACGGCAGCCGCCTAATACTCGCGCGGCTCGGCGCCTGGAAGCGCGTCGAGCCGGCGACATCGATCCATAGCATTCACATCTCGCAGCGAGGCGGGTTCGGCCGCGCGCTGCTGGCCGCCGAAGATGCCGGTCTGCCGGCGCTCGGTTACGTCGTCGCCCATGCGCGGCTGCAGAAGATGCTTGGCGAGGCGCTCGCCTCGAGCCGGGCGACGCTGGCACTGGGCGCCAGCGTTGCTGACATCGAGTTCAGCGCCGATCGTGTCGCCATTCGTTTCCGTCGCGGCGATCAGGAGCACTGCGTAGGTGCGCGCCTGCTGGTCATTGCCGACGGCGGCGCCAGCCTGGGAAAACGCGCCGGTGCAACTATCAAGGTTCGCGACTACCGGCAAGACGCCATCGTCGCAACTGTCGCAACCTCGAGACCGCACCGCCAACGCGCATTCGAGCGCTTCACCGCTGACGGTCCGGTGGCCTTGCTGCCGTTCGAAGACCGCTACGCGCTGGTCTGGACTGCGGCACCTGAAGCCGCGGCCCGATTCACCGAGATGAACGACAAGAGCTTCCTCGAGCGCCTGCAGCTGCACTTCGGCGACCGCGCCGGGCGCTTCCTGTCCGTCACGGCGCGCGCCCGGTTTCCGCTCGCGCTCAGGTATGCCGCCAATCCCGTCCTTCCGCGCAGCGTGCTGCTTGGCAATGCCGCCCAGGCGCTGCACCCGATCGCGGGCCAGGGATTCAATCTGGGCTTGCGCGATGCGTGGGAACTCGCCGAGCTGCTGGCGCGCCGTGATGATCGCGATCCGGGAAGTGCGGCCTGCCTTTCCGCTTTCCGCTCGGCTCGCAGACTGGACAGGCTGGGAGGAATCGCCATTACCGACTCGCTGGTCAGAATCTTTTCCAACGATTTCGTGCCTTTGCGCGCTGCACGCGGCGCCGGGCTGGCGCTGCTCGACATCGCGCCGCCGGTCAAGCGCGCATTCATGCAACCGATGATCTTCGGCGCGAGCTTGTAACCAAGGTTGTAACAACGGGTAGCAATTGCGCGCCCTCAACACCGCATCCTTTACGCTAAAATGGCGCTCCTCTTTCGGTGCCCGCATAAATGCACATCGGTCCGCACGTTCTCAAAAACAATCTGATCGTCGC
>DASQOP010000130.1:0-11594 GCA_035644415.1 Burkholderiales bacterium
TTCTCGAACATCTTGAGGCCCTTGCGGGCATCGATCAGCGCAATGTCCTGCGGCGTGGTCACGATCACCGCGCCGGTCACCGGCACCTTCTGCGACAGCGTGAGCTGGATGTCTCCGGTCCCGGGAGGCAGGTCCACTACCATATAGTCCAGGTCCTTCCACTGGGTGTCGCGGAGCAGCTGCTCCAGCGCCTGCGTCACCATCGGGCCGCGCCAGACCATCGGCGTGTCCACGTCGATCAGCAATCCGATCGACATCGCCTGCACGCCGTATTTCAGCTTCGGCTCGATGGTCTTGCCGTCGGCGGACTCCGGCCGGCCGGAGAGTCCCATCATCATCTGCTGGGAGGGGCCATAGATATCGGCGTCGAGCAAGCCGACCTGGGCGCCTTCGGCCGCGAGCGCCAGCGCCAAGTTTACCGCAGTGGTGGATTTGCCCACCCCGCCTTTGCCGGACGCCACGGCGATCACGTTCTTGACGCCGGGCATCAGCTTGACGCCGGGCCGCACCGCGTGGGCGATGATCTTGACCTGGACGTTGGCGCTGACATTCCCCGCGCCGGCGATGGTCTTGAGCTTGGCGATGACATCCCGCCGCACCACGTCGATCACGCTTTTGGCCGGGTAACCGAGCAGGATGTCGAGGGAGACGTCGTTGCCCTCGACCTTGATGTTGCGGGCTTCCTTGCCCGAGACGTAGTCCTTCCCGGTCACCGGGTCGGTGAGTTCCTGCAAAGCCGTCCTGACCTGCTCTTCGGTGATTGCCACGCCTGCTGCCCTGGATTTTAAGGGGCGAATTTTAAGCTTAATTCCCGGCGCGTAAAGGGCTTTCTCGGGGTCCATTTGATAGAATCCGAGCTTTTCCGCGTCTCCACGAAATGTCGCGCAGGATCCTCGCCACCTCGGCGCTGCCGTACGCCAACGGCAGCATCCACCTCGGCCACCTAGTGGAATACATCCAGACCGACATCTGGGTGCGCTTCCAGAAGATGCAGGGCCATGAGGTGCATTACGTATGCGCCGACGACACCCACGGTACGCCGATCATGCTGCGCGCCGACAAGGAAGGCATCACCCCGGAGCAACTGATCGCCCGCGTATACGGCGAGCACACCCGCGACTTTGCCGGTTTCCACGTGGCGTTCGACAACTACTACACCACGAATTCCCCGGAGAACCAGGCTTTCTGCGAGGACATCTACCGCCAGCTGGACAAGAGGGATCTGATCGCACGGCGTTCAGTCGAGCAGTTCTACGACCCGGTCAAGCAGATGTTCTTGCCGGACCGCTATATCAAGGGCGAGTGCCCGAACTGCCACTCCAAGGACCAGTACGGCGATTCCTGCGAAGTCTGCGGCAAAACCTACACCCCGACCGATCTCATCGACCCTTATTCCGTCGTGTCGGGAGCCAAGCCGCAGCGCAAGGCGTCGGAGCATCATTTCTTCAAGCTCTCCGATGAGCGCTGCGAGAAATTTCTGCGCGAGTTCACGCAGACCAGCGATGCCCTCCAGCCCGAAGCGGCAAACAAGATGAAAGAGTGGCTGGGTGAGCCCGGCGATAGCAAGCTGGCAGACTGGGACATTTCCCGCGACGCCCCCTACTTCGGCTTTCCGATCCCTGGCACCAACAACCAGAAGTTTTTCTATGTCTGGCTGGATGCGCCGGTGGGCTACTTCGGCAGTTTCGGCAACTACGTTGCCAAACAGAAAGCAGCGAGCAAGCCCATTGACCAGGACGCCTTCCTGCGCCCGGGCGGCGATACCGAGATGGTCCACTTCATCGGCAAAGACATTCTGTATTTCCATGCCCTGTTCTGGCCGGCGATGCTGAAATTCTCCGGCTACCGCGTGCCGACCAAAGTCTTTGCCCACGGATTTCTAACGGTGGACGGACAGAAAATGTCCAAGTCCCGGGGCACCTTCATCACGGCGGAGAGCTACCTCAAGCAAGGGCTGAATCCCGAGTGGCTGCGCTACTACTACGCGGCCAAGCTCAACAGCACGATGGAGGACATCGACCTCAACCTCGAAGACTTCGTCGCGCGGGTGAACAGCGATTTGATCGGAAAGTATGTGAACATCGCGAGCCGGGCGGCGAGTTTCATCACAAGGTTTTTCAACGGGGAACTTGCATATCATTCGGATACCAAGTCTCTAGTTGAAGGCGCTCGCGCCTCAGCATTTCTCTCTAAAGAAGCATATGACGCACGTGAATTTGGAAAAGCAATTCGTCAGGCGATGGAAATTGCTGACCGAATTAACGAATGGTTCGACAAAACCCAACCATGGAACCTCGCAAAGGAGCCGTCCAAGGCTAAGGAATTACAGGACGTATGCTCCCGATGCTTACATGGTTTTCAGTTGTTAACCGTAATTCTTGCGCCAGTGCTTCCCAAAGTCGCCGAGCGAGTAGCGCGCGATCTTTTTGGCATGGAACGTGAATTTAATTGGGATGATGCGTCGGCGTTGCCCACACGTATCAATCCGTACCAGCACCTGATGACCCGTGTCGATCCGAAACAGATCACCGCGCTGGTGGAAGCCAACAAGGAAAGTCTTCAACCGGCGCTGCAGAGCCATTCGCCGCAGCGTCACGCCCAGCACCAGGAGAAAGCCGTGGAAACCACTACCGCCCCGAGTTTCATCAGTATCGATGACTTCAACAGGGTCGAGCTGCGCGTCGGTCGCATCGTCAGCGCCGAGCACGTGGAAGGCGCCGACAAGCTGCTCAAACTGCAGCTCGATCTCGGCAACGAAACCCGCCAGGTGTTCGCCGGCATCAAGGCGGCTTACGATCCGGCGAAGCTGGTCGGGCGGCTTACGGTGTTGGTCGCCAACCTGCAGCCGCGCAAGATGCGCTTCGGCGAATCGCAGGGCATGGTACTGGCCGCCAGCGGCGACGGGCCTGGCATTTTCCTGCTCTCGCCCGACGATGGCGCTCAGCCGGGCATGCGCGTAAAGTAAACAAACCCCATGAAAATCACCCGACGACTTCGCATCCGTGGCCAGGTCCAGGGCGTGAACCTGCGCGAAGCCATGCTCCTGCGCGCCGAGCAGTTGAAGGTCACAGGGTGGGTGCAGAACCGTCTGGATGGATCAGTAGAGGCGATCGTGCAGGGGGAGGCTTTCGCAATTGACGCTATCGTCGATTGGGCACATCAAGGCCCGCCCGGTGCGCGGGTGGATAGCCTGGATGTCGAAACGGCCGACGCCGAAGGCGACTACGACTCCTTCGACAAGAAACCGACCGCGTGAAAATCAATCTCTCACCGTGTTTAGCGCTTAATTGACGCGCCGACGCGCGTCACATTAGAGCGGCAAGGCTTGCCGGCGCGGGAACGCGCAGCAGAACGTTGCGCAGCTCCCATGCCTTTTCCGGTTCCAGATTCTCGAAGTACTGCACTTCTCCCGCCACCAGCGCAGCGATCGCCACACCATCGCGGTACAGAATGCGGTTGCTGTAAACTGCCGGCACCCGCGAACCGGGTAACAAAACCCCCGCCAGGTTGAGCGGATCGACTCCGCTGACCGCGACCGGAAGACCGGTCTTCTCCTGATTGCGCACCCCGCGCAGCACGCCGACCGCCTCCGGCAGCGCGAACTGCTCCCCTGAAAACCCTGCCACGAAGCGCCCGCCGCGGATCTCGCCGCGCGTCTCCAATCGACGATACGCCATCAGCAGTTCACGCCATGGCGGCAGCCAGTCTGCCTCGCGGGCAATCAAGCGCCAAAACACAACGCCATAGCGTTTTAGCAGCGTGCGCGCAATTTGCTCCGCGGTTTCGCGGGCTAGCGTCGAAGATATTTCGGCGCCTGCGGCCTTGCGCCGGATCAGCGCCCAGCGCCCGGCGTCCTCGACACCGAACGCCGCAGTACGGCGCCGGCGCGAACCCGATATCGGCTTGCGCCGATCGGCGGGCAGCAGCAGCGCGCGCAAGCCGATGAAGCCGTCTGAATTCACCAGGCCCGCTGCGGTCAACTCACGCAGGGCATCTTCGACAAAGGTGCGCGGCAGATCGAGGCCGCCGGCGATGTCGTCGAAGAAGGAAGCACCTTGCTGCGCGAGATAGTCAGCCACTGCTTGGGCGCGCGTGCTCAAGTGCACAGTTTCATTCGATCCATTGGCAAGCGCCATCCACAGCGGAAGATTCTTGCGGGTCATCAGGGTGATCGGGGTGCTCCGCACCGGACTCGGTCCGTGGCCGCGCTGCGGATCGAGTCGCGGCGCGTCGAGCCGGGTCCAGACCACCCGCCCGGCGCGGCACAAATCGTCGAGCCAGTCCGGCTCGTAGCCGGCGACGCGCGCCGGGAGCAATTCGGTTTCCCACGAAGCGGCCGCGGCCTCGAATCCTTCGAGTTGCGAAACCACTGCAGCCACCGCATCCGGACCTTCCATGCGTTCCGAGACGCGCTGCCAGTCGAGCAGGAAGCGCATGAAGTCGGCGGCGGAGACCGGTTCGATCTCCTGCCGCAGTCGCTTGACCGTGTAGCGGGTAATGCGCGCCAGCAATCTGCGCTCGCACCATTGCGCGATGCCGATTGCCGTGAAACTGCCGCGCATGACGAAGCCCTCCGCTTCGAGCGCGAGCAGGGCGCGATCGATGTCGGCCACCGGCACCGCGATCGGTCCGGCCAGTTCGGCCGCTGTAGCCGGTCCCAACCCCTCCAGCCGTCCGCGCACGATTTCGACGAGTGCTTCATCGCGCGACCAGGTCTTCGCGTACCCGGCGGGGGCTTCGACAGAAGGTTTCAAAACGGCGCCGGGATGCACGGCACTGAACTCAGGCAGCCGCTCCGCTATTACGAAGAAACCAGCCGAGTCCGGCCGCTCCGAGGGCAAGAAACGCGTGACCCGCTTGTCGTCGCCGAGTCGATTCAGCAGTTCGCGCCACGCCGGCTGCGCATCGACTTCCGCCTCGGTCAGCAAGCCGAGCCAGGCCAGGGCGTCGTGCAGTTCGTCCGCGGTGTCGGCCTGCGGCCAGGCTTCCTCCTTCACGCGGGCGATCGCCTCGGGATCGAGCCTGCCGATGTCCGCTGCGCTCTCGGGATCGAGCCAGCGCCGGCTGACCACCGCCTGCGTGCGCCGCTCCTCGAGTGGCGCATCGTCGAGATACGCGTACGGCCGCGCGGACAGGATCTCGAGCGCGAACGGTGAAGGTTCGACCAGGTCACGTGCGACAACCTCCAATTCGCCGCGCTCAAGCGCGCGCAGCAGACGCTCGAAGCCTTCGATGTCCATGGCCTCGTGCAGGCAGTCGTCGATCGTCTGCCTGACTAAGGGATGATCCGGGATCTCGCGATCGCCGACGACGTTCTCCTGGCAGGCGAGCTGGTCCGGGAATACCGCCGCGACCAGGTCCTCGGCCTGCATGCGCTGCAACTGCGGCGGGACCTTGGTGCCACCGCGGAAGCGCGGCAGCGCCAGCGCGATCGAGGCATCCCAGCGCCAGCGCGTCATGAACATGGGTGCGTCGAGCAACGCCTGCACCAGCACCTGGCGCGCGTTGTTCGAGTGCAGATAGCGGATCACTTCCTCGAGTTCGAAGCTGTGCGTGGACGTCAACGACAGGATGATTGCATCTTCGGTCGCCGCCGCCTGCAGCTCGAAATTGAATTTGCGGCAGAAGCGCTTGCGCAGCGCCAGTCCCCAGGCGCGGTTGATGCGGTTGCCGTAGGGCGAGTGGATGACGAGCTGGGTACCGCCGCTTTCGTCAAAGAAGCGCTCCAGCACCAGCCGTTGCTGCGTCGGCAGCGTTCCCAGCACGGCTCTCGCTGTGGTGAAGTAGTCGACGATCTGCTCGGAGGCTTCGGCAGCGACCCCGACCTCCTCGACCAGATAGGACAGCGCTGCCGCCCGATCGTCGAGCCGCGCTTCGAGGTCCGCGCGCAACCGTGATACCGCGGCCGAGACTTCGTCGCTGCGCGCCGGCGCCTCGCCGAGCCAGAACGGAATCGACGGCGGCATGCCTGCGGCATCTTCCACGCGCACGCGGCCGGCCTCGATCCGCAGGATGCGGTACGACGTGTTGCCGAGCTGGAACACGTCTCCGGCCAGGCTCTCCACCGCAAAGTCCTCGTTGACGGTGCCGATCACGACGTCCTGCGGCGAGAGCACCACGGTGTAATCGGCGGTGTCCGGGATCGTTCCACCGGAAGTGACGGCGGTCAGCTTCAGCCCCGGCCGCGGCCGCAGCTTGCGATTTACCGCGTCGCGATGCAGGAGCGCCCGGTTGCGGCCGCGGCGCATCGAGAAGCCTTCGGCCAGCATTCGTACGATCTCGCTATATTCCTCGCGTGTAAGGTCCCGGTAGGGCCAGGCGCGCCGCACCAGTTCATAGAGGGCGTCCTCGTCCCATTCGCCGCCCGCCACCTCGGCAGCGATCTGCTGCGCCAGCACGTCGAGGGGCTGCCGGGGGATGCGCAGCCGATCCAGCTCGCCGCGGCGCACGCCGTCGAGCAGTGCGGCGCATTCCACCAGGTCGTCGCGCGACAGCGGAAAGAGGCGCCCTTTCGGCAGCCCGCCGACCGCGTGGCCCGAGCGGCCGACCCGCTGCAGCAGCGCGGAGATCGAGCGCGGCGTGGAGATCTGGCAGACCAGGTCGACGTGGCCGATGTCTATGCCGAGCTCGAGCGATGCGGTGGCGACCAGCGCCTTGAGCTCGCCGCGTTTCAGTCTTTGCTCCGCATTCAATCGCTGTTCGCGCGCGAGACTGCCGTGGTGCGATGTGACCTGGTCTTCGCCCAGACGCTCCGACAGCGCCCGCGCAACGCGCTCGGCCAGCCTGCGGGTGTTGACGAATACCAGCGTCGAGCGGTGCTCGCGGATCAATTCGGCAAGGCGGTCGTAGACCTGGGTCCACACCTCCGCCGACATGACCGCTTCGAGCGGCGATTCCGGAACCTCGATGGCGAGATCGCGCCGTCGCACGTGGCCGCTGTCGATGATCGTGCAGGCGCCCGGACCAAGCAGCTGCCCGGAATGTCCGCCGCCGACGAGAAAACGCGCGACGTCTTCGATCGGCTTCTGCGTCGCGGACAGGCCGACGCGGGTCAGCCGCCCGCCGGTCAGGTGCTGCAGGCGCTCGAGCGAAAGCGCAAGATGCACGCCGCGCTTGTTGGGTGCCAGCGCGTGGATTTCGTCCACGATCGCGATGCGTGCGGTCGAAAGCATGCGTCTGCCCGAATCGCTGGTCAGCAGGATGTACAGCGACTCCGGCGTGGTCACCAGGATGTGCGGCGGTTTGCGCCGCATACGCTCCCGGTCGGCCCGCGGCGTGTCCCCGGTACGCACCAATGTGCGGATCTCCAGGTCAGGCAGACCGGCGGCGGCGAGTTCCTGCCGGATGCCGGCAAGCGGTTCCTCGAGATTCTTCCGGATGTCGTTCGACAGCGCCTTCAGCGGCGAGACGTAGACGACGTGAGTCTCGTCGCGCAATTCGCCGCGCACACCGAGCCGCACCAGCGCGTCGATCGCCGCGAGGAAGGCTGCCAGGGTCTTGCCCGAGCCGGTCGGCGCCGCAATCAGGACGTGGTTGCCGGACTGGATCGCCGGCCACGCCTGCGTCTGCGGCTCGGTCGGTGCCGCAAACGCTCGGCCAAACCAGCGCGCAACCGCAGGATGGAAGTTTTCGAGGGCGCTCACAGATTGATTGTCCCCATGGACTTTCTGCAATGGCTAATCCGCCAGCTGAAAGTCGAACAATCCCCGCAATTTCTCCAGATAGGCAAGCGCCCCGGGGTCGCCTTCCGCCGGCGCCCAGGACGCGACCTCGGCCATTGAGACCGGCACATAAGGCCCCGCCTTCGCCTCGAAGAACACCGAGGCTGAATCCAGCGCCACAAGGGTGTGGTAAATGCCGTGGGGAATGTTCACACCCATCGTCTCGCCGCCGGCGCGAATGATCAGGGACTTGGTCACCGTGCCGCGTTCGTCGAAAAACACCACCCCGAAACTGCCGCGCACGGCAATGATGGTTTCGTCCTTCGCCGGGTCCATGTGCCGGTGCGGGCGGACATAGGAATCGGGCTCGACAGCGTTGAGCAGCCGGCTCGCCGGATCCGACTCCCGCAAGTGAAAGTTGAAATTCTTGCGCTTGCGCGGGCTCTCGCGGGCCTGCCCCCATATCTGGTCGAGCAGCGCCGGGCCGATGACGGTCGGTTCGTTCATGGGTAAACGATCTGGACGTTCTTCGGCTCGATCCAGTTGCCGAGCGAATTGATCAGTCCGTCATCCAGTTTTACCCGCCAGGCATCGCCCAACTCGATTTCGGCGACCGCAGCGTCGTTGCTGTACACCACCGAGACCGGGCAGCCGCCATCCCCGGCGTCGCGGTAGGGCGCTAAGAGTTCCTTGAGCTTGCTGCCGCTCGACTGGCCGTTGCAGTGCAGCCGCACCTTGCGCGCAAAGCGGCTGCGCGCGGCGGCAAGATCGTAGACCCGGTCCGCGGTTAGGCGCAGGCCCTGGGTGAAATTGTCGAAGCTTGCCTTGCCCTCGACGATCAGCAACTGATCCTCCTTGAGCCAGTTGCGGTGGCTCTCGAACAGTTCGTTGAATACCGTGAGCTCAACGCGCGCTGTACCGTCGTCGAGCACGACCACTGCCATGCGCCCGCGCCGGGTCTGCTGCTGCCGGATGCTGTAGATCACGCCCGCGACGATCACCGTCTGTCCCTGCGGCTGGATATTGGCGAGCCGAGTCCTGGCAAAGGCCTCCACTTCCGCGGCGTAGCTTTGGAAAGGGTGGCCGCTGAAGTAATAGCCGAGCGCGAGTTTCTCGTTCTGCAGTTGCTCTTTCGCCTCCCAGCGCGCCGCTTCGATCAGCTTCGGCCCTTCGGCCGTTGCCGACGCATCGCCGAAGAGGCTGTTCTGCGAGGCGGCCCGGTTCTCCTGCTCGGCCGCCTCCATGGCGATGCCGACGGAGGCCATCAGGCTGGCGCGGTGATCGTTAATGGAATCGAACGCTCCGGCACGCACCAAAGATTCGATCACCCGGCGATTGACGACACGCTTGTCCACCCTGCGGCAGAAATCGAACAGGTCCTTGAAAGATCCGCCCTGCTGGCGCGCCTCGATGATGTGGGTAATCGCCGATTCTCCGGTCCCTTTCACCGCCCCCAGCCCATAGCGGATGCGCTTGGCATCCACCGGCACGAAGCGGTACTCGGCCGCGTGAATATCCGGTGGCAGCACTTCCAGGCCGTTGGCAATCGTATCCTCGCAGAACTGCTGCACCTTGTCGGTATCGTCCATGACCGCCGACATGTTGGCAGCCATGAACGCCGCCGCGTGATGCGCCTTGAAATACGCCGTCTGGTAGGCGACCAAGGCGTAGGCTGCGGCATGCGATTTGTTGAAGCCGTAGCCGGCGAACTTCTCCATCAGGTCGAACAACTGCTCGGCGCGGTGCTCGGACACACCGTTCTTCATCGCGCCGGCCTTGAAGATGTCGCGGTGCTGCGCCATTTCCTCGGGTTTCTTCTTGCCCATCGCGCGGCGTAGCAGGTCGGCGGCACCGAGGCTGTAACCGCCGATCACCTGGGCGATTTGCATCACCTGTTCCTGGTACACCATGATGCCGTAGGTCGGCGACAGGATCGTCTCCAGGCGCTTGTCGAGATACTCGAAGCGCTCCTGGCCCTGCTTGCGCTTGACGAAGTCGGGGATGAGCTCCATCGGTCCGGGGCGGAACAAGGCGACCAGCGCGATGATGTCTTCGAAGCGGTCGGGCCTGGCCTGTTTCAGCAGCTCGCGCATGCCACGCGATTCAAACTGGAACACCGCCGTGGTATTGGCGCCGGCAAACACCTTGAACGCGGCCGGGTCGTCGAGCGGAAGCTGCTCGAGCCGGATCTCGGAATCGGGATCGAGGCGCTTGATGAAGCGCAGCGTCCAGTCGAGGATGGTAAGCGTGGTCAGGCCGAGGAAATCGAATTTCACCAGTCCGATCGCTTCCACGTCGTCCTTGTCGAGCTGCGACACCGCGCTGTCCGAACCGGAAGGCGCATATAACGGGCAGAAGTCGGTGAGCTTGCCGGGCGCGATCAGCACGCCGCCGGCATGCATGCCGACATTGCGGGTCAAGCCTTCGAGTTGTTCCGCGAGCGCCAGCAGCTCGCGCGTTTCCTCCTCCGATTCCTCGCGCTCCTTCAACCGTGGCTCCATCTCGCGCGCATCCTTGAGCGTGACGAGCTTGCCCGGCTGGAACGGGATCAGCTTGGCGAGCTCGTCGGTGCGGCTGTAGTTCCATTCCATGACGCGGCCCACATCGCGCACCACCGCCTTCGCCGCCATCGTGCCAAAGGTCACGATCTGCGACACCGACTCCTCGCCGTACTTGTGGCGGACATACTCGATCACGCGGTCGCGGCCGTCCTGGCAGAAGTCCACGTCGAAATCCGGCATCGATACCCGCTCGGGGTTGAGGAAGCGTTCGAACAGCAGGTCGTAGCGCAACGGATCGAGGTCGGTGATGCCCAGCGAATACGCGACCAGCGAGCCCGCGCCGGAACCGCGGCCCGGCCCCACCGGTATACCGTTCGCCTTGGCCCAATTGATGAAATCGGCGACGATGAGAAAGTAGCCCGGGAAGCCCATGTGCACGATGGTCTTGATCTCGAACTCAAGGCGTTCGCGATAACGCGGCACGTGCTCGGCGCGTGCCTCCGGGTAGAGCGCCTCCATGCGCAGTTCCAGACCGGCAACCGAGCGCTCATGCAGATACTGCTCGAGACTGACTCCCTCGGGAGTGGGAAACAGCGGTAGCCTCGACTTGCCGAGATCGAGCGGGAAATTGCAGCGGCGGGCAATCTCCACCGAGTTATCCAGCGCCTGCGGCAGGTCGGCGAAGAGTTCCGTCATCTCGGCCTGGGTCTTGAAATACTGCTCTTCGGTAAAGTGGCGCGGGCGGCGCTGGTCGGAAAGGACATACCCCTCGGCAATGCACACTCGCGCCTCGTGGGCGACGAAATCCTCGCGCTTGAGAAACTGCACCGGATGCGTCGCGACCACCGGCAGTTTCAGGCCGGAAGCAAGACGTACCGCGCGCTTGACGTAGTGCTCGGCATGGGCATGACCGGCGCGTTGCAACTCGATATAGAAGCGCTTCGGGAAAAGCTGCGCCCAGTCCTGTGCCAGCTTCTGCGCCTGCTGCGGGTTATCGGCAAGCAGCGCATGGCCGATATCGCCGAGATGCGCGCCCGACAGCACGATCAATCCTTCGGTGCCGGTCTCGCTGAGCCATTTCTTGTGGATTTCGGCGCGGCCGCGGTGCTGATTGTTGCGGTAGGCGCGCGTCAGCCAGTCGCACAGCCGCAGGTAGCCCGCGGAAGAGGCACACAGCAGCAACACCCTGAACGGCTTGTCACGGTCGGCGTCGTTGCTGATCCAGACGTCGCAGCCCATGATCGGCTTGAGTCCCTGGCTGCGCGCCGCCTGGTAGAACTTCACCATGCCGAAGACGTTGGAGAGGTCGGTCAACGCCAGCGCGGGCATCGAATCCGCCTTTGCTGTCGCCACTGCGCCGTCGAGCCGGGCGATGCCGTCAACGATCGAATATTCGCTGTGCAAGCGCAGATGGATGAACTTCGGTTGCATG
>DASQOP010000131.1:0-3324 GCA_035644415.1 Burkholderiales bacterium
AGTTGCCGGCGCTGGTCTTCGGGAAACAGGCGCGATCCGAAGCCGTCGATCATCAGGTGCACCAGCACCCCGCGCCGCGCCGCGCGCACCAGCGCTGCGGTGACGCGCCGTTCGGTGTCGCCAGCCTCGAATATGTACGTCTCCAGGAAAATTTCGCTTGTCGCAGCGTCGATCTCGCGCTCGAGCGCCGGGAGGTATTCCTCGACGTTGCGCAGCAGCCGGATCCGGTTTCCGCGCCGGAATCTCATGCCTTCCGGGTCAGCAACGCCGACAACGCGATGTGATCGGAGACCCGGGACCAGGCGCGGCCACGGTGCGCATGAGCGATGCGGATCCCGAAGCCGCGCACGTAAATGCGGTCCAGATGCAGGAACGGCAGCAGTGCGGGATAACTGCGCGCGGGGCGGCCCGCCGTCGTCTCGAACACTTCGGAGACGTTGAGGGACTGTTCCAGCGCATGGCTCGCGCGTCTGCGCCAGTCGTTGAAATCGCCGGCAACGACCAACGGGGCCTCGGGCGGCACCAGGCGTTCGATTCGGGTCTTGAGAAGCACGATTTGTTTCTTGCGCCAGTGGCCGAGCAATCCGAGGTGCACGTTGACGCAATGCAAGGGCTGGCTCCAGCCGGGAATGGCGATCTCGCAATGGAGCAGGCCGCGGCGTTCGGCGCGATGCATCGAAACGTCCTCGTTGTCCCATCTGACGATCGGGTACTTGCTCAGGATGGCGTTGCCGTGATGGCCGCTGTCATAGACCGCGTTCCTGCCGTAGGCAAAATCGTTCCAAATCGAATCGGCCAGGAATTCGTACTGCGGGCTGACGGGCCAGTTGTGGTGGCGCTCGGCGTGGCGTTCGTGCAAGCCCTGGACCTCCTGCAAAAACACCAGGTCCGCGCCGATGTTGCGCAGCTTGTCGCGCAGGTCGTGAACAGCCATGCGCCGCTTGAACTGCGAGAAGCCTTTGTGGATGTTGTAAGTGACGACGTGCAGCGTTTCCATGGATGCCCTGCTGTTGAGCCCGATGCCGCGACCCGCCGGCCCAAGATTCAATCGCCGGCGTCGAACGCAATATTACCTGCGGACGGACTGCGCCGCCGCACTCGGCCCTGGCCGCGCCTAGCCACCACTGCCGGAGGATTTGGTCACGGGAAGTTCGCGCAGGCGCTGCCGGCGCATGATTTCGTCCACCATCGCGCCGAAGCGCTTTTCCACGGTGTTGCGCACCAGAATGGTACCGATCAGCGGCGGGATGCTGAAGTCCGGCGTCAGCGAGCCGGTGTAGTGCAGCAGCAAGCGGCGCCCGTGTGCTTCGAGAGTGTAAGCCCCGCGCAGGTCCTTGAAGTTGCCCTCGATTGCGCGCGAGACGATGCGCTGGTAGGGAAACTCCTCGACTTCGAGCCGCACCTGGATGGGAAAGGAGAGAAACAGCAGCCTGGCTTCGCCGCTTTGGTCGACGATGACTCTGCGTTTGCTGCGGGAGACGATCCGGCTCGAGTGCATGCCGGGGATGAATTCCGACAGCCGGTCGTAGTCGGTCAGGACAGCCCAGGCCACGGTCACTTCCGCCTCGAACTCGGCGGCCGCCTCGACTTCGAAGGTGCCGCCATAACGAGCCGCCCGCAGGCTGATGTCGGCCGCGTGACACAGGGCCGGAAATACCAGCGCAAGCCACAGGAGGTGATGCATCGTCGGCCTGCGGCGCCTCTACTGAAATCGTTGCCCCCGCCAGGCGGAGCCGGCGCGGTTCAGGACACCGCGAGCATGCGGTCGAGCGCAACCCCGGCCAACTCGGCGTCGTGCGCCGGCACCTTGATCCGGTTCACCACCCTTCCCTCCGTCAGGTTTTCCAACGTCCAGGCCAGGTGTTGCGGGTCGATGCGCGCCATGGTCGAGCACATGCACACCAGCGGCGCCATGAACTGGATCTGCTTTCCCTGCGGCTTGAACTCCTCGGCAATGCGATTGACAAGATTCAGCTCCGTGCCGACCAGCCAGCGGGTGTCCGCCGGCGCGTTGCGGATGGTGTTGATGATCGTTTCGGTCGAGCCCACGTAGTCCGAGAGCTTGCACACCTCGAATTTGCATTCGGGGTGCGAAATTACCAGCCCGTCCGGATGCTGATTGCGGAACTTGAGAATGTGCTGCGGCTGGAACATTTGATGTACCGAACAGTGTCCTTTCCACAGAAGCAGGCGGGCAGCTTTGATCTGCTCGACCGACAGGCCGCCCATCGGTTCGTCCGGGTCCCAAACCACCATTTCCTCGAGCGGGATGCCCATCTTGTGGCCGGTCCAGCGGCCCAGGTGCTGGTCGGGAAAGAACAGCACCTTCTCGCGGCGCGCAAACGACCAATCCAGGATCTGTTTCGCGTTCGACGACGTGCAGACGATGCCGCCGTGCTCGCCGCAGAAAGCCTTCAGATCGGCAGCCGAGTTGATGTACGTGGCCGGCGTGACGTGCTGGTCGGGATCGAGCACTTCGCCCAGTTCGCGCCAGGCGCGCTCGACTTTCGACACGTTGGCCATGTCCGCCATCGAGCAACCGGCGGCCATGTCGGGGAGCACGGTGATCTGGCCGGATTTGCACAGGATGTCCGCGACTTCGGCCATGAAGTGCACGCCGCAGAACACGATGAACTCGGCGTCGGTTTGCGAGGCCAGCTTGGAGAGCTTGAGTGAGTCGCCGGTCAGGTCTGCGTGCTTGTAGACATCGGCGCGCTGGTAATGGTGGGCGAGAAGAGCTGCACGCTTGCCGAGCTTTATCTTGGCCGCAACAATGCGTGCCTCGCAGTCGTCATCCTGCAGGCGGCTGTACTGCTCAAAAGCGGTCGCGCTGGCTTGCATGCTGTGCGGCCCCTCATCGGCCCCGGTAAATCAGTAGCGAAAACCTTATCACACTAGGACCGCAAATCGCGATCATTGTTGCAGCCGGTTTGACAGGTGTTCCGGCAACGTCCTGAGAACCTGCGCGTTGCTCCAGGAAAAGACCTTGTCCGCGGCTCGGTCATGCGGCATCCAGACGTAGCCAAGATGCTCGCCTGGCGCAACTTTTACCGGCAGCGCCCCGGGCAGGCGCAAGCCGAACACATGCTCGACGTTGCGGGTGACGCCCGGTGCATAGCGCCAGCGCCACTCCGGATAGATCTCGTACTCGTTGCGCATGTTCCAGTCGGTCAGCCCGAAGGCCTCGGCATCCAGGCCGGTCTCTTCCGCCACTTCCCGCGCAGCGGTCTGGCGCAGCGTCTCGCCCTCGTCCTGGCTGCCGGTGACCGACTGCCAGAAGCCCGGGTGATCCGCGCGCTCCAGCAGCAGCACCTGCAGGTCGGG
>DASQOP010000132.1:0-3487 GCA_035644415.1 Burkholderiales bacterium
TCGCATACCGAAGTCCACGTTCTCGACCGGGCCTCGCAATGAGCCGGATATCAGCTGGAACCGCAGATCAACATTCGGAAACCGGCGCTGCAGCTTGTCCATGCGTGGCATCAGCCAGTGCGTGGTGAAGGCCGAGGAGAGCGAGAGCGTGACGGTTTCAGTACCCCGGCGGCGGCGCTCGATCTCGATCAGGCCGCTTTCGATGCTGCGAAATCCGTCGAGGACACACCGGTAGAGTAACTCACCCTCCTCCGTCAGAATCGCACCACCCGCCTTGCGATCAAAAAGACGTACGCCGAGATATTGTTCGAAACGTCCCAACATGCGGCTAACCGCCGGCTGGGTCACATTCAGTTCGGCCGCCGCCGCCGTGAAGCTGCCGTTGCGTGCAGCCGCATCGAAGACGAACAGCGCATTGCTGGAAGGCAGCATCCGGCGAAGCTCAGGCATAACATCAGATTATGATGCGGGTGATAATTTGGCAATTGCTCCGCTCAACGAATTTTGGTTGCATGATGAAAGGGAAAGCCTGCCGGGAAGCGGAGTGCCCTGATCAACCTGCGGCAGGGGAAGCTCTGTGTCGCGCAGGATGCGTCCGCCTATAAATTGAGATCATGCCAATTCAACTGCCCCTGGCCTAGGCGAGGGCGTCGGGGATCCGCGTTGGTGCGACCATCGGCGAGGAGCAACAGGAAGGTCGTTCGTTGGGCACCGGCGGCGAAAGCGTCGAAATCAGATCTGCGAGCAAGAGCTACGGCGCTGTCCGTGCGCTCGACAACGTCACGCTCAATGTCGCACCGCGTGAATTCGTCTCTCTTCTGGGGCCATCCGGATCCGGGAAGACGACGCTTCTCGGCTTACTCGGCGGATTCATCCAGCCCTCGTCGGGCTCGATTCATTTCGGCGACCGCGACGTCACCCTGGAGCCCCCGCACAAGCGCGACATCGGAATCGTGTTCCAAAACTATGCGCTGTTTCCGCATATGAACGTCAGCGAGAACGTTGCCTTCCCGCTGCGCGCGCGACGGCTTCCCAAGGCGAGTTGGTCGGAGAAGGTGCGTACTGCACTGGCGATGGTCGGCCTCGCGGGCTACGAGGAGCGCGGCGTGGCCCAGCTCTCCGGCGGCCAGCGCCAGCGCGTTGCGCTCGCAAGGGCGATCATTTTTGAGCCGCGACTGATTCTGATGGACGAGCCGCTTTCCGCGCTCGACAAGCAGCTGCGGGAATCGATGCAAATCGAGCTGCGCGAACTCCACAAGCGCATTGGCGCCACCATCATCTATGTCACGCATGACCAGCGTGAGGCACTGACGATGAGCGACCGGGTCGCCGTCCTGAAAGGCGGGCGCATCGTCCAGATCGACCGGCCGGAGCGCCTGCACGATCATCCGGCGGATTCCTTCGTGGCCAGCTTCATTGGCGAGGCGAGCCTGCTGCCCGTCCGCCGCATCGACTCCGGCAGCGTGGCGCTGGGACCCGCCATCCTGCGCAGCGCCCGGACCGTCCCGAACGGCGACGCGCTGATCCTGGCGGTACATAGCGAAAAACTGCTGATCGACGACGGCGCAGCCGACGCAGCGCGCAACCGCCTGACCGGCACCGTCACGGACGTCGTCTACCAAGGCGAAAGCCTGCGCATCTTTCTCGCGCTCCCGGATGGCACCGCATTGAGCCTGCGCCAGCCGAGCCACCACGAAGCCTATCGCCGCATTCCTCGACTTGGCGGCAGCCTCACGGTGACCCTCCACCCGGAGGACACGATCATCGTGCCGAAGGCACCCGAATGAAGGTCCATCACCAGCACAGTCCCAGCACCAGAGAAGAAACGCCCATGTCGCTCAGCAATTTCAAGGTTCTCACTTTTGACGTCGTCGGCACCCTGATCGACTTCGAAACCGGCGTGCTCAGCGCCGTCCGCAAGATCTCCGGCCGAAGCGTGGCAGAACTCAGCGATGAACAGATCTTCGCATCCTACAAGCGCGGCCGCGATGCGCATCCGGAGCGATCCAGTGAAGTGATGTTTGATGTCTATCGCTTCCTGGCGAAGGAACTCGGCTTGCCGGCTGATGATCTGGCCTGCGACGCTTTCCAGCTTGCGGTGCTGCGCTGGCAGCCGTTCGCCGACTCGGTCGAGGCGCTGAAACGCTTGCGCACGAAATTTCGGCTGGTCGCGATGACCAATGCGGATCGCGTCGCGCTGTCGTGCTACGCGCACGCCCTGGGCGACCCGTTCGACGATACCGTTTGCGCCGACGATACCGGCGTCGCCAAACCGAATCCCGAATTCTTTGCCTACAACAAGGGCAGGCAGGCAGCCTTCGGCTACAAGCAGTTCGATATTCTGCATGTGGCTCAGAGCCAGTACCACGATATCGGGATCGCTCGTAAGCTCGGCTACAAGGTGTGCTGGATCGAACGCCGCCAGGGCATGGCGGGATTCGGTGGAACGCCCGACGTACCGGCGCTGACCAAGCCTGATTTTCATTTCGCAACGATGAAGGCCTTCGCCGACGCGGCGGTTGGGCACTGAACGGAGCGAGTGCGCGGCCATGGCACAGGTCTGGACCCCATTGGCATCGGCTACCTCGCTCTGGGCGAGCACAGCCGAGCCCTTGCGTGCCTTTCCTTCTCTGTCGAGCGAGGTTCAGGCCGATGTCGTCATCATCGGCGCCGGCTATACCGGGCTCTCCGCCGCGCATCACATCGCCAAGAGCGGACTGACGCCGATCATCCTTGAGGCCAATCGTCCCGGCTGGGGGGCGAGCGGCCGCAATGGCGGCGTCATCACCGCGAAATTTCGTCAGTCCTTCCGCGGCATCGACGCGGCCCACGGCCGCGCGATGGCGAAACGCATGTACGAGATCGCGCATGAATCGACAGAGATAGTCGAGGAACTGGTTTCCGAATTTGGCATTGTCGGCGCGCGGTTGACGCGAAGCGGGCAGGTCAAGGCGGCACACAATCACGCGACGCTTCGAGCCGCGGTTGACGAAGCCGATTGGATGAAGCGTGAGATGGGCGATGCGGATGTCCGAATACTCAACGCCGATCAGGTGCGCGAGGAAACCGGCTCGCAGGCGTTTGTCGGCGGCGTGCTCAATCCGGGTTCCGGCGGCATCCATCCGCTGAATTATTTGCATGGCCTTGCCGAAGGCCTGGCGCAACGCGGCGTCGCCATCTTCCAGGACAGCCCCGCGCTCCGGTTACGGCGCGAAAATGGGCTGATCTTCGCCGAGACGCCGCAAGGCGCGGTGCGGGCGCGGCAGGTCATCATCGCGACCAACAGCTATTCCGACCTGACGCCTGCAACGCGTCATATGCAGCACACCTTGGTGCCGTTCCGCAGCGCCATCATCGCAACCGACAAGCTGCCGCATAACCTTGCCGGCCACCTGATGCCGACCGGCCGAACCTATACCGAGACCAAGCGCATGATGCGCTGGTTCCGCATGGTCGACGATCGCGTGGTCTTCGGCGGCCGCGGCGC
>DASQOP010000133.1:0-3377 GCA_035644415.1 Burkholderiales bacterium
CCGGAACAGATTCAAGCGGCCAACAAGGCCACTGTAGAAGCACTTCTTGCCGTCGCCAACACGCAGTTCACTGCATTGGAAAAGCTGGCGACTATCCAGGCAAGCGCCGTAAAGAGTGCGTTCGAAGACAGCGTTGCCAACGCCCGTGCGCTGCTCGGCGCGAAGGATGTGCAGGAGTTCGTTACGCTGCAGAACTCATTTACCCAGCCCGCCATCGAGAAGGCAATCGCCTACTCGAAGAGCGTCTACGAAGTCGCGACCGAGGCGAATGCCGAGTTGTCGAAAGTGGCGGAGCGCCGTGTCGCCGAGTGGAATGAGAACTTCGTGACGTTGCTCGACAAGGTCTCGAAGAACGCGCCGGCCGGGTCGGACGTCGCGGTCGCCGCGGTGAAGTCGATGCTCGCCGCCGCGAATTCGGCCTACGACAACCTCAGCAAGGCAGCGAAGCAAGCGACCGAGATCGCCGAGGCGAACGTTGCTGCCGCAACCGAGACTGTAAAGGGCCTCGCGAAGCCAAAAAAGGCCGCGTAAGCGCCAAACCGGGCAAGAGCAACAACGCCCGATCTAGCGCGAAGCGCAGCCGCACAAAGGCTGCCAGGTCCAAAAAGAAGTAAGGAAGCCCCGCTTCAAGCGGGGCTTTTCATTTGTAGGGGAAACCGCCCTTTGATACCGCGTGGCACAGTGCTTCGATCGCGTCGCCGACTCGGGCAGGGTTGCCCCGCACGCCCAGTTCGACATGAATTCGGCTTCCGTCCTCCCCCATCGAGGGCAGGCTGAACACCTTCACATCCGGAAAGCGCGCCCCCACTGCTTCCATCGCCGGGATCAGCTGGCTCTCGCCAGCCTCGTAAACCAGGATTGATCTTTCCGCCCAGCGGTCGCGGTCAAACAGGTGCTGGTACTGGGTATCAAGCACCCATTCGACCATTGGCGCTGCCATCTGCGGAAAGCCCGGTACGAAATGGTGCTCGCGCAGCGAGAATCCTGGGATCCGATTCACCGGATTGGGAATGATCCGCGCGCCTTCTGGGAATTCGCCCATCTTCAGCCGCTGCGGAGTCGCGTCGCCACCGAAGCGCGCACGGATCTCCCGCTCGGCATCCGGATGCAGGCGCAACGCCAAACGCGCCGCCGCCGCCGCACACTCGCGTGTGTGATCGTCAGGCGTCGCCCCGATCCCCCCGAAGCTGAAGACGACGTCGCCCGAGGCGAAACTGTGACTGAGCGCCGCCGTTAGGCGCTCGGGGTCGTCGCCGAGATATTGCGCCCAGGCAAGCCGCAGCCCGCGCCTTGTGAGGGCGCCAATGAGGAAGGCGAGATGTTTGTCCTGACGCTTTCCCACCAGCATTTCATCCCCGATGATGAACGCGCCGATTGCCAAATCACGCTGCCTTTTTGGCCCATTGCTGCAGATCCTCCAGGCCGCCGATATGCTTGCCGTTGATAAATACCTGCGGCACGGTGCCGCGGCCAGTGATGGCGCCGATCACGCGCGTGCGGATTCGGTGGTCAAGCGGTACCTCGGCGTAATCGTAGCCAAGATCCTTGAGTAGAACCTTCGCTTTCGCGCAGTAGTCGCAGCCTTCGCGCGTGAGAATCGCCACCTGATCTGGCTTCTTCGCCTTGGGATTCACGTAGTTCAGCATGGTGTCGGCGTCCGACACCTCGTAGGGGTCGCCTGGCTTTTGCGGCTCGATGAACATCTTCTGGATCACGCCGTCCTTCACCAGCATCGAATAGCGCCATGAGCGCTTGCCGAAGCCGAGCTCGGACTTGTCTACCAGCAATCCCATCTTCTCCGTGAACTCGCCGTTCCCGTCCGGCAGCATTGTGATGTTGCCCGCCTCCTGCGCGGCCGCCCACTCGCTCATGACGAATGGATCATTGACCGAGACGCAGACGATCTTGTCCACGCCGTTAGCGTAGAACGCCGGCGCCAGCTCGTTATAGCGCGGCACGTGCACGGACGAGCAGGTCGGCGTGAACGCCCCGGGTAGAGAAAATACCACCACGGTCTTGCCGTTGAAAATGTCATCGGAGGTGACGCTTTCCCACTCGTTGGCGGCGCGGATGCGGAACGTGACCTGAGGAACTCTTTGTCCTTCGCGGTTGGCGAACATGATCTGACTCCTGGCTCTGGGATTCAAAATGGAAAGACGGAGTCTAGGAAAGCGCGTTCCGGGTGGCCAATGGTTTGTTCGGATGGCGGCAATAGCTGCAGCCTAATCGTGGCGCCGCGCGGCCTGCAGGGCGCCGAGCAGGTAGTAAATGAAGGCGAGCCCGAAAACCACCGGCGCGAAAAAGCCGAGGACCGGTACGTAGGCCAGCAGCGCCAACTGGAGGCCGAGCAGGTAGAGGCCGCCGCGCCGCTCGCGGAAGATCCGCGCCATCTCGGCCCGGTCGGCATGCTCGGCAAGGGCATCATAGCGCAGCAGCCTTTGATTGCCCCAGCCGAAGATCGCCACCGGGATCAGGGGCCACAGCGGCGGCAGCAGCCAGAGCGGCAGGGTAAGGATGCCAAGGCCGAGCATCCCAAAAGCGCGATCAAGCCGTTCCACCCGCTCCCCGCGACCCCGCCGCCGCGGCGCCGCTCCAGATCGGGGAAGGAGCGGCGCGCCACGTGATCGACCATTGCTTGCATGCCGAAGATGCCGAGGATGAATAAAGCAGTGAGGTAAACCAGCGGCACGAACAGGAGGAACAGCAGCACATGCGCGGCGATGAGGGTGACGTCGCCGAGGTTGAAGTTCGCGAAGAACATCGCCGATTCGAGCCAGCGCTGCAGCACCCCGGCAATCAGGGTCGCAACACGCACCCACAGCGCGATCGCCACAGTGCCCCAGATGGCGAGCGCGATCAGCATCGGCCACAACATCAGCCAGAGCATGCGGGGATGCAGCAGATTGGCGACGCCGTACAACAACGAGCGCGCGATGCTCATTTGCGCAGAGTCTGCCAGAGTTTTGCCAGGCGCTTGACCGACACAGGGACCGGGGTGCGCAGCTCCTGTGCGAAGAGCGAAACACGCAGCTCCTCAATCAGCCAGCCGAACTGCTCGATCTGCAGAGTGACCGCGCCCTGCCGCAAGCGCGTGGCAAGCTCCCGCCGCTAAGGCTGCTCGACGGACGCCAGCTCCACGGCCAGACGCGCATCGCGCGCTGGATCGGCGCGCAGCTTGTCGACGCGTAATGACGCCGCTTTCACATAGCGCGGCAGGTGCTGCAAGCGCTCCCATGGAGTGCGAGCGAGCCAGCCGGGCGCGAGGAGCCGGCCAAGCTGCTGTTTAATATCATCACCGACCTGCGGGAGTGCCTTCAGTGCGGGGGGCAATTTTTTTTCCAGTGCCGCGCGCTCGGCCAGGATGCCCGAGGCGGCGC
>DASQOP010000134.1:0-14902 GCA_035644415.1 Burkholderiales bacterium
TCGATGTTCTGCGCCGGTTGCTCGCCTCCATAGACGATTCCCGGCACCTTGCCCGTTCTGCGCAGACGGCGGCTCGCACCCGTTCCCTGCAGCGAGCGGGACATCGCATTGACTTCGATCTTTGCCATGTTGCTCTCCTAAAAGTTGACGCCATCCGCGACCAGATGGCGTTATAAAAAACCAGTGTTGAGTGTTGAGTTTTCAGTTTTGAGTTGAAGAGCGAATTCCAGCCTGGCACTCAAAACTCAACACTCAACACTCAACATTCAGTTCGCTATTCCATGAATAACGAACTGACAGAGTCCTCGTTGCTGATTCGCAGCATCGTCTCGGCCAGCAGCGCCGCGATGCTCAACTGGCGGATGCGTTTGCAGCACCTGGCTTCCTCGCGCAGCGGGATGGTATCGGTCACCACCACCTCGTCCAGAACGGAATTCTCGATGCGCTCGATCGCCTTGCCCGATAATACCGGGTGAGTACAGTAAGCCAGTACCTTTACAGCGCCCGCCTCTTTCAGCGCCAACGCCCCTTCACACAGCGTATTGGCGGTGTCCACCATGTCGTCCATGATGACGCAGGTGCGGTCCGCCACGTCGCCGATGATGTTCATCACCGTCGCCACGTTGGGACGCGGACGACGCTTGTCGATGATGGCCAAGTCCGATTCCAGCCGCTTGGCCAGCGCACGGGCGCGCACCACGCCGCCGACGTCGGGCGAGACCACCACCAGATCCTGATGGCCGCGCTTCCAGATGTCGCCCAGCAGAATCGGCGCCGAGTAAATGTTGTCCACCGGGATGTCGAAAAACCCCTGGATCTGGTCCGCATGCAGATCCATCGTCAGCAGCCGGTCCACACCCGCCACCACCAGCATGTTGGCCACCACCTTGGCGCTGATCGCCACCCGCGCCGAGCGCGGACGCCGGTCCTGACGCGAGTAGCCCAGGTAGGGAATCGCCGTGGTGATGCGCCCGGCCGAGGAGCGCTTCAGCGCATCCACCATCAGCATGACCTCCATCAGGCTGTCGTTGGTCGGCGTGCAGGTCGACTGCAGCACGAATACGTCCTTGCCGCGCACGTTTTCCAGCAGCTCCACCATGACCTCGCCGTCGCTGAAGCGGCCTACGGTGGCCCGCCCAAGCGGAATGTTGAGGTGTTTGACGACGTCCTCGGCAAGCTTGGGATTTGCGTTGCCGGTAAACACCATCAAGCTGTCGTAGGCCATTCTAGAAACTGGAAACTGGAGACTGGAGACTGGAAAAAAACAAACCCTCAGGGCGGCAAAACAACATCCACCGCAAATACTCCGGAAACTGGCGCTTTCCAGTCTCTAGCCTCAAGCCACTAGTCTCTAGACTGGCTGGGGAGGTAGGGATCGAACCTACGAATGCCGGAATCAAAATCCGGTGCCTTACCACTTGGCGACTCCCCAAGAATACTAGTTGCCCTCCGACCACAGAGGGTGCCGGTCCAGTCCGCGCGCCACGAATCCCCGCATGTCTGCCGGCAGCTCCGACAGGACCCGCTGAGCTTGCGCCTCGGTTTCGAACCCGCAGAATACGCAGGCCCCGGATCCGGTCATGCGGGCGTCGCCGTACTGGCGCAACCACTCGAGATGACGGGCCACTCGCGGATAGCGCCGGCACACCACCGGCTCGAGATCATTGCGGCCCTGGCCGACCGAAAAGGCCGCTATTGTGATTGCATTCGTACTACGTGTCAATTCAGGCGCGGAGAAGATTTCCGCAGTGGAAACAGCCGTTTCCGGCACCAGAACCAGGTACCACGCAGGCGGCAGCTGGAGCGCGGCGAGGCGCTCGCCGGCCCCTTCGGCAAAGGCGCTGCGACCGAACACGAACACCGGAACGTCGGCGCCCAGTTCCACCGCAAGCTCCTGAAGTTGCGCGCGAGAGAGCCCGGTTTGCCACAACCGGTTCAACACGATGAGCGTGGTCGCGGCATCGGAACTGCCGCCGCCCAGGCCGCCTCCCATGGGCAGCCTCTTGACCAGCTCAATATCCACGCCGAGGCGGGAGCTTGCGCGTTCCTTGAGCAGTCGTGCCGCACGTACGCACAGGTCGGCCGCGGCGGGCACGCCGGCAAGCTCGGTAACTCTGCGCACCGCGCCGTCGTCTCGCACGGTGAATCCCAGTTCGTCGCCGTAGTCGATGAAGCGAAACACCGTCTGCAACAAGTGATAGCCGTCTTCACGCCGCCCGACCACGTGCAGGAATAAGTTGAGCTTGGCCGGCGCAGCAAACCGCGCCGCGGCGGTACCCGCCGCACCAGACTTTACCGCGAGGCTCATTCGGTCAGGTCCCAGCGGTCGATGATGAGCCGCAGGCTGAGACTGTCATACGCGAGCGCCATGCGCGCCGGCAGCGCGCTGTCCCCGGCATAGGCAAGAAAGCTGATGCGCCAATCGTTCTGCGTGAGCCTGGTCAGCCGGCCGCGCGCGTCGTGCTCCTCGGCCTGCACCGGAATTTCCGGATCGGCGCGTCCAACTACCCAGTGCTGCAGGCCTGCGAGCGGCAGGTCCCAGCCCAATACCTCGCGGGTCAGCGCCTGCACGTCGCCGGAGCGATACACCTTTTTGTCTCCGGTCGTCAGCATCGCACCGGATGCATCGGCTTCGAGTTCGGCGATCACCGAGCCGACCGGGGACAACAGACGCAGCCGATCGCCGCCAGCCGCATGCCGCCAGTTCAACTTGGCCGAGTAGCCGCGTTGTTCCAGCTTGACCGCGACGCGACCAGTGAGGGAGAACCGGTCGATGCCGGCATTGGAGGCCGGCAGCGCCTGCGGCGCCCCCGGGGTCGCGCAACCGGCCACCACGGCGAGCCCGAAACCGATCGTGAATAGACGAAAAGAAAGAGGCACCAATGCGCCTCAGGGCAGGAATTTCTTGATGACCTTCTGCAGCTCTTCGTTACCGGGGTTGTCACGCAGCGAGTCGCGCCAGACCTTTTCGGCCTCGCCCTTCTTGCCCTTCACCCACAATACTTCGCCCAGGTGCGCGGCGATCTCGGGGTCGGGACGCTGGTCGAATGCGCGCTGCAGGTATTGCAGTCCTTCGGCGTGATTGCCGAGGCGAAATTCCACCCAGCCCATGCTGTCGAGAATGAAAGGGTCCTCGGGCGAAAGTTTGAGTGCCTTCTCGATATAGTCGCGCGCCTCCGTGAGCCGATCGGTGCGGTCCGCCAGCGTGTAGCCGAGCGCGTTGTAGGCCTGCGCGTGGTCCGGCTTGAGCGCGATCAGCCGCCGCAGGCTAGTCTCTACCACGTCGAGGCGGTCGAGTTTCTCCGCCGCCAGGGCGATGTCGTAGAGCAGATCCGGATTGTCCGCATGGGCTTCGAGTGCGGTCTTGAGGATGTCGAACGATTCCTTGTAGGCTTTTGCTTCGCGCATCAGTTGCGCCTCGGCCTGCACGATCTGCACGCGCTGCGCCTCATTCTGCGCCTCCAGGCTCTGCAGATGGGCGCGTGCGTCAGCCACGCGGTTCTGCCGCGCAAGCATGAACGCGTAGCGCGCATGCGCCATCACGAATTGCTCTCCGCCTTCGACCGCGAGGTACCATCGGGCCGCCTCGTCGAAGCGCTTGCGCTCCTCGTTGACCTGCCCGAGGTGGAAACGCACGCTGTCGGGGTCCTTGTAATTTAATTCCAGCACCCGCTTCAACTGCATTTCCGCCGCGTCCAGATCGTTGATTTGCACCGACAGCAGCGCTACCGTCACCGCGACGTCGGGATTCTGCGGATTGTCGTCGAGCAATCGCTGGAACTGGGCGCGCGCCTCGGGATACTTCTTCTCGCCGATCAGCTGGCGGGCATAATTCAGGCGCACTTCCTGCGCTTTCGGATTGGCAGCCAGGAAACCCTTCATGTAGTCGAGTGACTTGGCGCGCGACTCACTGGTCAGAGCCTGCGCCTGGAATAGCGCCGCCGCCTCCCAGTCCGGCCTGATGCGCAACCCTTCGCGGATTTCCACCAGCGCCGCATCATACTTATTGGCCGCCAGCGCCGCCTGCGCCACCGCGAAGTGTGCCTCGGGCAACTGTCGGTACGGCTTGACCAAGTCACTCACCAGCGTCAGGACGGCGTTCTTGTCGGGGTGCTTTGCCACCAATGCGTGCAACTGCATCAGCGACGGCCCGACGTTGGTGCTCTCGGAGGCAAGAATTTCCTCCAGCAACGGCCTGGCTGCCTGCAGGTTATTGGTGGTAACGAACAGGGCCACCAGCGTCTGCCGCGCCGCGGTCGATCCCTTCTCCGCGGCCAGCCAGATCTTGGCGGCTTCCAGCGCCATCTCGGTCTGTCGTCCGTACAACGCCAACTCGGTGGCGCGCCGGGCAATGCGCGGGTCGCGTGTGGACCTGGCCAACTCGAGATAGGCTTGCGCCGCAACCTGGTAGCTGCCGCGCTGACCCGCAATCTCGGCCAGCAGAAACTTGTAGAGCAGATCCGAATCCAAATCGCGACCGGGCAGGTCGCCAGGAGACAGCGATTGCGTGCCGAAGACGCGCCGGGCGCGCTCTTCAAAGCTGTCCTCCGGACCAGATCGTTCGCTAGGGTCTGTGGCCTGCGCCGACCAGTCCAGGGCCGCCTCGGAAGCCACCACTCCGTCCGCGGCAAGCGCGGGCAAGCCAGCGCGCGCTCCCGGCTGGGCACAGGCGCTCAGCGCCAGGCAGGCCACGGTCAACAACGATGCGAGACAGGAGGGCAATGACAGCATGGAGTGGTTGGGGCCGTAAGATGGAATAAACGCGCGTAATCGAATCTTAGAGGACATGGCCGCGCGCGAAGTTCTTCAACCCGGAGCACAGTTTAGGTATATTTGGCGGCCGTCACAAGTAACCCCAACCCATCCGCCGACATCCGTTGCGGCGTTGCCGCCCGGATCCAGAAGGCGCTGAACGCAAAAGGGGTTGCAACAGCAGCGGCACGTAGTCTCCACAATTTTCAGACAAGGCGAGGGCATGACCACCACGGCAAGCTCTGAACTCACTGTTTCCGCGCGGGCACTGACGCGCACCTACGGCGCCCATCGCGCGGTGCGCGAAGTATCGCTGGAACTCAGGCGCGGCGAAGTGCTGGGCCTGCTCGGGCCCAACGGCGCCGGCAAGACCACCACCATGCAGATGCTCACCGGCAATCTCGCGCCGAGCAGCGGCGAAGTGCGCATCTGCGGCATCGACCTGATCGACCTGCCTACCCAGGCGAAAGCGCGCATCGGCTATCTGCCCGAAGTGCCGCCGCTGTATCGGGAACTCAAGGTGGACGAGTACCTGCGCCTGGCAGGGCGCCTGCACAAACTCAAGAAAAGCGCGCTGAAACCGGCGGTGGAGCGCGCCAAGATTCGCTGTGGGCTCGCGGACATGGGCAAGCGGCTGATCGGCTCGCTGTCGAAGGGCTACCAGCAGCGCGTCGGCATCGCCCAGGCGATCATCCACGATCCCGACGTGATCATTCTCGACGAGCCCACCATCGGCCTGGATCCTAACCAGGTTCGCGAGATCCGCACGCTGATACGCGACCTCGGTCGCGATCACAGCGTCATCCTGTCCACCCACATCCTGCCCGAAGTGGAAGCGGTGTGCGACCGGGTGCAGATCCTGCACCGCGGTGAAGTGGTGTTCTACGACAGCATCGCCGGACTCAAGCAGTTCCGCGGCGGCCAGGCCCTGCAGATCGGACTGCGCAATCCACCGCCGGTTGCAGAGCTCGCGGGCGCGGCCGATGCCGAAGTCGACGCCATCAACGCCAACCTGTTCCGGGTACGTCCGCGCGGCGGCGTTGATCCAACCGACACCCTGGTGCGGGCCGCGGTCGAGCGCAACTGGGGGCTGTATCTGCTGCAGCCGGCGCTGGCGAGCCTGGAAGAGGTGTTTGTCCATCTGACCCAGCGCGAAGATGATCAAAGCGAAAAGGCGTCCGCATGATCTGGACCATCGTTACCAAGGAACTGAGAACACTGTTCGCCTCGCCGCTGGCGTGGGTGGTGCTGGCGTTCCTGCAGATCATCCTGGGGTGGATCTTTCTCACCCGGGTGGACTACTTCCTGACCATTCAGGCGCAGCTATCGCGCGTGCCCAATGCACCCGGGCTCACTGAGATCGTGGTGGTGCCGATGTTCGGTATCGCCTCGATCGTGCTGCTGATGTCGGTGCCGCTGCTGACCATGCGGCTGGTGGCCGAAGAGCGCCGCAACCAGACCATGGCCATGCTCATGTCTGCGCCGATATCGATGACGCAAATCGTGCTCGGCAAGTTCCTCGCCACGCTGGCCTTCCTCGCCATCGTCGGTGGCCTGATTGCGCTGATGGGACTGTCGCTGCTGCTGGGCGGCAAACTGGACCTGGGGCTGATCGCCGCCAACCTGCTCGGCCTGCTGCTGCTGACCGGAAGCTTCGCCGCGATCGGCCTGTTCGTATCCTGCCTGACCACCCACCCGGTGGTGGCGGCCATCGGCACGCTGGCAGCGTTTCTGGTGCTGTGGCTGGCGAACATCGCCGCCTCCGACCCGGACAGCCCGCTACACCTGCTGTCGCTGTTGAGGCATTTCGAGAACTTCATGAACGGTTCGATCGCGGTCACGGATCTGATCTACTTCGCGCTGCTGACTGCAACCTTTCTCATCCTTTCGATCCGGCGTCTTGATGCCGATCGCTTGCGCGCATGAAACTGAATCGCAAACTCAGATTGCAACTGCTGCTCCAGAACGGCTTGTTCGTGGTGCTGCTGCTCGGACTGGCCGCCGCCATCGCTTGGGTTACCCGGGACGTAAAGGTCCAGTGGGATGTGACGCAAAGTCAACGCAACACCCTGTCGCAGGCTTCCGCCGAGGTGCTCAAACAGTTGACCGGACCGATTGCTGTCACTGCCTACGCCACGGCACAGGATGCCGAGGGCGACGTGCGCAAAACCGTCCAGACCTTCCTCGCCCCGTATCAGCGCGCCAAGAAAGACTTCATGCTGGTATTCGTCGATCCGCGCGAGCAGCCGCAGAAAGCGCAAGCGGCGGGGGTGCGCATGAACGGCGAGTTGGTGATCGAGTACAACGGCAGAAACGAACACCTGACCAGCCTCACCGAGCAAGAACTCACCAACCTGCTGGTCAGATTGGCGCGCTCCTCGGAGCGCCAGGTGATGTCCCTGGACGGGCACGGCGAGCGCAAGCTCGGCGGTCGTGGCAATCACGATCTGGGCGAGTTCGGCAATCAGCTTGCCGCCAAGGGATTCAAGACCGCGGCGTTGAACCTGGCACAGGCGCAGGATATTCCCGACAACCTGAGCGTATTGATCATTGCCGGACCGGGCGTGGACCTGCTGCCTGGCGAAGTAGGTAAGATCAGGCGCTGGGTGGAGAAGGGCGGCAATTTGTTGTGGCTGATCGACAGCGGTTCGCTGCGCGGACTGCAGGCGCTCGCCGACGAACTGGGTCTGGACCTGATTTCCGGCACAGTGGTGGACCCACGCGCCGGCGGTCTGAACCTGCCGGCGACCTTCGCACTGGCCTCGGGCTACGGACCGCATCGCATCACCGAGAATTCCTCGATTACCAGCGTGTTTCCCTACGCGCGCCGTATCGCGGCCAACGAGGGAACGAAGTGGCATTTCCAGCCGCTGGTGGAAGCCGCGCAAAGCGGCTGGCTGGAGACCGGTGGCATCAACGACAAAGTCGCCTTCGACCGCAATCGCGACATCCGTGGCCCGATCGTGGTCGCAGCGGCGCTGGAGCGCGACCTTGGCAGCCGTAAGCAAAGAGTCGTAATTGCCGGCACCGGCCAGTTCCTATCGAACCAGTATGTCGGCTTGCTCGGCAACCTCGATCTGGGCGTCAACATGGTCAACTGGCTGGCAGGGGACGAGGCTCTGATCACGGTTCAGCCGCGCGCGCGTTCGGATCTTTCTCTGGAATTGTCACGCGCCGGCCTGGCGCTGATCGGCATCGGTTTCCTGGTGGTGTTGCCGCTGGTTTTCCTGGTCGCCGGCGGCGTGATCTGGTGGCGCCGCCGCCAGGCATGAAGTCCAAAGTCCTCGTGAATCTGGTGCTGGTCCTGTTGCTGACGGGGCTGGTGCTGTACGCCTTCTTCCGTCCCAAGGAACAATCCGATCCGGGAATAAGACTGACACAGCTGAAGCGCGACGACATCACCCGCATCACCGTGGAACGCCGCGGCAGCCCGACCATCCAGCTGGAAAAGCGCGACGGCGGCTGGCGCATCAGTGCGCCGCTGCAAACCCGCGCCGATCCGATCCAGGTGGAGCGGCTGGCCGACCTCACCACGGCCACCGCCAAGCACAAATTGCCGCCCGGTGATCCCGGCCGCTACCAGCTCGACCCGCCGCAGGTCAGGCTCACGCTCAACGATCAGGCCTTCGCCTTCGGCCGCATCAACGACGTCACCAACGAACAGTATGTGGCGACCGCGGGAGCGATCTATCTGGTGGCACCTTTTTTTGGCTATGGAATTCCCACCGAGGTGGGCAAGCTGGTGAGCCGCAAACTGCTCGACGACGCGGAAGTGCCGATCGCCTTCGACTTCGGACGCTATCGCATCGCCAGGGATGAACGGGGCACGTGGACCATCGAAGGCGTGTCCACGGAGCGACAGGGCAAGGCGCTATCGCAGGACGATTTCAACCGCTGGGCCGACGAGTGGCGTTTTACCTCCAGTCTCGGCGCCGAGCCGCGGCGCGGCGCGCGCGGCAGGGAGCACCTGGTGGTGCACTTCAGGGATGGGAAGAAAGTCGCTATGGAAATCGTGCAGAAGCAACCGGAGTTCCTGCTGGTGCGCAGCGACGAAAACATGCAGTACCGCTTCGGCGCCGAAGTCGGCAGACGTCTGCTCGACCCTCACGTAGTCGCCGAGAAGTAAACGCGACACGTGCCTGAACTGCCCGAGGTAGAGATCACCCGCCGGGGACTGGTCCCCCACCTGGTCGGCAGGCGCGTGGAGACGGTGGTGGTGCGCAACCGCAATCTGCGCTGGCCGATTGCGCGCAATCTCGGCACGTGCATCAGCGGTTGCACCGTGCGCACGGTGGAGCGCCGCGCCAAGTATCTGCTGATCGGCTGCAGCAGCGGCTGGCTGATCGTGCACTTGGGAATGTCGGGCAGCCTGCGAGTGTTGCCGCACGCAACGCCGGCCGGGAAGCACGATCACTTCGACCTGGTGCTCGACTCCGGAATGAGCGCCAGGCTTACCGATCCGCGCCGCTTCGGCGCGGTATTGTGGAAGGCGCAGGATCCGCTGGCCCACCCCTTGCTCGCCGATCTCGCGCCGGAACCGCTCAGTGCCGAGTTCGATGCTGGCTGGCTGCACGCCCGCACCCGCGGCCGCAGCGCCGCAATAAAAACGGTGCTGATGGACAGCCATACCGTGGTGGGCGTCGGCAACATCTACGCCAGCGAGTCGCTGTTCCGCGCTGGCATCCATCCGACAACGGCGGCGGGCAAAATTTCTCGTGAACGCTGCGACCGTCTGGTGCGGGCAATACGGGAGACGCTCAGCGCAGCCATCGACGCCGGCGGCAGCACGCTGCGCGACTTTGTCGGCTCCGATGGCAAACCCGGTTATTTCCAGCAAAATTACTACGCCTATGGCAGAAGCGGCGAGCCCTGCCGCGTGTGCGGAAAGGCTATCCGGCTGCTGCGTCAGGGTCAGCGCGCGACCTTTTATTGCCCGCGGTGCCAGCGCTAACGCCATCCGCTGCCCATTGATTCAACTAGTGTTCGTTAGCAATGGCTCACTTTCCCTTGACTAGCCAGGTAAACATCCCGAGAATCGCGCGGTACCGAAGTGCGAAACCGGGCCCTCGAACCCGGGTTCGAGGCTGTTGTCGCGCCTCCAGCAGTTTGGCACTAGGAGTGGATCAGGTACGGCAAGTCGCCTGCCTTCCGGTGTTAATCCAAAGAACGACCCAACGGCGACATTGCAGTTTCTTGGGGAAGAGCTAAAACTTTTAGAGGAAAATCATTATGGACAGCAATAAGATTCGCTACGCGCGCGCTGCGCTCGCGGCGGCCCTGTTTGTAGCGGGCAGCGCAATTGCCGCAGATGTGGACGGCAATCGACTGCTCAATGCAGACAAGGAGCTCGAAAAAGGCAACTGGCTAACGTATCACGGCTCCTACAAGTCCTGGCATTACAGTCCGCTCGACCAGATCAACAGCAAAAATGTCAGCAAGCTTACGGAAGCCTGGTCGCACACGGCTTCGCGCGCCAATCGCGGCCTGCAAAGCTTCCCGCTGGCCATCGACGGCGTGCTGTATTACTCCAGCCCGTACAACCAGGTTTATGCACTGGACGGCGCCACCGGTCAGATCCTGTGGACCTACAAGCAGAAGCTGAACGAAGACCTGGTGGCGCGGCAGACCCACTCGCCGTATAACCGCGGTATTGCCGCCGGCTACGGCAATATCTTCATCGGCACCCTGGACGGCAAGCTGGCCGCGATCGACATGAAGACCGGCAAGCTCAGCTGGGAAACCAAGCTGATCGACTCCGAGAAACTCACGGTCGGATTCACCGGCGCCCCGTTGCTGGTCAAGGACAAGGTGATCATCGGTTCGCAAGGCGGCGAGTGGCCCTACCGCGGCCCGATCTTCGGCGTCAACGCCAAGACCGGCGAGAAGGTCTGGGAATTCTTCACCGTCGGTGGTAACGATGGAACCAAGAGCGACCGGCGCGACACCTGGGGCAATGACTCCTGGAAGGTCGGCGGCGGCGGCGGCTGGATGGCCGGTGCCTACGATCCCGAAACCAATTCGGTGTGGTGGGGTACCGCCAATCCGGCTCCTCTGTACGACTGGTCGGGCGATAATTGGATGACCGAAGGTGCGCGTCCCGGCATCAACCTGTACATCACGTCGGTCATCCTGCTGGATCCGGATACCGGCAACCTGAAGGCATATCACCAGGAACTGCCGCACGACGCCTGGGACTTCGACTCGTCGATGGGCGAATTCGTGTTTCTGGAGCGCGACGGCAAGAAGTATGTCGTGCACCCCAACAAAGGCGGTTTCATTTTCGTCTATGACCGTTCCGGCAAGCCCGTCAATGTGTACAAGGGCGTCGATGCCATCAATTTCGTCAAAGACATCAAACCCGACGGCACATTGGTCGGGCGCGTCGACTACAAGGAAGGCAAGCACGAGAACCTCTGCCCGGCAATTGCGGGAGGGTATAGCTGGAACGCGGGGACCTACAATCCGAAGACCGGCCTGTTCTACCGGGTCGGCTACGAGTGGTGTATCGACCTCACCGTTGTAAAGACCGAGCCGATTACGGAACCGGTGGTACAGTTGAACATCGGCGCGGACTTCACGTTCGTTCCGCCCAAGGGCAAAAAATCGATGGGCGGCCACATCCGTGCGCGCGATCCGATCACCGGCAAGGTCAAGTTCGAAATCAACTACCCCGGTGCAACCCCCCACGCCAGCCTGCTGAGCACCGGTGGCAACGTGCTCTTCGTGCCCGAGGCGGACGGCACGTTGGCCGCGTATGACGCGACCAATGGCAAGAAGCTGTGGACGCACAACGACGGCCAGGGCCACAACGGCGGCATCATCAGCTATTCGGCCAAGGGCAAGCAGTACGTCGCGGTGATGACCGGCTGGGGTTCGCTGGTCGGCGACGGCTACGGCGACTGGTTTGGCGAGCCGTGGAAGAGCATGCCGAAGGACTCCGGAGTGCTGAAGGTGTTTGCGCTGCAATAACCGGGAATACAACCGGCTATAATTGCCTGCATCAATCAGGGCGGGGAGTTTCGTCCCCGCCCTTTTTTATCGTCGTCGAAAACTGCGCAAGTGCGTTATTAGCGCGCGCCGTCCGGAATTGATTCAGCGCCGGGTACCTAACATTCAATTTGGTAAAAGGATGTCTGCTTTGAGAACAGCTCATTTCCCGATCAGGGGTCTGCTGGCGGGCGCCGCCTTGGCCGTCAGCGTGGCCGGCGGGGCTTTAGCCGAAGAGACCAAGACTCCGCCCAAACCCTTTGACGTGAAGAGCACGTTTCGAAACATCTGCGGCTTCTGCCACGAAAACTACGGCCGCAAGGCCGCCAAGGGACCGCAACTGATGAACTCGGAGCGTACCGACGAGTTCCTGTTCAACCGCATCAAAAACGGCATGCCGGGCCGCATGGCGGCTTTCGGCAGCGCCTTCAACGACGAGCAGATCCACCAGATCGTGATATTCATCCGCAATCTCAAACCCGGCGAAGAACCCCAGAACCCATGAACCGATCGATGAACATGCCCCGGATGCGCGGCGGGTTTGCGTTGGCCTGCACGTGTGCCGCGTTGTCGTTGCCCGCCCAGGACGCCGATGCGCGCACGCTTGCCGAAGTGAAGTCGCTGAGCGCCATTTCCATGTGCGCCAATCGGGACGCGCTCCCCTACGCCAGCAACAAACCGGATGCGCCCGGATTCCAGATCGAAATCGGACGTGCCATCGCCGAAGGCCTCGGGGTTCCGCTCAACATAGAATGGATCCTGCCGCGCCGGCGCGCCAACGTCGTCAATTGCGACATGATGCTCGACAGCGTCAATGACCCGGAAGTCCACGAAGGCAGACTGCGCCTGTCGCGTCCTTACCAGAAATCGGGGGTTGCGCTCGGTCTCGGCCGGGATGCTGAGCCCATCGGCGACTTCAAGGAACTTAAGAAGGGCCAGAAGATCGGCGTGATGGTCAGTTCGTATGCCGGCATGGTGCTCGGCAAGGCTGGCAAAAGCATCTCGCCGTACGCTTTCCAGGCCGACCTGGTGGAAGATGTGGTGAAGGGCGAGTTGTACGGGGCTGCGGTATCAACAGCGGCCATCAGCTACTACATTCTCCAGCACCCGGAATCCGGGTTGCGGCTGGTGAATGCCTTCGACAGCGAACCTCAGCTCACCTGGGAAGTCTCGGTGGGATTGCGAAAATCGGACCAGGCACTCGTGGATGCCGTCAACGAGGTGCTCGACAGAATGCTGGCCGACGGCAGCCTCACCCGCATCTATGCCAAGTACGGCGTCGAGCATCGCCGGCCGCAGTAGGCCCCGGCCGGTGCGCGGCTCAGGTGGAAGTCTTGACTGTCTGCTGGGTCAGGCGCAGGTACCTGTCGTAGAGCTGCTCCCTCGTTTCCGGCAATGCCGGGTTCAGCGGGATGCAATCCACGGGGCAGACTTCCTGGCATTGCGGGCGGTCGTAGTGGCCGACGCACTCGGTGCATTTGTCCGGATCGATCTGGTAGATCTCTTCGCCCTGGAAAATGGCGTTGTTCGGGCACTCCGGCTCGCACACGTCGCAGTTGATGCATTCGTCGGTGATCATCAGGGCCATAAGGAACTCACTTCCGAATTTTCGCCTTCAACCGCGGGATCACGATCGGATTGACGAACGGAGATACGTCTCCGCCCAGGCTGGCAATCTCGCGCACCATGGTCGCGGAGATGAACATGTATTGTTCGGCCGGCGTCAGGAACAGGGTTTCGACATCGGGAAACAGGTTGCGGTTCATTCCGGCCATCTGAAACTCGTACTCGAAATCGGACACGGCACGCAGTCCCCGCAGGATGATCTTGGCGTCGTGCCTGTGCAGGAAGTCCATCAGCAGTCCTGAAAAGCCTTCCACCCTCACGTTGTCGAAAGGCGCGAGCGTTTCCTTGGCCATCGTCACGCGCTCTTCGACGGTGAAAAACGGGCTCTTCCCCCGGCTGTCGGCCACCGCGACGATCATCTCGTCGAACAAAGTCGAAGCGCGGCGCACCAGGTCCTCGTGGCCGCGCGTGATCGGGTCGAAGGTGCCGGGATAGACCGCCCTGCTGGCTCGCGTCTTCATGATTGGACCCATTTTATCAGGAGAGCGTGCACGCGCCCGGCGCGGGATTGGCGCAGCACCTCGTAGCCCTTTGGCAAATCCGGCGGGCGGTCGGCTTCGAGGTAGACGCGCGCGCCGCCGTTAAGCCGGCGAGGCAGCAGCGGCAACAGGCGCGGCAGCAGATCCAGATGGTAGGGCGGATCCAGAAACACCACGCCGTACCGGCGCGCATCGGATCGCAGAAACGCCAGCGCATCGGCACGCATCAGTTCAACCTGCACGGCTCCAAGCATTGTATGAGTCGCTTGCAGCGCGCGGAATATCTGCGCGTCCCGTTCCACCATCACCACTTGCCTGGCGCCGCGCGAGGCGGCCTCAAACCCGAGGGCGCCGCTGCCGGCAAACAGATCCAGACAGATCTCCCCGGTGAGGTCCTGTCCCAGCCAGTTGAACAGGGTTTCGCGCACCCGATCCGGAGTAGGTCGCAGCTCCGCCGCGCCGGGAAAGTGGATGAGGCGACGGCGCCACTCGCCGCCGATGATGCGAACGCTGTTGCCACGCGCCGGCATCGCGCCTTCACCGGTTCAAGGCCTTGCCGACGCGCCGACGACCACGGTGGCGATGCGGGTGGGGTCGATACGCCGGCGCCAGGCATCTTTCACTTCCGCCAAGGTCACCGCCTCGATCCGAGCGGGAAAGTCATCCAGATAAGTCGGCGGCAGGCGATAGAAGCCGATCACCGACAAGTACTCGAGGATTTTTGCGTTGCTGTCGATGCGCAGGGGAAATCCGCCGACGATGTTCTGTTTCGCCGCCTCGAATTCCTGCTGCGTTGGACCATCGGCGACGAATTTCACCAGCGTGTCGCGCGCCACCTTGAGCGCCTCCGCGGCCTGATCCTTTTTGGTCTGCAACCCGATCTGGAACGGCCCTTCCTGCGCGAGCGGATTAAAGTAACTGTAGGCGCTGTAGGCAAAGCCGCGCTTCTGGCGGATTTCCTCATTGAGCCGGGAGGAGAACCCGCCACCACCGAGCACGTAGTTGCCCAGCCAAAGCGGAAAGTAATCAGGATCGAGGCGCTTGATTCCCGGCTGGCC
>DASQOP010000135.1:0-2906 GCA_035644415.1 Burkholderiales bacterium
GGTCGCGGCGCTGGCGATCCCCGGCATGTTGTGATGCTCCGCGAGCCAGTAGCGCTTGTACCCCAGCTTGTCGGCGCGCTGCGCCAGCGCAAGCGTGTTGCGCAATGCCTCGGACGCGGTCGCGCCCCTGGGGATCGGTGAGAGGTCGAGTATGGAAAAAGAGATCATGCGTAACGATTCCTGGTGTGCCGGCTGTCACTCAGAAGCTGCCGAGGAAATCCTGCTTGCCGATCTCCAGGCCATTATGGCGGAGGATGTCGTAGGCGGTGACGGCATGAAAGAAGAAATTAGGCAGGGCGAAATTCAGAAGATAATACTGGCCGGAAAATTTCGTTTCCTGGCCACGGAGCTTGAGGACGATCGCGCGTTCCTCGCTGCCGTCGATCAACTCGGGGCCAAGGCTTTGCAGGAACGCCACGGTCTTGCCGATGCGTGCCTGCAGTTCGGGAAAGGTGGTCTCGGTATCCGCATAGCTGGGTATCTCGACGCCTGCGAGACGGGCCGCGCAGCCTTTCGCCGAATCGCTGGCCGACTGCACCTGGCGCGAGAGCGGGAACATGTCGGGCGCGAGCCTCGCATTGATGAAGACCGCCGGATCGATTTTCCGTGCCGCAGCGTGCGCCTCCGCCTTGTGCAGGATCGCGGAAAGGTTCGCCAGTTGGCGGGTGAACACGGGGACGGAAGCCTTGAACATGGATAGGGACATGGCAGTTCTCCTGGATGATAAAGCGGCATTGTGCGCGACTTCGCCGCTGCGCGCCGCACCGGACTCCGCCAGCGGCCAAAGTAACTTGCATTATAATAGTTACTTGGCTATCCTGCCGCCATGCAGCGCAAAAGCTTCGGAAAAATGCAATGCCCGATCGCCCGCGGCCTGGAACGGGTCGGCGAGTGGTGGAGCATTCTCATCCTCCGCGACGCCCTGCACGGACTGACGCGCTTCGACCAGTTCGAGCAAAGCCTGGGCATTGCGCCCAACATGCTGGCGCGGCGTCTTGCCGGACTGGTCAAGGCCGGTCTTCTCGAACGGCGCCGTTACAGCGAGCGCCCGCCGCGCTACGAGTATGTGCTGACGGAGCGAGGCCGGGATTTCCAGCCTGTCATCGTCGCCATGCATGCCTGGGGCAACAGGCATTTCGCGCCCGAAGGCCAGAGCGTGCTGCTGGTCAATGCGCGAACCGGCGAGCCCGCGGATCCTGTGATCGTCGATCGCAACAGCAAGCACCCGCTTGCCGACACCGAGTTCAGGGTGGCACCCGGACCGGCCGCGGCCGAACGCACCCGGCGCAAGCTTGCCTCCAGCGCCTGGGGCATTGCGCTGCACCCGCCGACCATCGACAAGCGCGGCGCGCGCAAGCGGCGAAACCGGGCATGAATTCCTCCATCGCCGCCACGGCGGACGCGAGCCCGCCGCCCGCCATCCGTTCTCGCGAAGGGATGAATTTCCGCACCCGCCTGCTGCTGGAAGGGCGGATCGTGCCCACACTATTCTTGTTGGCGTGGCCCAACATCCTGGTGATGCTGGCGCAGGCCTCCACGGGATTGGTCGAGACCTGGTTCGTCTCGCGCCTCGGCACCGATGCGCTGGCTGGCATGGCGCTGGTGTTCCCCGGCTTCATGATGATGCAGATGCTCTCTGCGGGTGCTGTCGGCGGCGGAATTTCCTCGGCAATCGCGCGCGCACTGGGCGGCGGGCATCGCGACGACGCCGATGCGCTGGTGCTGCACGCCATCATCATCAATCTTGCGCTCGGTGTGTTGTTCTCCGTGCTGGTACTTGTCTTCGGCCGCGTCCTCTACGCTTCCATGGGCGGAGAAGACGCATCCCTGGAAGCGGCGCTCAGCTACTCGAACGTGGTCTTCGCCGGCGCCTGGCTAGTCTGGCTGATGAACGCGCTGGCAAGCGTACTGCGCGGTACCGGCAACATGCTGGTGCCTTCGGTGGCGATCTGCGCCGGATTCGTCCTGCTGGTGCCGCTTTCGCCCGTGCTGATATTCGGATTCGGGCCGATCCCCGCGATGGGCATCGCCGGCGGCGGCATCGCGGTCGTGGTCACCGTCGCGCTCAGTACTGCAGTCATGGCCTGGTACCTCTGGTCCGGCCGCAGCGCCGTGCATCCGAAATTCGCGCCGCTGCGCAAAGTCCTGTTCGTCGACATCCTGCGCGTCGGTGCAGTGGGTTCGGTCAGCACGCTGCAAACGACGCTGGTCTTCGTGTTGACCACGGCGCTGGTCGGCGCCGCCGTCGGGCCGGGAGCCGTCGCCGGGTATGGCACCGCTGCGCGCCTGGAATATCTGCTCATTCCGCTCGTATTCGGCCTGGGTGCTCCGCTGGTCGCGCTGGTCGGTACCAACATTGGCGCGGGCCAGCAGGCACGCGCACTGCGCATTGCGTTGACGGGTGGCGCGATCGCCTTCGTCATCACCGAAGCAATCGGCCTTGTCGCGGCGATCTGGCCTGAAGCGTGGTTGGGGCTGTTCGGCGACGACATGCGGATGATCGAAACCGGCAGCGCCTATCTGCGCGTCGTCGGCCCCGCGTACGGATTCTTCGGCCTGGGCCTGGCGCTTTATTTTGCCTCGCAGGGCGCGGGCCGCCTGTTCTGGCCTTTGCTCAGCGGCTTCTTCCGCCTCATCATTGCGACCGGCGGCGGCTGGATCCTGCTGCGCCTCACCGGGTCGTTGAACTGGCTGTTTGCGGCGCTTTCCCTGGCACTCGTCGTCTACGGGGTCTCGCTCGTCGCGGCGATCCGTTCCGGCGCGTGGTTCGCCAACGACCGGGTGCACATTCCTCAAGGGCACAAATGACCGAACCCGCCAAGACTGTCCGCGTTTCCAACTGGCCGCTGGTGATCGCCGCCCCCCTCTTCCCAGGCCTCTCCCGCCAGGGGAGAGGGGGAATTGAA
>DASQOP010000136.1:0-7294 GCA_035644415.1 Burkholderiales bacterium
AACAGCCCGGGGCCGGCGCGCAGCAGCGCGGCCTGGATGGTGTCGCCGGCATATCCGGGATCGGCGGGTTTCAGCTTTGGCCTTTTCGCAGTGATTGCGTGCACGGAGCCAAGCCTAATCCTGAATTGTTACAGGAAGATGATCACCACCTCTCTCCCCGCCCCCTACGCCGCACGGAGGGAGCATCAACAAAAAAAACAGGCGACCGCGTGATCGCCCGCTTCCGCCCTTTCACCCTCTCCGCCTTTCAAGGGGGAGAGGGCGGGGAGAGGTGGTGTTACGCCGCCGAGCGTACCTTTTCGGGCGAACGCAACGCCAGCAACAGATCCGCTTCCATCAGCTTGGCCGCCTTGAGATTGCGTTCCTTGACGTGGCCGTAGCCGCGGATTTCCTCGGGAATGGAGGCGATCTTCATGGCCAGCGCATGGTTGTCCGGTCCCAGCTTGGCGATGATTTCCTCGATCACGGCTTCGTATTCGCCGATCAGCCGCCTCTCCATCCTGCGCTCGGGGGTGTAGCCGAAAATGTCCAGCGCGGTGCCGCGCAGTGGGCGCAGCTTCGCCAGCACCTTGAACGCGGAGAACACCCAGGTGCCGTACTCGGACTTGCGCAACTCGCCGGTCACCGGATCGCGTTTCGAGAACAGCGGCGGCGCCAGATGGAAGTGCAGCTTGTAGTCGCCTTCGAACTGCGACTTGATCTTTTCCATGAACGCCGGATCGGCATACAGGCGCGCGACTTCGTACTCGTCCTTGTAGGCCAGCAGCTTGAAGTAATAGCGCGCCACCGTCTCGGCGAGCCCGCTAAGACCTTTCGCTTTGGTGGTCTCGGCCTGCTTCACGCGCTCGACCAGGGAACGATATTTATCAGCATATGCAGCGTTCTGGTAACCGGACAGGAATTCGACTCGCCGCGCGATCATTTCCTCGAGCGTCTGCGAAATGGTCGTGGTCGCAGCCGTTTCCGGCCCCGGCGCCACCAGTCGCTCGACCGCGGCCAGGTCCGCCGCAGCCCGCCGTCCCCACAGGAAAGCGGTCTGGTTCATTTTCATCGCGGCACCGTTCAATTCGATCGCCTTGTTGATCGCGGCGCTCGAGACCGGCACCAGGCCCTTCTGGAATGCGTATCCGAGCATGAACATGTTGGTGGCGATCGAGTCGCCGATCAGCGCGGTGGCGATCCGCGTCGCATCCACGAATTCCGCGTTGCCTTCGCCGACGCCCTTGGTGATGGTGCGCTTGAGCGACTGCGCCGGGAACTGCATGTTGGCGTTGCGGGTGAATTCGCCGGTCATCTGCTGGTGAGTGTTGGCCACCACGCGCGTGCCGGTACGCGCGGTATCCAGGGTCTTCTGGCTGGCGGACACCACCAGGTCGCAACCGAGCACCAGCCTGGCGCTCCCGGAGCCGAGGCGCACGGTCTTGATGTCGGACGGATCGGCCGCAATCTGCAGGTGACTCCACACCGAGCCGCCCTTCTGGGCGAGGCCGGCCATGTCCAGCCCGCCGAAACCCTTGCCTTCGAGGTGCGCCGCCATGCCGACGATTGCGCCGATGGTCACCACCCCGGTGCCGCCGACGCCGGTCACCATGATTCCGTAAGGCTGATCCAGCGACGGCAGACGCGGTTCAGGAACGGCGGCGAACAACGTGTCGACGTTCTGCCCGGCGGGGGCGCTCTTTCCCTTGCGCACGCCGCCGCCGTGGACGGTGACGAAGCTCGGGCAGAAGCCGTTGACGCAGGAATAATCCTTGTTGCATGACGACTGGTCGATCATGCGCTTGCGGCCGAATTCGGTCTCAAGCGGCAGCACCGACACGCAGTTGGATTTCACTCCGCAGTCGCCGCAGCCTTCGCACACCAGATCGTTGATGAACGCGCGCTTGGCCGGATCCGGGTACTGGTTGCGTTTGCGCCGGCGGCGCTTTTCCGCCGCGCAAGTCTGATCGTAAATGATCACCGACAGGCCCGGGACCTGGCGGAACTGGCGTTGCACCTGGTCATAGTCGTCGCGATGATGGATCGTGACGCCCGGCGCCCACTCGACGGTCGAGGGGTACTTCTCCGGCTCGTCGGTGACGACCGCGATCTTGTTCGCGCCTTCGGAGTACACCTGCAGCGTGATCTGCGGCACCGTCAGCGGACCATCGACGTGCTGGCCGCCGGTCATGGCAACGGCATCGTTGTAGAGGATCTTGTAGGTGACATTGACGCCCGACGCGGCGGCCGCGCGCACCGCCAGCAGCCCCGAGTGGTAGTAGGTGCCGTCGCCGATGTTCTGGAATACATGCGGCGTCTTAACGAATGGCGCCTCGCCGATCCAGCTCGCCCCTTCGCCGCCCATCTGGGTGAACCCGGCGGTGTTGCGGTCCATCCACTGCGCCATGAAGTGGCAGCCGATTCCGGCGAGCGCACGCGAACCCTCGGGCACGCGGGTGCCGGTATTGTGCGGACAGCCCGAACAAAAGTACGGCGTGCGATCCATCGCCGGTTTCTCCGGCACGCGCGCGGCCAGTTGCTCCTGCTCCGCCACGCGCGCCGCCAGTTGCGCATCGTTCACCCGCTCGAGAATGCGGCGTCCGATGGCAATCGCGACCTCGTTGGGATCGAGCGCGGCGTTGGACTGGAACAGGATCTTGCCGAGCTCATCGCGCTTGCCGATCACTTCCGGCGCGGCGGCGCTGCCGTACAGTGTTTCCTTCAACTGGGTCTCGATCAGCGCGCGCTTTTCTTCGACGACGATGATCTTCTGCAGCCCTTCCGCGAACTTCACCGCGCCGGCGGGCTCGAGCGGCCAGGTCATGCCGACCTTATAGATGCGCAGGCCCAGGCGCGCGGCCTCCGCGTCGTCGATGCCGAGATAGGCAAGCGCCTGCCGCACATCCATATAGGACTTGCCGCAGGTGGCGATGCCAAGTTTCGCATCCGGTGAATCCACCACTATCTGGTCCAGCTTGTTGGTCCGCGCAAACGCCTTGGCGGCCTCAAGCTTCCACGTATGCAAACGTGCTTCCTGCTCCAGCGGCGTGTCCGGCCAGCGGATGTTCAACCCGCCCGCGGGCATCTGGAAATCGGTCGGGACCACGATGCGCACGCGCGCCGGGCTGACGTCGACCGAGGCACTGGCGTCGATCGTATCTTTCATGCACTTCAGCCCCACCCAGCAACCGGAGTAGCGCGACAGCGCCCAGCCGTACAGACCGTAGTCGAGCACTTCCTGCACTCCGGCAGGATTCAGGATCGGGATCATCGCATCCACCATTGCGAATTCGCTCTGGTGCGCGGTGGTGGAGGATTCGCAGGTGTGGTCATCGCCCATCAGGCACAGCACGCCGCCCAACGATGCGGATCCGGCCAGATTGCCATGGCGGAAGGCGTCGCCGGTGCGGTCCACGCCCGGACCCTTGCCGTACCAGATCGCGAACACGCCGTCGTACTTGTTGTCGCCCTCGAAATGCGCCTGCTGCGTACCCCAGCAAGCAGTGGCGGCAAGGTCCTCGTTCACGCCCGGCTGAAACACGATGCTGTGCCCGGCCAACTGCTTCTTGGCCGCCCACAGCTGCTGGTCGTAGCCGCCCAGCGGGCTGCCGCGATAGCCGGAGATATAGCAGGCTGTGTTGGTACCCGCGGCCTTATCGCGCAGGTGCTGCATCATCGGCATGCGCACCAACGCCTGCGTGCCGGTCAGAAAAACGCGGCCTTTCTGAAGCGTGTATTTGTCGTCGAGCGAAACTTGCGCCAGTGCCATGACTAACCTCTAAGAAACGTTCGGAAGCAGCGGATGCACGTCAACCGGCGCGCGCCCCGCCGCGGTAGGACAGAAAACATCGGTATTGGTGCCGGTCGGCGCCGAAAATCCCCGGACATCAAAAGGGAATATCGTCCTCGAGATCCTCCAGGCTGCTCCCTTTGGCTGCACCACCGGATTTCTTCGCCGGTACGGCCGCCGCCTTGGGAGCGTCGTCTTCCGGCGGCGCCATGCGTTCGGACCCGCCGGAGCGCGAACCCAGCATTTGCATGCGATCGGCGCGAATTTCCGTGGTGTAGCGCTCCTGGCCTTCCTTGTCGGTCCACTTGCGCGTCTCCAGCCTGCCCTCGATGTAAACCTGGGAGCCCTTCTTCAGGTATTCGCCGGCGATCTCGGCGGTCTTGCCGAACATCGCCACGCGGTGCCATTCGGTCTTCTCCTGCTTCTCGCCGTTCTTGTCCTTCCACGTCTCGGTGGTGGCAATGCTGATGTTGGCCACGGCGTCGCCGCTGGGCATGTAGCGCACTTCGGGGTCGCGCCCGAGGTTGCCGATCAGGATCACTTTGTTTACCGAAGCCATATTCAGATCTCCCCGCCTAAAAGTTTGATGACATTTTGTTCGTCGAAGCCCTGGCTGTCCACCTTGAGATACGCTACGCCCTCGCCCGAGAGCATCACTTCGCGCACGCCCGGCAGGCCCGCGAGTCGCCGCGTCAATCCCGGCACCGCCTGCGAATCCATCTTCGGCAGCTGGTAACGGCGCGTGTCAAGGCTTTTCGGCACGCGCATACCCAGCGTCAACAATAGCCAGACCACCGACAGCGCGGCGCAGAACCCGAACACTGCCTCCGCGCCGTAATGCTGCGACAGCCAGCCGCCCACTGCCGCACCCGTGAACGTACCGATGAACTGCACGCTGCTGTACACACCGATCGCCGTGCCCTTGCTGCCGGCCGGCGCAAGCTTCGAAATCAGCGAGGGCAGCGTGGCCTCGAGCAGATTGAACGCGGCGAAGAACATCAGCAATCCGGCGGCCAGTCCCGCCAGACCGTTGCTGCCGAGCGCAAGCAGAAGCAGCGCCACGATCAGCACGCCGACCGCACCGACGAAAACCGGCTTCTGCAATCCCTTGCGTTCCGCCGCCAGCATCGGCGGCAGCATCAGCACGATAGCGCCGCACATGACCGGCAGATAAACCATCCAGTGGCTGCCTGCGGGCAGCTGCGCGCGCAACGAAAACGGCACGACCACGAACAGCGCCATCAGCACCGCGTGCAGCGCGAATATGCCGTAGTTGAGCCGCAGCAACTGCTGATCCAGCAGCACCCTGCCGACTGGCGCCGCCGCTCCCTCAGGGGTTCTGCCGGGACGGCTCTGCGACGGATCGGGAATGACGAAGCGCACCACCACGATCGCCGCAAGTGCCAGGAAACCGGTCAGCGCGAAAATGCCTGGCACGCCCATCATATGATCCAGCACCGGACCGGCCACCATTGAAAGTGCGAACGTGGCGCCTATGGTCATGCCGATGATGGCCATCGCTTTGGTGCGCTGATCGTCGCGGGTAAGATCGGCGGTGAGCGCGATCACCGCTGCCGAAATCGCACCCGCGCCCTGTATCACCCGGCCCAGGATCACCACGGTGATGTCCTGCGCTAGAGCGGCCAGGAAGCTGCCGAGCGCGAAGATCACCAGCCCCAGATAGATGGTGCGCTTGCGCCCCCAGCGGTCGGAGAGCCAGCCGAACGGCACCTGCAGGCAGGCCTGGGTCAGGCCATAGGCCCCGAGCGCGAGCCCGACCAGCGTGTGGTCATGGCCGCCGGGAAGGCGCTCCGCGTACAGCGCAAAAACCGGAAGAATGATGAACATCCCCAGCATGCGCAACCCGAAAATGCCGGCCAGGCCGACACTTGCGCGCAGTTCCTGGGGCGTCATCCGGTCCGGGAAGAGCATTCGGCGAAAGGGGGTAAACCGCGGATTGGGAAAAGAAATTGAAGTGCAGTATATTAACAGGTTGACTCATTCACCTTCCAGCGAATGGACTACATCCGCGTCCGCGGCGCACGCACCCACAACCTCAAGAACATCGATCTCGACCTGCCGCGCAACCGGCTGATCGTGATCACCGGGCTGTCCGGGTCCGGCAAATCCTCGCTCGCATTCGACACCCTCTACGCCGAGGGCCAGCGCCGTTACGTCGAGTCGCTGTCCGCCTACGCGCGGCAATTCCTGGAGTTGATGGAAAAGCCGGACGTGGATCTGATCGAAGGCTTGTCGCCGGCGATTGCCATCGAGCAGAAGGCCACCAGCCACAACCCGCGTTCCACCGTAGGCACCGTCACCGAGATCCACGATTACCTGCGGCTGCTGTATGCGCGCGTCGGCGAGCCGCACTGCCCGGACCATGGCATAGCGCTGTCGGCGCAGAGCGTCTCGCAGATGGTGGATCACGTACTGCAACTACCGCAAGACACGCGACTGATGATCCTGGCGCCGCTGCTGGTGGGCCGCAAGGGCGAAAACCTGGAACTCTTCGAGGACCTGCGTGCGCAGGGCTTCGTGCGACTGCGCGTGGACGGCGAGGTGCACGACATCGACTCCGTGCCCAAGCTCGCCAAGACCCGCAAGCACACGATAGAAATCGTGGTGGACCGCCTGAAGATCCGGCCAGAAGCGAAGCAGCGGCTGGCGGAATCGTTCGAGACGGCGCTGCGCCACGCCGACGGGCGCGCGCTGGCGGTGGAGATGGACAGCGGCAAGGAGCATCTGTTTTCGGCGCGCTTCGCCTGCCCGATTTGCAGCTATTCCTTGCCCGAGCTCGAGCCGCGCCTGTTCTCGTTCAACAACCCGATGGGGGCGTGTCCGCGCTGCGACGGGCTGGGGAGCATCACCTTCTTCGATCCGAAAAGGGTGGTGGCCTTTCCGCACCTGTCGCTCGCCGCCGGCGCCATCAAGGGCTGGGACCGGCGCAACCAGTTCTATTTTCAGATGCTCGCCAGCCTCGGCGAACAATACGGGTTCGACGTCGACACGCCGTTTGAGCAGCTGCCGAAGAACGTCCAGGACCTGGTGCTGTACGGGTCGGGGCGGGACAAGGTGCGCTTCCTCTACGTCGGCGAGCGCGGCAACAAGTACCAGCGCGAACATCCGTTCGAAGGCATCGTACCGAACCTGGAACGGCGCTATCGCGAAACGGATTCGATCGTGGTACGCGAGGAACTGGCGAAGTTTCTTGCCAGCCAGCCCTGCCCCGAGTGCAAGGGCACGCGACTGCGCCGCGAAGCGCGTTACGTCTTCGTGGCCGGCAAGCCGATCTACGAAGTGAGTGCCATGCCGCTGAAACGTGCGCTTCAGTTCTTCCAGGAGATCGAACTCGAGGGCGCCAGGCTGGCGATCGCCGAAAAGATCGTGCGCGAAATCGCCAATCGGCTTCAGTTCCTGGTCAACGTCGGCCTCGACTACCTCACGCTCGACCGCTCGGCAGACACGCTCTCCGGCGGTGAAGCGCAGCGCATCAGGCTGGCCTCGCAGATCGGTTCCGGCCTC
>DASQOP010000137.1:0-5465 GCA_035644415.1 Burkholderiales bacterium
CGGGCACCGGCACCGGCGGCAAATTGGTGGTAATCAGCAGCGGCGCGATCGAAATCAGGCCGATAAGTGTGAATATCTGCCGCTTGCCGTGGCGGTCCGCCAGCTTGCCTATGTAGCGGGACGTGAACACGGTGGCGAGTCCGCCGAAAAAGTACAGATAGGGCAGGTCGGTCTCCTTCAATCCGACATTGGCTACCATATAGGGGCTGATGAACGGGATCACCGAAAACCCCGCGAACATCAATGCAAACATGAATACGAAGGCGCGCAGGTGATTGGCGGTTCCGAACACCGCTCTCATCTGCTCCAGAGGCCGATGCGACTGGCCTTCGACGATATGGCCGCGCATGGGAGGAAGAATTTTCCAGGTGAGAATCAGAACCAGCGTCGAGACGACGACGAGGAGCAGGAACGGCGCGCGCCAGGAGAAATGGGCGGCAAGTAACAATCCGATTGGAACGCCGACGATGGAAGACAGCGCGAACGCGGACATGATCATGCCGGTCGCCGCGCCTCGACGTTGTTCGGGAATCGCGTCGCCGATGATGGAGTGTACGGTCGCACCGGCCACGCCGCCGAAGGCGCCGGCGACCGCGCGCGCGGCCAGCAGCGCGCCATAGCCCGGCGCGATTCCGCACAGCAGAGTCGATATCACGAAGCCCGCGTAGAGAAAGACCAGCGTTTTGCGGCGATCGAAGCGGTCGGTGTAGAAGGCCACGGCCAGCGCTGCGACCGCTGCCGTAAGGGTGTAGGCCGAAACCAGGAGCCCGAACTGCTGGGGCGAGATGAGCATGACGCGCATCAATTGCGGGCCGAGCGGCATCATGATCATGAAGTCCATGACGTGGGTGAACTGGATGGCGGCCAGCACGAAGACGAGCGACCGTTCGCCCACCTCACCCCGGCCCTCTCCCCCGGAGGCGGAGAGGGTGAAAATGCGCCGCAATCGTGACGACATGCTTCGTATCCCGGTTATTGCCTTAAGCCCGCGCAGCGCACCTTCTCCGCTCCGGGGAGAAGGCGGGGGATGAGGTGGTTGGGGTGTGGCTAGTTGATGCGGATGTCTACCCCGTGGAACACGTTGGTTCCGACGTTGGTGAGTTTCACGGTCTGCTGCAGCTTGCGCCATTTGAATTCGCCACGGTCCATGGCGAGCTTCTCCTTGCCGTCAGGAGTGTCGAACACGACGTTGCCGCCGGATACCGAAACCAGCATGCCGCAAGGTGCGTAGAGTTCGGTGGATTCGCCGGGATGCAGGATCAACCGGGTGACGAACACGCGTTCGTTGTCGACGACCAGCGTCTGATTCGGACTTTCGCGCGCCGCATTCATCGGGCCGCAGGAGCTCATGATCTCGGCATCGATAACGCGGTACATACCCGGACCAGGATTCGCAACCCGGTGCGCCTTCGGTTTGGCCGCGTAAGCGATGAAATAAGCCTCGCCGATGGCACGCTCGCCGCGCGTCGTCGGCTCGGCACCCCAGTCCTGGGCGATGGTCGGCGAAGAAGCGATGTTGACGAATACGCCGTCGTTGTGGTGCCAGTGATAGAGCGACTGGTATCCGGGTTCGAGCTGCACGTCGAAAAAGCGCACGTGCGCGTTCTCGAACTTCAGACGATGGCGCGGCTCCTGCTCGATCGGCACCGGCTCTGCGGCGGCGCGCGCAATTGGGACGAACGCGGCGACGAGCGCAAGCGCAATCAGGCAGCGACGAAACATTTTTACCCTCCCCCTCTCCCCACCCTCTCCGGCTAGGGGAGAGGGAGCTTGAAAATCAATCCTGGCCCGCGCAGCGCACGTTCTCCGCCCCGGGGAGAAGGCGGGGGATGAGGTGGTTGGGTGGGTCTCAATAGTACTCGTAGGATTTCCTGGGAACCTCGGCGGCTTCCAGCGCCGCATTTTCCTTGAAGTCCTGCGGCCGGTCCCACCAGGTGGCGCGGGCTTGTTCCTGTTTCGCGACCACCTCGGGGTGCTTGGCAAGAAATTCCCGGATGAAGCGGGTGACGTCCGACTCGTAGCCCTTCATACTGCTTTCCGATTCGTTGATCGAGCCGCAATTGTAAGGTCTGCCGGGCCCGGGTCCTATGGATTTCAGCCTGCAGGTGTGATTAGGCCGTGTCATCCCAGGAGCGTTCAAGTGCGTCGAAGCCCCATTCGCGTGCCACCGCTAGCCAAGCGCGTACCCCACGTGACGACCGTGCACGGGGAGCGCCGCGTCGACGACTACCACTGGCTGCGCAACAAGGCCAGCCCTTCTGTACGCGCCTACCTGCGCGCCGAGAACGCGTACACCACGGCGATGATGAAGCCCTCGGAAGGCCTGCAGAAGAAGTTGTACAAGGAGATGCTGGCGCGCATCAAGGAAACCGACACCGACGTCCCGTACCGCGAGGGTGCCTATTACTATTACTCCCGCACCGAAAAAGGCAAGCAGTACCGCATTTTCTGCCGCAGGCAAGGCAGCCCGGACGCTCCCGAGGCCGTGATCCTGGACGTGAACCGCCTGGCGCAGGGTCACAAGTTCTACTCCGTGGGAGCGGTCGAAATCAGCCCCGACGGCAACGTGCTCGCCTATTCGTCGGATACCAGCGGCTTCCGCGAATACACGATGCAACTGAAGGACCTGCGCAATGGCAGGGTGCTCTCCGACCGCATCGAGAAAGTGCGCTCGGCGGCGTGGGCGAGCGATAACCGCACTCTGTTCTACGTCAGGGAGGACGGCACCAAGCGCGCCTACCGCCTCTATCGCCACCTGGTAGGGAGCAAAGACGACCAGCTTATTTACGAGGAGGCCGATGCGCGTTTCTCGCTTTCGGTCGCGCGCTCGCGCAGCCGCGCTTACCTGTTCCTGACTTCCCACAGCGCCACCACTTCCGAAGTGCGCTATCTGCGGGCCGATGCGCCTGCGTTCCCCTGGCAACTGGTGGCGGCGCGCCAGCCGGAGCACGAATACTACGTGGACCATGGACAGGGGCTGTTCTATATCGTCACCAACGACAAGGGGCGCAACTTCCGCCTGGTCACGGCGCCCGCGGAAGATCCCTCTCCCGGGAACTGGAAAGAAAAGATCCCGCACCGCGCGGAAGTGATGCTGGAGGGCGTGGACGTATTCGCCCGGCATCTGGTCGCGCACGAACGCGCCGGCGGCTTTCCCAGGCTGCGCGTCATGCGCCTCGCGGACGGCGAATCCCACGAAATCGCCATGCCCGAGCCGGTGTACTCGGTGGGCGGCGGAGCCAATTTCGAGTTCGATACCGACGTATTCCGCTTTCACTACGATTCGTACATCACTCCCGATACGGAGTACGACTATCACCTCGACCGCCGCGAACGCAAATTGCTCAAGCAACGCGAAGTTCGCGGTTACGAGCCGGCGAAGTATCGCTCGGAGTTGCACTACTCGGTCGCCCCGGACGGCACGCGCGTGCCGATTTCGCTGGTGTATCGCATCGACCGTCGCGCCGACGCCGCACAGCCGCTGCTGCTCTACGGGTACGGCGCCTACGGCTTTCCGCTGGACGTGGATTTCAGTTCGGCGCGGCTGTCGCTGCTCGATCGCGGCGTAATCTATGGCGTGGCGCACGTGCGCGGCGGCGGCGAGATGGGCAAGCGCTGGCACGACGAGGGGCGGATGCTCAAGAAAATGAACACGTTTACCGATTTCATTTCCTGCGCGGAGCATCTGATCGGCGAGCACTACACCGATCCGGGCAAGCTGGTGATCCAGGGAGGCAGCGCCGGGGGGCTGCTGGTGGGCGCAGTAACCAACATGCGGCCCGATCTTTTCCGCGCGGTCGTCGCCGACGTGCCGTTCGTGGACGTCATCAACACCATGCTCGACGACCGGCTGCCGCTTACCACCGGCGAATACGAGGAGTGGGGCAATCCGAAGGACAAGGTTTACTACGATTACATGAAGTCGTATTCGCCCTACGACAACCTGGCCGCGAAAGACTATCCGGCGATGCTGGCCGAGACTTCGCTCAACGACAGCCAGGTGATGTACTGGGAACCCGCCAAGTACGTGGCCAGGCTGCGGCGCCTGAAGACCGACGGCAATCCGCTGCTGTTTCGGATCAATATGGACGCCGGACACGGGGGCGCCTCGGGGCGATACGAGTTCCTCAAGGAGATCGCGTTTACCTATTCGTTCATCATCGGCGTGCTCGGCCTCATAAAATAGCGCCCCGTGGCCGCCGCGCACGTTGACAGACCCGCTGCGGCCGACCTCACAGACGGGGGAGCAGCTTGCCGGGCAGATCAGGCTCGCCGAGAAGTTTCTCGCGAAGTACCCTCGGCATGCCGGCGGCGAAGAGATATCCTTCGTCCTCGCAATTCACTACGTGCAGGCGGCGTGCGCCGCGGAACGGGAAACAGACAAGGCCGCGTTTGCGCACAAGGCGCGGGCCATGGCCGGCGAGTTCGCGAAGACCTATCCGGAAAGCCTGCGCGCCGCGGCGCTGCCTCACGTGCTCGAAGGGCTGCCGGCCGGCAGGTGAGGGGGTGTTAGCGGCCTTTGAAGGGAATGTAGTCCGGCAATGCCTTGCACTTCGCCGGCATGCGGGCGGCGATCGCGCTGCGATTCAGCGCAAACGCATACAGCAGGATCGTGGTCGGCACATCGGCGGTCTTGTTGTCGACCAGGCGCTCCCCGGCGGACCTGAAATCGCCTTCCAGCACGTCGCCGTCATTCGGCTGCGGTCCGTCTATCCACCGGAAAATGCCGTAGCCCGACTTCATCTGCAGGATGAAGTACCCACATTCGCGGTTCTTCCAGATCACCATGGCTTGTTCCGCAAGCGCGGGGCATGCGAACAGGGCGCAGAGAGCAACTGCGGCGGCCGCGGCCACTCGCCTCCCGGCACTGCGCAACGTCGCGCCGCGCGGCAGCAAGCTGGCCGTATTGCCGGGGTTCATCCCTCCAGAGCCTCGAACTCCTTGCGCTTCTTGCAGAACTTCGGAATCTTTTTCTCCATCTGCGACTTCGACAGGTCGTACGCCTCCGAGTACACCATGGTCGGCTTGCCTTCGGTCGTATTCTCGATGCGTCGCGAACCGAATCCGGTGAGCTTGCCTTCGAAGATATGGCCCACCATCGGGCTCGGTCCGCCCAGAAATTCGAACAGCGCGTAATGCTCGTCCACCTTGAGTACGAAGAAAAAGCAGCTCGGATCGCGCCAGATCAGTTCGCCTTTCTGAATGTCTTGCGGGATTTCGGTCTGTGCCCCCAGCGGGCCGGCACAGAGCAGGCACAGCGCCAGCGCCCGAATAGTTTTGCGTAACATTGGAAATCCTTGCGAGATATGATGATTGACCCGAACCGCGCGCGGGCTCACCGGAGCGCCGGGCGGGAACTCCGAGCCAATGATACCCCCGCAGGCTTTGGCACGGGCAAACAAAGGCATATCCGCTGGTGTAACATTCTGCTTCACACAAGAAACCGCCCGCGTGATCATGCCGGG
>DASQOP010000138.1:0-5844 GCA_035644415.1 Burkholderiales bacterium
CAAACTGTTCCAGAACAACGATGCCGGCGTGGCGCCACTGCTCAAACACGAATCCGGCGTGCTGGCACTCTCGGACGCTGGCGCGCATCTCATCTTCATGTGCGACGCGGGATTCGGCCTGCACTTCCTGCGCCACTGGGTGCGCGAGACCGGAACGTTCACGCTCGAAGAAGGCGTGCGCCGATTGACCTCCGATCCGGCGGCGAAATACCGCATCCCGGATCGCGGCCGCATCGCACCGGGCGCGTGGGCGGATCTGTTGTTGTTCGATCCGGCTAAAGTGGGACAGTCCGCGCTAGTACGCCGGAAGGACCTGCCCGCGGGCGGCGCACGCATGCTCCGCCATCCGGAAGGCGTTCACGGCGTCTGGGTGAACAGCATACAGATTCACGATGGGCGGGATTACCTGCCGCTCGAATCCGGTCCCGGACAGGTGCTCACGAAGTTCCTGCAATGATCACAGTCAGGCGGGTGGCCGGCGCGCTCGGCGCAGAAGTCGACGGCGTGGATCTCTCGAAACCGCTTTCTGCCGGATTGGTGGCGGAACTTCGCCAGGCGTGGCTGGAAAACCTGGTGCTGTTCTTCCGCGATCAGCCGCTCACCCCCGGGCAGTATCTGTCGTTCGCGCAAAATTTCGGAACGCCAGCCGACTACCCGCTGCTCAAGGGCATCGACGGATTCCCGAAGATCATCGAAGTCAAGAAACTGGAGCACGAGCGCATCAATTTCGGCGGCATCTGGCACTCGGACACAGCCTATCTCGACACGCCGCCGATGGCCTCGATGCTGCTCGCGCGGGAAACGCCGCCCCACGGCGGCGACACGTTGTTCGCCAACATGTACCTGGCATGGGATGCGTTATCCGAAGGCATGCGCCGCATGCTGCGTGGACTCAAGGCAGTCAACACATCGGCAAAAGCGGATGCCTCGAAAACCCGCGAAGACCGCATTCGGGAAGAGGGCAAGCCGGCGGCGGAATTCACCGCGGAACATCCGGTGGCGCGCACGCACCCCGAGACCGGTCGCACCGTGCTCTACGTGAATGCCGGCCACACGGTGCGGTTCGCGGGCATGACCGAAGAGGAGAGCCGGCCGCTGCTCGATTACCTGTTCCGTCACCAGGTGCGCCCGGAATTCACCTGTCGTTTCGCCTGGCGGCCGGGATCGATCGCGTTATGGGACAACCGCTGCACACAGCACAATCCGGTGAACGACTACCATGGCTACCGGCGCGTCATGCACCGGATCACGCTGGCCGGAGACATTCCGCGCTGAGGCGCGGAATCGGGCGAACCCTTCCCACCCGACTGTTCGTCAACGACGCAGCGAGGTGCTCAGGCGTCGAATTTTGCGTAAAGAACCGGCATGAGGATGCCGAGAAGGATCACCGCCAGCGCCGCGATCGGCGCGAGCCGCCGTGCCTTGTGCGCGTGGTTTTTACGGTCGAAACGAGAGCTCAGGCCAGATAATGCGACTGGTCGCTGCCGGCCTCGTTTCACGGCGATCCGGCCGACAGGCTCATAGTCGCAACCGCTCGCGCGCACGCGATGCCGCTCGCCACGCATGACGCTGCAATTCGCCGCTCGCGGGCCGCGAAAATCTGGAAGCCATGAACTCCTCAAGGTAAGAGCCGAAAGGCGGAACGGTGCCTTCGGGTATTGTCTTTCCTCTTTTCCTCTCGCTTCTCGCCTCTCACCGTTTTCCGTTAGCATTGCCGGACTTTCATATCCAAACAGCCCATGCGCACCCTCGCCAGTCATCGCCTTGCCGCTGTTGCCCTGATCGGCGCCTCTTTCCTCAGCGGTTGCCAGACCATCGAAGGCATCCTTGAATCCAGCGCCAAGCCGACGGCACGCATTATCGGCACCGAAATGAAGAATCTGTCTCTGGAGAGGATCGACCTAGTCTTCAACGTGGAGGTCGCCAATCCCTATACGGTGGACTTGCCGCTGCTGGACCTCGCTTACAACGTGGGCAGCGGAGGCACCAGCCTTCTGCAGGGAACCATCAAGCCTTCCGGCGCCGTGCAGGCACGGGGCACCAGCGTAATCCAGCTTCCTGCCAGGATCACCTTTGCTTCGCTGGTCAGGACCCTCAAAGGTGTGAAGCCGGGATCGGTCGTGCCCTACCAGGCCGATCTGACCCTGGGCGTCGATGCGCCGGTGGTGGGAAGGCTGACGCTGCCGCTATCGAAATCCGGCGATCTGCCGGTTCCGGCCGCGCCGGAGGTCGAGCTTGCCTCTTTCGAGATCGCCAAACTCGGGATGGACGAAACCATTGCCACCGCAAAGTTGCAAGTGAAGAACACCAACCCATTTGTGCTCAATCTGTCCAAGCTCAGCATCGAACTCGCGCTCGGCGCTAACAAAGTCGCCAATACCAGTCTCGCGAATTCGGCGAAGATTGCGCCCGGCCAGTCCGTTGCCGTGGACGTGCCGCTGTCGTTCTCGCCGCGCTCCTTTGGTCTCGCGGTTTTCAATTTGCTGCGCGGAAACAAGGCCGCTTACAGTCTGGTCGGCTCGCTCGAAGCGGGCACGCCGTATGGTCCGCTGTTGCTGCCGTTCAACCGCAACGGCAACACGATAATCAAAAAATAAGGAGGCTCCGAAATGACGGATGAAGTCGCATTCGCGTCCGCGAAAAAACTCGCTTCGCTGATCCGCCGCAGGAAAATCGGCTGCGTCGAGCTGCTCGATCTGTATCTGAAACGAGTCGCGCGCCTGAATCCTAAGATCAACGCGGTGGTCGTGCTCGACGACAAGCGCGCCCGCGAGCGGGCACGCAAAGCCGACCGCGCTGCCGCAAAGAAGGACTGGTGGGGTCCGCTGCACGGCGTGCCGATGACGGTCAAGGAATCTTTCGACGTCGAGGGGTTGCCCACCACCTGGGGCCGCGCCGACATGAAGGGCAACATCGCCACGCGCCATGCGCTTTCCGTCCATCGACTGATGGGTGCCGGCGCCGTCATATTCGGCAAGACCAATGTGCCGGTAATGCTCGCCGACTGGCAAACCTTCAATCCGGTTTACGGCACCACCGGCAACCCCTGGGACGTCACGCGTATTCCGGGCGGCTCTTCCGGTGGCGCCGGCGCCGCCCTCGCCGCCGGGCTGACCGGACTCGAACTGGGCAGCGACATCGGCGCCTCGATCCGCAATCCGGCGCATTACTGCGGCGTGTTCGGGCATAAACCGACTTTCGAGCTGTGCCCGATTCACGGACACAACCTGCCGCCGAACCTGTCCACGAGAGACATGATGGTGATCGGCCCACTGGCTCGCAGCGCCGACGATCTCGAAATCGTGCTCGGGATCATCGGCCAGCCGGACGAGATGGCGTCGCGCGGCGTGAAGATCGCGCTTGCCAAGCCCAAGCCTTCAGTGAAGAAACTGAAGATCGCAGTGCTGGCCAACGCCGAGAATGCGGAAGTGGATCAGTCGGTGCAGGCGGCCGTGCTGGCGGCGGCCAAATGCTTCGCGGACAGCGGTGCAACCGTCAGCGACACGGCGCGCCCGGACATCGACCTGCTGGAAGCCCACAAGACTTTCGTCCATCTGGTGCGGGGCGCGACTTCGACGGCGCTCACCGACGAACAGTTCAAGAGCCAGCAGGAGCTGGCGGCGAAGTTTGCGCACGGCGACGACAGCTACCCGGCGTGGATGATGCGCGCCAATACCATGTCGCATCGCGACTGGCACGGCTGGAACGAGAAGCGGGAGCTGATGCGCCTCAAGTGGGCGGAGTTCTTCCGCGAATGGGACCTGCTGCTCTGCCCAGCCGCCGCGACCGCAGCTTTCCCGCACAACCAGAAAGGCGAACGCTGGGAGCGGATGGTCGTGGTCAACGGCAAGCCCCAGCCTTCCACGACCCAAATGTTCTGGGCCGGATACCCGGGACTGGCCTGGTTGCCTTCGAGCGTCGCGCCCGCCGGATTCACCGAACAGCGCCTGCCGGTCGGGGTGCAGATCGTCGGTCCGCAGTACGGCGACCTCGCCACCATCGCCGCCGCAAAGTTTCTGGAACAGGAGTTCCAGCCTTTCGTGGCACCGCCGGGATTCGTGTGAGGAAGTGCCGGGATGAGTGATGAGTGATGGGTGATGGGTGATGGGTGATGGGTGATGGGTAAAGTCTAATCAATCCTGTTTTCCACTTCGGGTTTCCTTTGCGTAGCTTTGCGGCCTTTGCGTTAACGCTTTTGTGCCGGCCGGCACTTTGACACGCGTTCCCGAAAGAAAAACGCCGCACGGATGAATACCGTGCGGCGTTCGTTTGTCGGCACTCCGGGTTTATGTGCGGCCGAAGACCTCGTTGACGTCGACTTTCCTCGTGGACACCACCATCGAGGTCGTGCCATGCACGGGCTCGCGGCCGGCGACGTTCACATCCGCGGGACGGATAACCAGCGGGCCGGCGGTCTTCACTGCCGGAATGCTGGCGCGGCCATAAACGTTCGCTACGTAGCCGGGATCCGCAATGCTCACGCCCGTTTCGGCAAACGCGCCGCTGGCGGCAATGGCAAATCCGGCAGTAACAATCAGTTTTGAAAACTTCATCTATAACTCCTTTCGATGCTTACAACGATAACAAGGATGAAAAACCGGCACTTCATCGTGTGAAGCGACCGGCGCTACCGCGGGCGGAAAGACGATCTTCCCGTCCTTGGTCCGGTCAGTCAGGCGATGCCGAATGTGTCTCTCCGTGGAACACTACCGTCATCTCACGGGCAATACCTTCCAAATTCGGGAAACACGTCGGCGCCTGTCCTATTCCTGAGCCGCGTTGGGCCGCGAGTCGCTCACCAGGCGATCGCCGTCGTGTGCCAGCGCGGCCCCGCAGACTCGCTCAAGTAATGCAGATTCCGAAGAGTCGGCGTCAGGCCGGAAGTACATCACGCCTCGTGCCGTGTCAGCCCACACGGTGGTTCCTCCACCAAGCTCGCCCGATTGAAAGCTCCAGGCCGCGTAGCCGAGTTGCCCTATCTTGCAATCGACCTCGTACAGCGTGACCCTCGACCGGTGCGGATACACCGGCTCGCCCAGGTATTCGGTCCTCTTGTAGCTCTGCACTGCCCAGGCTTTCCAAACGGATCCGTCGTGATGAATGCTGTTCTCGTCCAGCAGCATGGCCTCCTCAGGCTGCGCGTTAAGAACTTCCCAGTCCGCCGCGTTAGCGGCGCCGGTCGCGACGGCGAGCACCAGAAAAAAATTCCCAACAATCTTCTTTATCACTAGAACCTCCTCGATTGAATACCTGCAACTTGCGCAACCCGGGCACAGCCAGGAATCCGCACGACCATAATCCGTCGTCGTTCATTCTTTCCCAGCACCGTTACACGAATTTGACAGGATTCGATCGCTCGCGTGAATGCTTGCGCGCGAAGACCGGATCGTTGGCGCTGAAACGGTTCACAATTTATTTCCGTTCCTGCCTACTCTTATCGGTGCTGCAGGAAATCCGTCACACTTGGGGTACGTTTTCGTCTCCGGTGCGATGCACGTCCAGCAGCGCTTTTCCCGTCACTGTCCGGCTCGATGCCGGAAGGAAAACCGCCGGCTCGGACTGCGCGGCGAAAATAATTTCGTCTACAACGTCCGGCAGCAACACGATGCAGCCCGATTCAGTGTCTGACGGAAAACCTGCTACGGCGCGCTTGACCTCCTCGCAGAGACGTTTTCTTTCGGGCCCCATAACCTCCATGATGAAAAGACCACCGTGGTCCCGGGACACCGACGTGAGGTGAAACGTGCCTGACGTCTCCACGCCCGCCTGTTTCGTTATTTTTATGATCGCTTCTTCCAGCAGTCGCTTTTTTGTCATGTTGCTCTCCTACGGATCTTATTGAGT
>DASQOP010000139.1:0-20344 GCA_035644415.1 Burkholderiales bacterium
GGTGCTGGTCGAGCGCGGCCGCGACGGATTCAGCCAGTCGGTGCTGGACGACGTCAATTTCGTTCCGCTGATTGCGGGGGTTTCGGCTTGACTATCGTTTTCCGCTGCGGGGAATTTTCGCGGCCGCTCATGCTTGCGGCATTGGTTGCCGCGCTCGCCGCGGGTTGCGCATCCACGCCTACTGCGGCGCCGGTGCTCGAGCGTTCGCCGAATGCGTCCCGCGCGCCGGCCGTAGCTCCGGTCGCCACACCCACGACAGCCGCACCTGTGGCCACCGCTCCGGCTGCGACCGCTCCGGCTGCCGGCATACCCCAGACGTCTGCACCCCCCCCTGCAGGGGCGCCAACCGTCTCGACTGTCCACAAAACGGAGACACGGGTTTCCGCAGCCACGGAAGAGCCGATCATCAAACCCTATCGAGAAGGCGATTGGCGCCCGGAATTCCATGTCGTCAAGAAAGGCGACACGCTCTACAGCATCGCGCTGGATTACGGGCAGGATTACCGTGAGCTCGCGGCCTGGAACAATCTGGACGATCCGGCGCTGATTCGTTTGGATCAACGTTTGCGGCTGTTCCCGCCGGACAGCGTCGGAGAACTGGCGCTGCCGCAGGCCGTGCCGCTGGAGATGCCGCCCGCGCCGGTTGCGGTACCGGTCAAGACCGAGCCGAAAGCACGCAAGCTGCCTTACTCGGAACAGGCGCTGGCGCAGTTGAAAGCGGCAACAGCGAAGCCGGCCGGGCCACCGCCCGCGTCAACAGTGCCGTCTCCGCCGCCGCCCACGGCAGCGCTTCCCGCCAAGCCTGCAGCGACGGCGCCGGCAACGCCTGCGCCCAAAGAAGCCGACAGCGCGAACGTGAAGCTGGTTTGGGAGTGGCCGACCCAGGGAAAATTGATTTACGGTTTCGGGGAAGGAACGAACCAGAAGGGCGTGGGAATCGAAGGCCGCTCAGGGCAGGCGATACTCGCAAGTGCGCCGGGAAAGGTCGTGTACAGCGGCAGCGGCCTGCGCGGTTACGGCAAACTGATTATCATCAAGCATAATACGTCGTACTTGAGCGTGTACGCTCACAATAGCCAGGTCCTGGTGAAGGAAGGGCAATCGGTGGCCAAGGGCCAGAAAATTGCAGAAATGGGCAAGTCCGACAGCGACCGGGTCGCCCTGCATTTCGAAATCCGCAGGCTCGGCAAACCGATCGACCCGCTGCAGTATCTGCCTGAGCGGAATTCATGAACGAGGAGAATTACTCTTCACAGGAAGACGGCGTCGAGGACAGCCCGCCCGTCGAACAGTCCGCTGTCGATGACTATTTCGGCACCGACATCCTCAGCGACGTCACGCAGCTCTATTTCAACGACATCGGGCAGAACGCGCTGCTGACCGTAGAGGAAGAGGTCAGGTACGCGCGGCTGGTCAAGCAAGGGGATTTCCTGTCACGCCAGAAGATGATCGAACACAATCTGCGGCTGGTTGTGAACATCGCCAAGCACTACACCGGCCGTGGACTGCAACTGCTGGACCTGATCGAAGAAGGCAATCTCGGCCTGATCCACGCGCTCGAGAAATTCGATCCCGAACGCGGATTCCGCTTCTCCACCTATGCCACTTGGTGGATCCGCCAAAGCATCGAACGCGCCATCATGTACCAGTCGCGCACCATCCGCCTGCCCGTGCATGTAATCAAGGAACTGAACACCGTGCTGCGGGCGATGCGCCATCTCGAGACCCATTCCGAGTGCGACCCCAGCGCGGATGATGTTGCGCATCTGGTGGACTTCCGGGTCGAGGACGTCCGACGCCTGCTGTCGCTCAACGAGCGCACGACGTCGCTGGATGCGCCCCTGGAGATCGATCCCATGCTTTCGGTCGGCGAATCGATCGCCGACGAAACCACCCCGCAGCCTGACATCAGGCTGGAGAACGCGGAAATCGAGATCTACGTGCGCGAGTGGCTGAATCAGTTGAACGAACGCCAACGCAGCGTGATCGAGCGGCGCTACGGGCTAAACGGTTCCGAGATTCATACCCTCGAGCAACTGGCGCAAAATTTGAACCTGACCAGGGAAAGAGTGCGGCAGATCCAGATCGAGGCGCTCGCCTCGCTGCGCAAGATTCTGCGCCGCAGCGGAATGTCGAGGGAAACCTTACTCTAGCGATCGGTGCCAGGCCGCGCTCGACTGCAGTTCACCTCAGGCTGTTCACCGCCTGGCGGAATTCCTCCAGAACGCGCGGATTCTTTTCGCCGCCGTAACGCAGCACCACGTACAGCGCGGCGATGTGCTGAACCGTCTCCCTCAGTTGCGGAAACTGCAGCGACACCCGGGCCGCGAAGTCACGTGGTCCTTCGCTGAGCTTGCGCGGTGCGCCGCGCCGGGCCATCGCCCGGCAGAATCGGGCATAAGCGCGCTGCACCGGATCCACGCGTAGCGTGGTGAGCCGCACAAGTAGCAGCAACGCCAGCACCAGCAGGATGATGCCGCTGGTGGCAATGAGCGCGATCACCATATTTTGCCAGGTTGCCTGTGCCAGTCCGACTTGCGACAGGAAACGCACCTGCCTCTCCGCGTTGTAGCCCAGCACCCATTGGTTCCACGAGTTGGCGACGGCGTCCCACGCGAAACGGGCCTGACGCAGCCATTCGAAACGATTGCGCGCCCGCAACGATGCCCGATCGGTTTCCGGTACCGCCGCAGCCAGTCCGCGTTCGATGCGCAACGGTGAAACCGCCGCCGTCGGGTCGACCCGCACCCAACCCTCGCCGGGCAGCCAAACCTCGGTCCAGGCGTGCGCCTCGGACTGGCGCACCATGAGGTAACCGTCCACGGGATTGATCTCGCCGCCCAGGTAGCCGGTTACCACGCGCGCAGGAACGCCGGCGGCGCGCATGAGGTAGGTGAATGCCGAAGCGTAATGCTCACAGAAGCCGCTACGGGTTTCGAACAGGAACTGATCGACAGGATTGTCACCGAGTTCCGGCGGCGCCAGTGTGTAGATGAACGGCTGTTCCCGGAACATCGTCAGCGCCCGTAGCATGATGTCGCGGTCGCTGGACAATTCGGCGCGCCAGGAAGCGGCCAGCGCCTGCGCCCGCGGAGCGGCGCCATCCGGAAGCCGAAGCGCGCGACGCAACTGCATCCTATGCTCATTGACCCCCACACGGTACGTTGGTACGGACTGCATGTCGTAGCGGACACGTGCGCGCACCGGCCGTCGCGCCAGCATCTGGTAGTCCACGGAAAAGTAACTGTTGGGTGCGGCGCGCGACGGCAGGTCTATGGCGAACATCCAGTACCGGTCGTGAGGTTCAAGCGTTACCGAATAGTTAAGCGGCGGACCCAGCGCCTCGTATTCGATTGTACCGGCGGTGTAAATCTGGCCGGCACGCCAGGCGCGGCCGTCGAAATCCCACAGCACTGGTCCGCGCCAGTAGAGTTGCGAGGGTTTTTCCGGCGCTGTTTCGAACAACACACGGAAAGCAACCTCGTCGGACAGGCTGAGCGCGCTTACGTCACCGGGAGACATGACGTCCGACAAACCCGACTTGGCGCTGTAGTTGACCTGAGGCAATCCCCAGAGCGGGCCCTCCACCCGCGGAAATAACAGGAAGAGCGCAAGCGTGACAGGAACGCTTTGCGCGATCAGACTGGCTGCATGGCGCAGCACCGCCGCCGGCCTGGGTGGGCCCGCCTGGTGCTGAAGGCTGATCATGGTCGCGGTGATGAGCCAGACGATGACCAGCATGTACAACGCGGTGGGAATCGACTGCGAGTAGAAAAAATTGGTGATGACCAGGAAGTAGGCGAGCAGCACCACGACCATGGTGTCGCGCGCCTTTGACATCTCCATCAGTTTCAGAGCCGCCATCACGGTCAACAGCGCGACTCCCACGTCGCGGCCGTAAAGCGTCCGATATGACAGGGCCACGCCGGCGACGGCGGCCAGCGCGGCGGCAAGCAGCAGCCAGCGACTGGGCAACGGCTTGCGCCGGTAGCCCAGATGGAAACGTGCCAGCAGCAGCGTGGCGCCGAAAGCCGGAATCCAGACCGGCAGATGCTGCGCGTGCGGCGCAATAACCAGTGCCAGCGAGAACAGCAGCGCGGCGAGATTGATCGGGCTCAAGCCGGCGGCGCTCGACATGTCATCCGCGCGCCGGCTTGTACAACGCGATCGCCTGCAGGCAACGATCTCGATGCAATACACCGTACTCGGGCTCGAACTCGATTCCGGGCAGGCGCAGACCGAAGCCTTGGCCCATGGATTCCGCCTCGACAACCCAGCGGGTGAGCCGGGAAAGCCTGGCTTCCAGACCCAGCGTTTGCGGAATGTCGGCGAGATCCAGCCACAACTCCGAGGCCACGCTTCCGGAAAACTGCTTGGTGAGAAATACATCACTGCGCGCGTACGCCTTCCAGGCGATGCGACGTGGAGAATCACCGGGATGATAGGTGCGCAGGCCGGCAAAATCCTCTTCGCCAACGCCGCTGGCCCCGCCTTGCCCGCTGGCGGCCTGCGGCGGCGGCAGCGGAACATGGCCGGCCTCGGGGCGCGCATACACCAGGCAGTGCAAGTCAAGTTCCACATTGGCCCAGGCGTAGAACAGGCCGACCGGATAGACCGTGAAAATGCGAAAACGCCCGGGCCGCAGCACACCGCGTCTTGCGGCGGGGATGCCTGCTTCCACGTCCTGCGCATCACGCGGCGCCACGTCGAAGTACACCGCGTTCTGGTCGGACAGCCGGATCGCCAGGCTCAGCCGCTGATGCGCGCCCGGATTCTCGACCACGATATGAAAGCGGGCGGAATCTCCGGCGAAAACCGGCCGCGTTTTGGCGGGGCGCAGCGCGACGCGCGCCAGGTTGCGCCAAGTATGCAGGATCGACACCACGCCGAGGCCGGCGAGCAGGAAGGTGAGGATATATCCGAGGCTGAGGTTGTAATTGATCGAGCCGATCAGCAGCAACACCAGGGTGACGGCGAACATGAGCCCGGCGCCGGTCGGGAGAATGTAGACACGCCGCTGGCCGAGTACCACCGGCCCCGCTTCCGGTCCCTTGGGCGGGAAGATCCAGTCACCGATCCGGTCGCGAAGCGGAAGGCGCGAGGCGCGAGGCGCGAGGTGTGAGGCGAACCCCAATACGCCGAACCAAGTACCTGCCACGGCCTTGCGCTTCACGGAATGGCGACTTCCGCGATCAGCCGCTCGGCAAGTTGCGTGCTGCCCAATGAGGCGTAACCGTTGACAGGATAGAGCCGGTGCCCGGCCACGCTCGGCAGCACCGCCTGCACGTCTTCCGGGATGACTTCGCGGCGCCCATCCATGAATGCCCAGGCGCGGGCGGCGTTCAGCAGGAACAAGCCCGCGCGCGGCGACAGTCCGTTGACAAAATCCGGGGACTGGCGGGTATAGGCGATCAGCGCCTGTAGGTAATCCAGCAGCGCCGGCGCAGTCAGGATATCGCGAACTTTTTTCTGCAACGTGAGCAGTTCCGACACTGTGAATGCCGGCGCCAGGTCGGAAATCATGTCGCGGCGCTCGCGTCCCTCCAGCAGCGTGCGCTCGGCCGCGCCGTCCGGATATCCCAGATGAATGCGCATCAGAAAACGGTCGAGCTGCGATTCCGGCAATGGAAATGTGCCAACCTGGTGCGACGGGTTCTGGGTGGCGATAACGAAAAACGGCTCGGGCAGCGGCCGGGTCTGGCCATCGGTGGTGACCTGATGCTCTTCCATCGCTTCCAGCAGCGCGCTTTGTGCTTTTGGCGTGGCGCGGTTGACCTCGTCGGCAAGGATCACGTGCGAGAACACCGGGCCGGGATGGAATTTGAAGGTCGAGCTCTCGCGATCGAACACCGATACCCCGAGTATGTCTGCGGGCAGCAGATCGCTGGTGAATTGGATGCGCTGGAAATCGAGGCCCAGGGTCTTGGCCAGCGCGTGCGCGAGCGTTGTCTTGCCTACTCCCGGCAGGTCTTCGATCAGCAGATGCCCGCGTGCGAGCAGGCAGGCGAGCGTGAGGCGGATCTGGCGTTCCTTGCCGAGGATGATGCGGCCGACCTGAACGACAACGGGATCGAGCGGATTGGGCATGCGTCAGGGATGGATATCTGAATGCGAATTCCGCGAAGCCATGCTCGCATGGGAACGTGCGGCCGGTCCGGAGTTCCCGGAAACCCTAGTTTACCTCAGGTCGCTTCCCGGTTCGCGGCCGTTCCGGCCGGAATGTCGCGCGTCGCCAGTTTCTTGACTACATGCCGCAGCGACGGGTCGCCCGCGTTCGCGTCGACAGTGAAACCAAGTCCATCCATCAGGGCCAGCATTCTGGTATTGCCCGACAGGACCCAGCCTTCCATTGTTTCGAGCCCACGGCCGCGGGCGGCGTCCATCAGGCTGTGCATGAGTTTCGAGCCTATGCCCCTGCGCTGCCAGGCATCGGCAACGACGATTGCGAACTCGCAGCTCCTGCCGTCCGGATTGATGGAGTAACGGGCTACGCCGATTTCCGTTTCGTGGCCGTTCTCGCAGATGACCGCAATCAGCGCCATCCCCTTGTCGTAATCGACCTGTGTGAAGCGCGTGAGCGCCGTTTCGCTGAGATCCCGAAGAGCATTGAAAAAACGAAAATAGCGCGATTCGTCGGAGAGGTTGCGCACAAAGTCCCGCTCGATCTGGCGATCCTCCGGCCGAATCGGACGAATGACGATACGAGTGCCGTCGCGCAGCGTCCAATTCCGCACCAGTCCGACAGGGTAGGGTACTTTATCAGCCACGTGCAGACGCAAGGGGGTAAATGCTCAAAGGTTAGCCCAATGCAAATCCCGCGTCATGGACAAGCGCGGTGGCCCTGAATAAGATGCGGCGAGGCCCGGATTCCCGTTACCGCCCGCCAACATTATGCCGACCGCCCTTGTTCACCATCGAGACTGCGCGCTGCACGACATGGGCTCCCATCACCCCGAGTGTCCGGCGCGGATAACTGCGATCGAAGATCACCTGCTCGCCACCGGAATTCTGGAGCATCTGGTGGATGTGGACGCGCCTCCGGCGACGCGCGAGCAGCTGTTGCGGGTACATGATCCCGACTACGTGGATGCGATCGAAGCCAGCGTCCCGCAGCGCGGACTTGTCCATCTCGATCCCGATACCGCGATGAGCCCGCACTCGCATCATGCCGCCCTGCGGGCTGCAGGTGCGGTGATCATGGCGACCGACATGGTGATGAGCGGCGCGGTCGAGAACGCCTTCTGCAACGTGCGTCCACCCGGGCATCATGCCGAACGCGCTCGCGCGATGGGATTCTGCTTTTTCAACAACGTCGCGGTGGGCGCGGCCCAGGCGCTGGAAAAGCACGGTCTGGAGCGCGTGGCGGTGGTGGACTTCGACGTGCACCACGGCAACGGCACCGAGGATATCTTTCGCGATGATCCCCGGGTAATGATGGTCTCCACGTTTCAGCATCCGTTCTATCCTTACAGCGGGGTGGAGGGACGTTCCGAGCGCATGGTAAACATTCCGCTTGCGGCATACAGCGGTGGCCGGCAGTTTCGCGAAGCGGTCGAAAAGCACTGGCTGCCTGCGTTGGGTCGCTTCAAGCCAGAGATGATATTCATTTCCGCCGGGTTTGATGCCCACCGGGACGACGACATGGCGTCGTTGAGCCTGGTGGAAAGCGATTACGCCTGGGTGACCGGGTGCATCAAGGAAATTGCCGAACAACACGGCAAAGGGCGGATCGTTTCGACTCTGGAGGGCGGCTACGAATTGACCGCGCTGGCACGCAGCGTCGCCGAGCATATCCGCGTGCTGAGTGGACTGTAAAGAAAATACTGGGCTGGGCCGACCGGGATGAATTCCGATTCGTGTCCGGTAAATGAAAGATTCGGCAGACTTAGAGAATTAACGCTGCAGCGACTTTACGGCCTTCGGCCACCAGGATGTTGTAGGTCCGGCAGGCCGCGCGCGTATCCATCACCTCGACCCCGACGCGAGCCCGCGCCAGGCTTTGCATTAAACGGGGGTGAAGGAAGCGCAGCCTATCTCCAGTGCCGACAAGCACTATTTCCGCGCCTAAGCCGGCGAGAAACTCGAAATCCTCTTCCCGCAGCGTTTCTACGCCGGCAACAGGCCAAGCCCCGACTGGCAGATCGGGCAGGACCACGAGACTGCGCTCGTAGCGCACTGCGTTCACCATCACGTAGCCCTCACCGTAACCGGTGAAGGTATTCTGGTTGTCGCTTCTGGCAAGGTGAAGTTTCAAGGCGCGCAGGTTCTTTGCCGCAATGCGGATGATCCGGTAGGATTATAACTTTTCAATCGCCCCGACTTCCATCGCTTGTACAGTCGGTTACGAGGCGCCACCCAGCGCCGGTCCGAACCCATGCCTATGAAGGATTTCCCCCGCATACGACGCCTGCCTCCCTACGTCTTCAACATCACCAGCGAGTTGAAGGCGGCGGCACGAAGCCGTGGCGAAGATATCATCGACATGAGCATGGGCAATCCGGACGGGGTGACGCCCAGGCACATCGTGGACAAGCTGGTGGAGGCGTCGCAACGCATCGACACCCACGGCTATTCGGTCTCCAAAGGTATTCCGCGGTTGCGCCGCGCGATTTGCAACTGGTATCGGTCCCGCTTTGGCGTGACGCTGGACCCGGATTCCGAGGCCATCGTCACGATCGGCTCGAAGGAGGGCCTCGCGCATCTGATGCTCGCCACGCTGGATCACGGCGACACTGTGCTGGTGCCAAATCCGAGCTACCCGATTCATATTTACGGCGCGGTGATCGCCGGCGCGGATATACGCTCGGTGCGCATGACGCCGGGGATCGATTTCATCCAGGAGCTGCAACGGGCGATCCGGGAATCCATCCCCAAGCCGAAGATGATGATCCTGGGTTTCCCGAGCAACCCGACCGCGCAATGCGTGGAACTCGATTTCTTCGAGCGCGTCGTGGCGCTGGCGAAGGATTACGGCATCCTGGTGGTGCACGATCTGGCCTACGCCGACATCTGCTTCGACGGCTGGAAGGCGCCATCGATCATGCAGGTGCTCGGTGCCCGTGAAGTCGCAGTCGAATTCTTCACCATGAGCAAGAGCTACAACATGGCCGGCTGGCGCGTCGGTTTCATGGTCGGCAACAGGGAACTGGTGTCCGCGCTGGCACGCATCAAGAGCTACCATGACTACGGCAGCTTCACGCCCATCCAGGTGGCATCCATCGCCGCGCTCGAGGGCCCGCAGGACTGCGTGCGCGAGATCTGCGAGAAATATCAGAAACGCCGCGACGTGCTCGCACGGGGTCTGCATGAAGCCGGATGGATGGTGCAGGTGCCGAAAGCGTCGATGTACATCTGGGCGGAGATTCCGGCTCCTTACAAAGAGATGGGATCGCTCGAGTTCGCCAAGAAACTCCTGGCGGACGCCAAGGTGGCGGTTTCCCCCGGCATCGGCTTTGGCGAGTATGGCGACAGTCACGTGCGCTTCGCGCTGATCGAGAACGAAGCGCGCACCCGCCAGGCCGTGCGGGGGATCAAGGAAATGTTCCGCCGCGACGGATTGCTGATGCCAGGCCCGCGCCTCGTTTCCGCATAGGCATACGCGCCCGGGCCAGCGTGACATTGCTTACGGCGGGACGGATTTTTCAGGTTTCCGATCCGATCGGGCGCGCGCCGCCCGATCTTTTTATGTAGAGATTGATCATGGCAGCCGACGCCTTGCGCATCGTGCAGATCACCGGGAAGAATGGCGAAGTGCTGGAGCGCGAGTGGCTCGCCGGCGCCGAGGCCGTGCATCGGCAACTGCGCCCGCAACTGCCTGCCGATTATTCCGCCAAGATGCAACGGATTTTCCGTGACGGGGGCGAAATGTGTGTCGCGGTGAGAAACAAGAAAGTTGTCGGCGTGGCGGTCTACCGCGAGTTCGAAAATACGCATGCCGGCCGCCGGTTCTACGTCGATGATCTGGTGACGGATGAAAGCGAGCGTTCCTCCGGAGTCGGGCGGGCGTTGATCGTTTATCTTCAACAGGTCGCCCGTGAACGCGGCTGCCCGGGATTGGACCTGGAATCAGGGACGCAGCGCATGCGCGCGCATCGTTTTTACTTCCGCGAGGGATTCTTCATCACCTCATTTTCATTCAGAAAAGATTTTCAATGAAAGCGATACACGTGGGCCTGCTCGGCATCGGCACAGTGGGCGGCGGAACGTTCGCCGTGCTCCGCCGCAACCAGGAAGAGATCAGCCGGCGGGCCGGCCGCGGCATCGTCATCAAGATGGTCGCCGACAAGGACCTGGGCAGGGCGCGCAAGGTCGTTGGCGATGCCGCCGAGATCACCGATGACGCATACAAGGTGGTACGCAATCCCGAAATCGACATCGTGGTCGAATTGATCGGGGGCACCAAAGTTGCGATGGACCTGATTCTGGCGGCGATCGACGGCGGCAAGCACGTCGTAACCGCCAACAAGGCGCTGCTGGCGACACATGGCAACGAGATTTTTCTGGCCGCGCAAAAGAAAGGAGTCATGGTCGCCTTCGAAGCGGCGGTTGCCGGAGGCGTGCCGATCATCAAGGCGCTTCGTGAGGGCCTGACTGCCAACCGCATCGAGTGGATCGCCGGAATCATCAACGGGACCTCGAACTTCATCTTGTCGGAGATGCGCGAGAAGGGTTCGAGCTTCAAAGAGGTGTTGGCCGAGGCGCAGCGCCTGGGATATGCGGAAGCCGATCCGACGTTCGATATCGAGGGTACGGATGCCGCGCACAAACTCACCATCATGGCGGCGCTCGCGTACGGCATCCCGATGCAGTTGGACAAGGCCTATACAGAGGGCATTTCCGGTCTTACCAAGGAGGATATCCGCTACGCCGGGGAACTCGGCTACCGGATCAAGTTGCTCGGCATCACCCGGCGCACGCCGGCCGGGATCGAATTGCGGGTGCATCCTACCCTGATCCCTTCGCGGCGACTGATCGCTAACGTGGAGGGGGTCATGAACGCCATCCTGGTCAAGGGCGACGCGGTCGGGGCCACGCTGTACTACGGTGCCGGTGCCGGCGCCGAGCCGACCGCCTCGGCGGTGGTGGCCGACTTGGTGGACGTGACCCGGATGCATACCGCCGACCCGGAGCACCGGGTGCCCCATCTGGCGTTTCAGCCGGACCGGATGTCCAATACACCGATTCTGCCAATGGAGGAAGTCGAGACCTCGTACTACCTGCGGCTGCGGGTGCTGGATCGTCCTGGTGTCCTGGCTGACATCACCCGCATCCTAGCCGACCTGTCCATCTCGATCGATGCGATGGTGCAGAAGGAGCCGAGCGAGGGCCAGGAACAGGTGGACATCATCATGCTGACCCATATGACCCAGGAAAAAAACATCAACTCCGCGATCAAGCGCATCGAGTTACTGCCGGTGGTGGCCGGCAAAATTACCCGCATCCGCCTCGAACAACTCGGTCGCGACTAGGGCCAGATCCTTCAACGAGGCGCCAAGGCGCAAAGGATGCGCAAAGAAATGCATTAACGAGAATGTTCGGCGATAGGAAGAGCCAACGCACGGCCGCCACGAAAATGCTCTGGGAATTGTTTCGACATCCGGAAGGAATTTGCTTTCGATTTTCTTTGCGTTACCTTTGCGTCTTCGCGCCTTTGCGGTTAACCATTTTTCCGAATAAACATGACAGCTCACTACACCGGCCTCATCAACCGCTACCGCGACCGACTCCCGGTCGGGCCCAATACGCCCGTCATCACGCTCAACGAAGGCAACACGCCGCTGATCGAACTCACAAATCTGCCGAAGATCCTCAGGAAGGACGTGCGCATCTTCTGCAAGTTCGAAGGGCTGAATCCGACCGGTTCGTTCAAGGACCGCGGCATGACCGTGGCGGTGACGAAGGCGGTGGAAGCAGGGGCTCGCGCGATCATCTGTGCTTCCACCGGCAATACGTCGGCGGCCGCGGCTGCCTACGCCGCTCGTGCAGGCATCACCTGCTATGTGTTGATACCAGAAGGCAAGATTGCGCTCGGGAAGCTCTCGCAGGCGATGATGCATGGATCGGTGGTCATCCAGATCCGCGGCAATTTCGATGACGGCATGCGGCTGGTGCAGGAAGTGGCGCAGAGCATGCCGCTGAACATCGTCAACTCGATCAATCCCTATCGGCTGCAGGGCCAGAAAACCATCGCCTTCGAGGTGATCGAGACGCTGGGCGACGCGCCGGATTATCACGCGCTGCCGGTCGGCAATGCCGGCAACATCTCGGCGCACTGGACGGGCTACAGCGAGGCGGTGGGCAAGAACACCGCGAGTTGCCCGCACTGCGACGGCGATTGCAGTTACCTGACCAAGTCCATCGCCACCCATCGGCCGATCATGCTCGGCTACCAGGCGGCGGGCGCCGCACCGTTTCTGCGCGGTGCAATGGTGGATGAGCCCGAGACCATTGCCACCGCAATCCGCATCGGCCATCCGGTATCGTGGAAACTGGCGTGGGCAGCGAAGAGCGAATCCGGGGGCTGGTTCAACGAGTGCACCGACGAAGAGATCCTGAGGGCACAGAAACTCCTGGCGGAAACGGAAGGAATTTTCTGCGAGCCGGCCTCTGGGGCCTCGGTTGCCGGTGTACTGAAGGACCTGGAACTCGGCGTGATCGGCGAAGGTACGACAATTGTGTGCACGTTGACCGGCCACGGACTGAAAGACCCGGACAGCGCGATTGCTCAGAGCATCAAACCTGTCGTAGTGGACGCCACGCGTGCGGCGATTGAGCGCGTGATCAGCGAGAATTTGCCTCGGTAGTACAAGGATTTCCGCCCTTTTATGCGAAGCGCCAGGCTGATCAAGCGGGCGCAAAACGCATCGATAGATCCACTGCGCGCACGTCCTTGGTAAGCGACCCGATGGATATGCGGTCCACTCCGGTTTCCGCGATGGCCCGCACGGTGTCGAGATTCACTCCGCCCGAAGCCTCCAGCGCCGCGCGTCCCGCGGTCACCTTCACGGCTTCCCGCAAGCCCGCGAGATCGAAGTTGTCGAGCAGGATAAGCTTGGCGCCCGCTTCGATTGCCGCGTTCAACTGAGCGATCGATTCCACTTCGATCTGGATCGGGACATTCCCGGCAACTTGACTGGCCTGCCGGAGCGCCGGGCCGATTCCTCCAGTCGCGGCGATGTGGTTTTCCTTGATCAGAACCCCGTCATATAGACCCATGCGATGATTGCTGGCACCGCCGCAGCGCACCGCGTACTTGAGCGTCTGGCGCAGCCCCGGCAGCGTCTTGCGGGTATCGAGGATGGTCGCTTTCGTTCCCGCAACGGCATCCACGAACGTTCGCGTGCGAGTTGCCACGCCGGACAGGGTCTGCAGGAAATTGAGCGCAGCGCGTTCGCCGGTGAGCAGGCTGCGGGCGCGGCCGTCGATTTCGCACAGCATCTGATTCGGGGACACGCGGTCGCCGTCTTTGGCGCGCCAGTTCACCCGCGTCTCTGGGTCGATCTGGCGGAACACTTCATCGAACCACGCACAACCGCATAACACCGCCGCTTCGCGGGTAACGACATGCGCATGGGCAGCCTGGTTCCTGGGCACCAGGCTGGCGGTAACGTCGCCGCTGCCGATGTCTTCCGCCAGCGCCCTGGCAACGTCGCTCCTGATCACCGGTGCCAAATCCATGCGATTCCCAGAAACTGAAGGCGGCATTCTATCGCGGGAGGCGTTGATGTCGCGCTTAATGGGTGTGGTCTCGTACGGAATCGGCACCATTCCCGGCCTCATCCTGGTCGGTCTGGCGGTGGAAGAAAAGTATCTGCGGGTGGCGAACTACGCGATCAACATGCTGTATCCCTATCCGAAAACCGGACTGGAGTTCAGGCTGCCGGTGGTCCAGACCGTCACTTGAGCAGGGCGGGCAGTTCGCTGAGCCGTGATAGCACTGCGGCCGGCTGATAGCCGAGGTCGTCGGGTGCACCTCCCGCGCGGTTGATCCAGAAGGTGCGGAATCCGAACGATGTGGCGCCAGCCACATCCCAGAAGTTCGAGGACACGAAACCGATTGCGCCTGCCGGCGCCTGCAATTTTTGCGCGGCGTAAGCGTAGACGCTCGGATGGGGTTTGAAGATACTCAACGCATCGACGCTGATCACGGCGTCGAGCAGTTGGTCGAGCCCGGCGTGTCGAACTACGGCGTTCAGCATATCCGGTGACCCATTGGACAGAATGGCGAGCTTGCGCCCGCGGAGCCGACTGAGCGTGTCCACGACGTCCGGGAAGGCCTTCAATACCAGGTAAGCATCCATCAGCCGCCTCGCCGCGGCTTCGCTCAGTTCCAGACGCAGCATGTTGCACGAGGTCGTCAGCGCGGCGCGGGTGATCGCGGAAAAATCGGCGTAGCGGCCCATCAGGCTGCGCAGCCAGGTGTATTCGAGCTGTTTCCCGCGCCATAGTTGGGAAAGCGCCGCGCCCGTTCCCGGGAATAACGCTTCGCACTCGGCGATCACCGAATGTACGTCGAACAAAGTCCCGTAGGCATCGAAAACAAGCGCTTTCAGCGCGGGAGACGAATCCACTAGCCTGCCCCGCTGCGCAGGCGGGCGCGGGACGGATAACAAGTGCTCCCTGGAGCGTGGCCGGGGGCAGAGATGGCGTGCAGCGATTCGCCAGCAAACCAGATGGTGACGCCGTCGTCGAGCAGCCGATCGAAGCCGCTGGCGCCGCGGTGCTGACTCCATAGCATCAGGCCGGACGCAGTGGCGTGTGCGGCGACGGTCAAGTCGTCGGCCACGGCCGGTGGCAACAGCGTGCCCAGCACGAGTATCGGGACCAGACGGAGGTTCTTCATGTATTCGCGCAATCCTGGAGAGCCACTCTCAGCCTAATCTGCCAGTATTACGGCCGGCCGGCAACGTCGAGCGGCCGGATTGTGCAATTCGGCTGGATCCAAACCGTTGAAATCGGCCGAGTGCCGCCCAATCTATGCGGCGATAACTGAAACCAGGAAACAGCCATGCGCTTTGACAAACTGACAACCCGGTTCCAACAGGCGCTGGCCGACGCCCAGAGCAAGGCGGTCGGCCAGGACAATCCGTACATCGAGCCTCAGCATCTGCTGCTAGCGCTGCTGGAGCAGGATGACGGCGGTACGGCGTCATTGCTCGCCCGCGCCGGGGTCAATGTGCCACCCTTGAAGGAGGCCCTCAAGGCCAGCATCGGCCGGCTACCGAAGGTGGAAGGCCAGGGCGGCGAGATCAGCGTTTCGCGCGAACTGACCAGCCTGTTGAATCTCACCGACAAGGAAGCGCAGAAGCGTGGCGACCAGTTCATCGCCTCCGAGCTGTTTCTTCTGGCGCTGGCGGACGACAAGGGCGAAACCGGCAAACTGCTAAAAAGCCACGGACTCAATCGTAAGGCGCTCGAACAGGCCATCGAGGCGGTGCGCGGCGGCGAGGCCGTGCAGAGCCAGGAGGCAGAAGGGAGCCGCGAAGCACTCAAGAAATACACCCTGGACCTGACCGAGCGCGCCCGCATCGGCAAACTAGACCCGGTGATCGGTCGCGACGACGAGATTCGCAGAGTGATCCAGATTCTCCAGCGCCGCACGAAGAACAACCCGGTGCTGATCGGTGAGCCAGGAGTGGGAAAGACCGCGATCGTGGAAGGCCTGGCTCAGCGCATCATCAACGAAGAAGTGCCAGAGACCCTGAAAGGCAAGCGCGTCCTCAGCCTCGACATGGCGGCGCTGTTGGCGGGAACCAAGTACCGGGGAGAATTCGAGGAACGGCTCAAATCCGTGCTCAAGGAAATCTCGCAGGAAGAAGGCCGCGTCATCGTATTCATCGACGAACTCCACACGATGGTTGGCGCGGGCAAGGCCGAGGGCGCCATGGACGCGGGCAACATGCTCAAACCCGCGCTGGCGCGTGGCGAACTGCATTGTGTCGGCGCGACAACGCTGGACGAATACCGCAAATACATCGAAAAGGACGCGGCACTCGAACGGCGCTTCCAGAAAGTGCTGGTCGATGAGCCCAGCGTTGAAAGCACCATTGCCATCCTGCGCGGATTGCAGGAGAAGTACGAGTTGCATCATGGCGTGGAAATCACCGATCCCGCCATTGTTGCCGCAGCGGAGCTTTCGCATCGTTACATCACCGACCGCTTCCTGCCCGACAAGGCCATCGACCTGATCGACGAGGCGGCTGCACGCATCAAGATGGAAATCGATTCCAAGCCGGAACAGATGGATAAACTCGACCGCCGGATCATCCAGTTGAAGATCGAGCGGGAGGCGGTAAAGAAGGAAAAGGACGAAGCCTCGCGCAAACGCCTCAAGGCACTCGAGGAGGAGATCAAGCGGCTGGAGAAGGAATACTCGGATCTGGAAGAAATCTGGAAAGCAGAAAAAGCCCAGGTTCAGGGTTCGCAGCACATCAAGGAAGAATTGGAGAAGCTGAAGCTGGAAATGGAAGCTGCCAAACGCAAGGGCGATTGGCAGAAGGTCTCCGAGCTCCAATACGGCAAGATCCCGCAACTGGAATCGCAGCTCAAGAAAGCGGAAACCCCGGCCGATCAGCCGAAGTTCAGGCTTCTGCGCACTCAGGTGGGTGCCGAAGAAATCGCCGAAGTGGTTTCGCGCGCCACCGGGATACCGGTATCCAAGATGATGCAGGGTGAGCGCGAGAAGCTGATCAAGATGGAAGAGCACCTGCATCAGCGCGTGGTGGGTCAGGACGAAGCGGTACGGCTCGTCGCCGACGCGATCCGGCGCTCGCGTGCCGGCTTGGCAGACCCAAACCGGCCGTACGGTTCTTTTCTGTTCCTGGGACCGACGGGCGTCGGCAAGACCGAACTGTGCAAGGCGCTGGCTGAGTTCCTTTTCGATTCGCAGGATCACCTGATCCGTATCGACATGTCCGAGTTCATGGAAAAACATTCGGTGGCCCGCCTGATCGGCGCGCCGCCCGGCTACGTCGGTTACGAAGAGGGCGGGTATCTGACCGAGGCGGTACGCCGCAAGCCCTATTCGGTGATCCTGCTCGATGAGGTCGAGAAGGCGCATCCGGACGTGTTCAACGTCCTGTTGCAGGTGCTGGACGACGGCCGCATGACCGACGGTCAGGGCCGCACAGTGGATTTCAAGAACACGGTGATCGTGATGACTTCGAATCTGGGCAGCCAGATGATCCAGCAGATGGCTGGCGACGACTATCAGTTGATCAAGCTGGCGGTGATGGGCGAGGTCAAGTCCTATTTCCGGCCGGAATTCATCAACCGTATCGACGAGGTGGTGGTTTTCCACGCGCTTGACGAGAAGCACATCAAATCGATTGCGAAGATACAGCTCGGCCATCTGGAGAAGCGCCTGGCTGCGATGGACCTGAAACTGGAAGTGGACGATGGCGTATTGGCCGAACTGGCCCATGTCGGCTTCGATCCGGTGTTCGGTGCGCGTCCGTTGAAGCGCGCCATCCAGGCGACGATCGAGAATCCGCTGGCTAAGGAAATCCTCGAAGGACGGTTCGCTCCCAAGGATGTGATTCGCGTAACTTCGGCGGGAGGCAAGCTTCGCTTCGAAAAGGGAAAACAAGCGGCCCATGCAGTAGGCGGGAGCTGAAAATTGGTCGGCGGCTGGATAGAGCCGCGCTTTTGACCGATAATTCGTGCCTTGAAACGTGCCGGTCCTCTGCGAAAGTGAGCGGTAAGGTTGCGCTTTGGCCTCCGAGTTGCAGAGAATTCCGGCGGCATCTCACCATACAAGAACATGACCGTCGAATCCCCCGCCGAGCCGCTTGCCTTATTCCGCGGCGAACCGGTGCACGAGCTGCCCGGCGATCTCTACATCCCGCCGGACGCGCTGCGGGTTTTTCTCGAGACCTTCGAGGGTCCGCTTGACCTGCTCCTCTACCTGATCCGCAAGCACAACCTCGATGTGCTCGACATCCCTATGGCGAGCCTGACCCGCCAGTACATGGAGTACGTCGAAGTGATGCGGCAGCATCAGCTCGAACTGGCCGCCGAGTATCTGCTGATGGCTGCACTGTTGATAGAGATCAAGTCGCGCATGCTGCTGCCGCGACCGACTCAAGTGAGCCCGGAGGAAGAGGATCCGCGCGCAGAACTGATGCGCCGGTTGCTGGAATACGAGCGCATGAAACTCGCCGGCCACCAGCTCAACGAGTTGCCCCTGGCCGGACGGGATTTTGCTCTGGTGCAGGTCTGGCTCGACCGGGAGGTCGAGCAGAGACTGCCGGACGTCAATCCCGAAGACTTACGCAACGCATGGCTGGGACTGATCGCGCGCGCGCGCGTGACGCGCCACCACAGGATCACCCGCGAACAGCTGTCGGTGCGCGAACATATGAGCCGCATATTGCGTAGCCTGCAGCACCTGCGATTCGTCCGCTTCGAGGACCTTTTCGATGAAACGGCAGGCGTACCCGTCCTGGTAGTCAGTTTTCTCGCCATACTCGAATTGGCCCGCGAAAGCCTCGTACAGGTCACCCAGCAGGGTGCGTTTTCACCTATTTATGTGAAGTTGAATCATGGAATTACCTCTGTCTGACCCGGCCCAGATCAAGCGCGTGCTGGAAGCAGCATTGTTGAGTAGTGCCGAACCCTTGCCCGTGGCCGATCTCAGAAAGATGTTTGACGACGACGTCGGTCCCGATGTCATTCGCCGCATGCTGGAAGAACTGCGCATGGAATGGGGCGAGAAAGGCGCGGAACTGGTGAATGTCGCCAGCGGATGGCGTTTTCAGGTCCGGCCCGGCTATCAGAAGTTCCTGGACCGGCTGAATCCGCTAAAACCGCCGAAGTATTCGAGGGCGGTGCTGGAGACGCTCGCTATCATCGCCTACCGGCAGCCGGTCACGCGCGGAGATATCGAGGAAATTCGGGGAGTTACGGTATCCAGCGGCATACTCAAGGCGCTCGAGGCGCGCGGCTGGATCGACGAGGTCGGTCACCGCGAAGTACCCGGCCGGCCGGTGCTTTACTCCACGACGCGGACGTTTCTGGACGATTTGAATGTGCGCTCGCTGGATGAACTACCGCCGCTGGAGGATCTCGTCCCGCTGATCGAGGCGGAACAGCCGGCTGTGCCGGCGCAACATCTCGAGGTATCCGGAGGAGGTGCAGCCGGATCGGCTCAGAACGAGGAGGAGAAGTCCTCAGAGACACAAGCCAATCCGGCTTGAATAGCCGCTGCCCGGCAGCGGTCAATGCCGGTGCCGTACTGGAGAACAACATGAGAGCCGTTCTTGTTGCCAATCCCAAAGGCGGATCCGGCAAGACTACAGTTGCGACCAACCTCGCGGGGTCCCTGGCGACGCGAGGGGAGAAAGTCTATCTCTGGGATCTCGATCGCCAGCAGTCTTCGCGCAACTGGCTGACGATCCGTCCGGCAGACCGGCCGGCGATTCACCGGCTGGACGCGCGAGATGACCACGAGCCTTCCATGCCGCGCGGCTCGAGCTGGCTCGTTCTGGACTCCGCAGCCGGGTTGCATGGCAAGAACCTCGCGCACGCACTGAAACTCGCCCAGAAAGTGCTGGTTCCGGTGCAGCCATCGGTTTTCGACATGGCGGCCACGAGTACTTTCCTGCAAACCTTGATGGAAGAGAAGGCGATACGAAAGCACAAGACCTTTGTAGGCATCGTTGGCATGCGGGTGGATCCGAGAACAAAGGCCGCGGCGACTCTTGAAGCCTTTCTAGCCCAATTCAAATTGCCCGTGTTGACCTATCTTCGCGACACGCAGGTCTATGTGAACGCGGCTTTCAATGGTCTCAGCGTGTTCGACTTGCCAGATTACCTGAGCGCCCGAGACATAGAGCAGTGGCAGGCGTTACTGGCCTGGTTGGAAGAGGACTGAAAAGCCGGTACCTCGCGACCGGACCCCGCTCTTTGGTTGACGCACATCTCGTTACATTGCTATCATCCCGCGTCTTGGAACTCGATTTTTCGGGTTTCAATCCGGTCGCGGGGTGGAGCAGTCTGGCAGCTCGTCGGGCTCATAACCCGAAGGTCGTAGGTTCAAATCCTGCCCCCGCAACCAACCTGCTCTTTAAAAAATCAAACAGCCGATGCGTGTGGGTGCTTCGTGTGGTGGGGCGCTTGCGCGGGGTGGGTGGGTCATCGCCCGGTTCTTAGGTCTTGAAGAAGACGTTAGGACAAGCCGCTCTGCGAAGAAGCTTTGGTCTATGAAGTGCTCACGCGTAAGTAATTTGTAGTTGTGAATTGCTTTGAGTGAGTTGCTGGTCCCGATTGGGGATTGGCACAAACGAGGATTGAACTGAAGAGTTTGATCCTGGCTCAGATTGAACGCTGGCGGAATGCTTTACAC
>DASQOP010000140.1:0-3585 GCA_035644415.1 Burkholderiales bacterium
GATAAGCCGCCATTCCGGAGACGTTGGCCTGCTTGACGAAGTCCGCAGGCGGCGGGAAAACGCGGTGTTCCTGCAGGACCGATTCGATCGTACTCATTGCATCCTCCCCATCGTATTTCCTGATAGTCGGCTCTTCAACGGATTATAGCCAGAACTTCCGGTATCCAGTCCTGCGTGACGCGCATCGGGGCGGCAGGCAAGCGTTGCCGGTAGTGTAAAATCCGAATGAGCGCATAAGCAATTCGCCGAGCCGCCCCGGATTCATCCATGACCGTCATCCGCCAGGAAGACCTGATCGAAAGCGTCGCCGACGCCCTGCAGTACATCTCTTACTATCATCCGATGGACTACATCAAGTCCCTCGCGGATGCCTATAGGCGTGAAGAGTCGCCGGCGGCCCGCGATGCGATCGCGCAAATCCTCACCAACTCGCGCATGTGCGCGGAGGGAAAGCGGCCGATCTGCCAGGACACCGGAATCGTGGTCGCATTTTTGCGCGTCGGCATGGAGGTGCGCTGGGACGGTGCCAGCATGAGTGTTTCCGACATGGTCAACGAAGGCGTGCGCCGCGCCTACCTGCACCCGGACAACAAGCTGCGCGCGTCCATCCTCGCCGATCCGGCGGGCACCCGGAAAAACACGCGCGACAACACGCCTGCGGTGATTCACATGGAACTCGTTCCGGGCGATACCGTGGATGTCCGGATCGCGGCCAAGGGTGGCGGTTCCGAGAACAAAGCGAAATTCGTCATGCTCAACCCGTCCGACAGCATCGTGGACTGGGTATTGAAGACCGTGCCGGCCATGGGCGCAGGATGGTGCCCGCCGGGCATGCTCGGGCTGGGTGTCGGCGGCAGCGCGGAGAAGGCGATGGTGCTGGCCAAGGAAGCGCTGATGCAGCCGATCGACATGCACGAACTGAAACAGCGCGGGCCGAAAAGCCGCATCGAGGAACTGCGCATCGAGATCTTCGACAAGGTCAATGCGCTCGGCATCGGCGCGCAGGGCCTCGGCGGGCTGACCACGGTGCTCGACGTCAAGATTCTCGATTACCCGACGCACGCGGCATCGCTGCCGGTGGCGGTGATTCCCAATTGCGCTGCTACCCGGCACGCGCACTTCACGCTCGACGGCAGCGGTCCGGCGCGGCTGGATCCGCCCAGCCTCGATGACTGGCCGGACGTTAAATGGGCGCCGGCGCCGGCCTCGCGCAAGGTCGACCTTTCCAAAGTCACACGCGAGGAGATCGTGGCCTGGAAGCCCGGCGAGACCCTGCTGCTGAACGGCCGGATCCTTACCGGACGCGATGCCGCGCACAAGCGCATCCAGGAACTGTTCGCCAGGGGCGAAACGCTGCCCGCAGGCGTGGACTTCCGCAACCGCTTCATTTACTACGTCGGTCCGGTGGACCCGGTGCGCGATGAAGTCGTCGGCCCGGCCGGTCCGACGACCGCCACCCGCATGGACAAGTTCACCGATATGATGCTGGCGAAAACCGGGCTGCTCGGCATGATCGGCAAAGGCGAGCGCGGCCCCGCGGCGATCGAAGCCATTCGCAAGCACAAGGCGGTGTACCTGATGGCGGTGGGTGGGGCAGCTTATCTTGTCTCCAAGGCCATCAAATCGTCGCGCGTGGTCGCGTTCGCGGATCTCGGCATGGAAGCGATCTACGAGTTCGAGGTGAAGGATATGCCGGTCACCGTCGCAGTGGACGTCAACGGCACTTCGGTGCACCAGACCGGTCCGCGCGAGTGGCAGGCGAGAATCGGCAAGATTCCGGTGTCGGTCCGGTGACGGACACGAGGCGAGAGGCTGTAGGCAAGAGGCTAGAAGGAATCCTATTGGATTTCCTCTCACCTCACGCCTCTCGCCTCGCGCCTTACGAAAGTTTCAATGGCGGGCCTCCCCGCATCGCATGGTAGTGAACCTGGTCAGGTCCGGAAGGAAGCAGCCACAGCTATTCTTTGCGAGTGACGGGGTAAGGCTCGCCACCCCTATGAAACGTGAGGCGGCAAGCGTGAGGCATGAACGGTTTGGTCACTCGAACAGCTTTGCCGCAGGAATAATTCACCGATAAATTTGCGGTCCAAAAACAAAGTGACGCTTGCACTCGCGCGCAAATGGCGCCCCAGGAATTTCGCTGAACTGATCGGGCAGGACCATGTGGTCCGCGCCATCAGCAACGCGCTCACGCAGAATCGCCTGCATCACGCGTATCTGCTGACCGGCACCCGCGGTGTGGGCAAAACCACGCTGGCGCGGATCATTGCAAAGGCTCTGAATTGCGAAATCGGCGTTTCCGCGGATCCCTGCGGCAAGTGCGGCGCCTGCACCGAGATCGACGCCGGACGCCACGTGGACGTGATCGAACTCGACGCCGCCTCCAACACCCAGGTGGACAACATGCGCGATCTGCTCGAGAACGCGCTCTATGCGCCGACTTCCGGCCGCTTCAAGGTGTACATCATCGACGAAGTGCACATGCTGTCGCGCAACGCCTTCAACGCGATGCTCAAGACCCTCGAAGAGCCGCCGGCCCATATCAAGTTCATACTTGCGACCACCGATCCGCAGAAAGTCCCGGTGACGGTGTTGTCGCGCTGCCTGCAATTCAATCTCAAGCAGATTCCCCCGGGGCTGATCCGCGGCCGGCTCGAATACGTGCTCGGCAAGGAAGGCGTGCCTTTCGAGACGCCGGCGCTCAATCTGCTGGCGCGCGCCGCCGAGGGCAGCATGCGCGATGCATTGTCGCTGCTGGACCAGGCGATCGCGCACGGCGCCGGCAAGGTCGAAGAGACCTCGGTCAGGGAGATGCTGGGCGCGGTGGACCGCAGCTACCTGTTCAGCCTGCTCAAGGCGCTCGCGAGCGGCCAGGGTCCGGCATTGCTGGCCGAGGCCGAGCGCATGGCGGCGAGGAGCCTGTCGTTCGACGCGGCGCTGCAGGAACTGGCGACCCTGCTGCACCGGGTTGCTTTGGCTCAAACCTTGCCGGAAGCGCTGGCGGACGACGAGCCCGAGCGCGATACGTTGCTCGGACTGGCCGGCGCCTTCAGCGAAGAGGATGCACAACTGTTGTACCAGATCGCGATCCACGGACGGCGCGATCTGGGGCTCGCCCCGGATGAATTTGCCGGCTTCACCATGACGCTGATGCGCATGCTCGCATTCGTGCCGGTCGAGCCAGGAGAGTCCGCGTTGGCCGCCACGCCTGGCACTGGCCGTCCCGCGTCAAAGGCCGCAGCATCTGCCGGAACTGGGGCCGCGACGGGCACACAGCAAGCGACTGGCAAAGCTTCCGTCAACGCGGAGCGGGAACTCGCCGATTGGCGCACGCTGGTCGGGCGCATCAAGATCGGCGGCATGGCACGCATGCTGGCGGACAACTGCGAGTTTCGATCGCTCGAAGGCGACCGGCTGGAACTCGCGGTGCCGGAGCCGCACAAACATCTGCTGGAAAAGGTGTACACCGACAAGTTGCAGGCGGCGCTCGCGGAGTATTTCGGTCGTAAGTTGCGGCTTCGGATCTCGACCGGCGGCACCGGCAATACGCCCGCCGAAATCGAGAACCAGGAACGCCAGGCGAAA
>DASQOP010000141.1:0-5022 GCA_035644415.1 Burkholderiales bacterium
TTCGTGGTCGGGTTCATCGTCGGCATGACCGGCGTGGGCGGCGGTTCGTTGATGACCCCGCTGCTGGTCCTGGTATTCGGCATCAATCCGGCGACCGCGGTGGGCACCGATCTTCTGTATGCCTCGCTTACCAAGAGCGCCGGCGTCTGGGTGCATTCGAAGCGCGGTAACGTCGACTGGAAACTGGTGGGCTGGCTTGCGGCGGGGAGTCTGCCCGCCGCATTGCTTTGCGTAGTGTTGTTGCGGGTGTTGGGCATCGAGACCTCGCGCGTGTCTGGAATCATCACCGGCTCGCTTGGCGTGGCGCTGATTCTGACTGCGCTTTCGCTGCTGTTCAAGGAGCGCTTGCAGCGGCTGGCCTCGCGCAAAGTCCTCGAGGGCGAGAGCTGGCGCCAGCGTCATGTGGCCGCAGTGACGGTTGCCACCGGTGCGGTGCTGGGCGCTCTGGTCACGCTGAGTTCGGTGGGGGCGGGTGCGTTGGGCGTGACCGCGCTGTTGTTCCTGTTCCCGTTGCTGCCGGCGGCTCGCATCGTCGGCAGCGATATTGCCCACGCTGTTCCGCTAACTGCGGTGGCGGGGTTGGGTCACCTGTCGATGGGCACGGTGGACCTCGGCCTGCTCGGCAGCCTGCTGGTCGGTTCGCTGCCCGGAATCTACCTCGGCAGTCACGCAAGTTCGAGGGTTCCGGAACGGTTCCTGAGACCCGCGCTGGCATCGCTGCTGGTAATCATCGGCGGCAAGCTGGTGTGGTGACGCGGCAGTGGTTGTTTCACGAAACGAAGGATGTCGATGTACGTATACGATCAAGTTGACCGCAATCTCGTCGCCGAGCGCGTGGCGCAGTACCGCGACCAGGTGCGGCGCTTCCTCGCAGGGGATCTGACCGAGGACGAGTTCCGGCCGCTGCGCCTGCAGAACGGGCTGTACATACAGAAATATGCGCCCATGCTGCGCGTGGCGGTTCCCTACGGCCTTCTGTCGGCTGCGCAGCTGCGCATGCTGGCGTACATCGCGCGCCGTTACGACCGCGGCTACGGGCATTTCTCCACGCGCCAGAACATCCAGTACAACTGGCCGCGCCTCGAGGATTCACCCGACATCCTCGCCGACCTCGCGTCGGTGGAGATGCATGCCATCCAGACCAGCGGCAACTGCGTGCGCAATATCACCTCGGACGAGTTCGCCGGCGTTGCGCCCGACGAGATCGTCGATCCGCGCCCGCTGTGCGAGATCCTGCGCCAGTGGTCCACCTTCCACCCGGAATTCAGTTTCCTGCCGCGCAAGTTCAAGATCGCGGTCAACGCTTCCGTGGAAGATCGTTCCGCCACCGCCTTCCACGACATCGGCCTGTACCTGCGGCGCGCGCCGGACGGCGAACTCGGGCTGCGCGTTCTGGTGGGGGGCGGCATGGGCCGCACGCCGGTCGTGGGCACGGTGATCCGCGAGTTCCTGCCCTGGCAGCACATGATGACTTACGTCGAGTGCATCCTGCGCGTCTACAACCGCTACGGGCGCCGCGACAACATCTACAAGGCGCGCATCAAGATCCTGGTGAAGGCTCTCGGTGCCGAAGAGTTCGCGCGTCAGGTGGAGGAAGAGTGGGCTCTGGTGAAGGATGGCCCGGGCACGCTCACCGGAGAGGAATTCAACCGCGTCTCCGCATATTTCGTCGCGCCGGACTACCACCCGCGGCCGGAGGATGAAGGCCAACTGGCACGCCGGATCGCCGAGAGCCGCGGCTTCGCCCGTTGGGCGGGGCGGGCAGTGCGCCCGCACCGTGTTCCGGGCTACCGGGCGGTGGTCCTGTCGCTGAAAAAGACCGGCGTGGCGCCGGGCGATGCGACTGCGGAGCAGATGGATCGGGTGGCCGACTGGTCCGAACGCTTCGGTTTTGGCGAAATCCGCGTTTCGCACGAACAGAACCTGATCCTGCCCGATGTGCGCGCCGGTGACTTGTATACGCTTTGGGAAGAGGCGCGGCAGGCCGGGCTGGCCACCCCGAACCTCGGGCTGCTCACCGATATCATCGCCTGCCCCGGCGGCGACTTCTGCTCGCTTGCCAACGCCAAGTCGATCCCGATTGCCGAGGCGATCCAGCGCCGCTTCGACGACCTGGACTATCTCCACGACATCGGCGAGTTGAACCTCAACATTTCCGGCTGCATGAACTCGTGCGGCCACCATCACGCCGGCCACATCGGCATCCTCGGCGTCGACAAGGATGGCGAGGAGTGGTACCAGGTGTCGATCGGCGGCGCCGACGGTTCCGACGCCGGGCACGGCCGCAGCGCGATCGGCAAGGTAATCGGGCCGTCGTTCAAGGCCGAAGACATGCCCGACGTGGTATCGCGTCTGGTGGAGATCTACCTGGAAAAGCGCGAAGCCGACGAACGTTTCGTGGACACCGTGGAGCGGCTGGGCATCGCCCCGTTCAAGGCCGGGGTGTACGGGACTCCGGCGCGCACGAAAAAAGAACCGAGTGAAGGAGTGGTCACCGATGGCTGAAATCATTCGCGGCGGCGCCGTCGTTGCGGACGACTGGCAGATTCTGCGCCCGGCGCCGGAAACGCCTCTGGCCGGGGTCGAGATCCCCGCAGGCCGTTTCGTAGTTCCGCTCGCCCTGTGGCTGGAACGGCACGCCGAGCTGATCGCGCGTGGCGACGTCGGCGCGTGGCTCGCCGGCGCCGACGATCCGTCACCGATCGCGCCGTGGCTGCCGCAGTTGCCCCTGGTGGCGGTGGACTTTCCGAAGTTTACCGACGGGCGCGGCTATTCCGTGGCTTACCTGCTGCGCTCGCGGTTCGGCTATCGGGGTGAATTGCGCGCAATCGGTGACGTGCTGCCCGACCAGCTTTTTTTCATGCGTCGAGTGGGCTTCGATGCGTTTGCCGTGCGCCCGGACAAAGACATCCGCCAGGCGCTGCGTTCCCTGCAACCGTTCTCGGACGCCTACCAGGGCTCGTGGGACAACCCGGTGCCCGCATTCCGCCGCCACGTGCGCGCCTGGCCGGCGCCGCCACAGGGCAACTAAAAAGAGACCGCGGAAATGAACGCACCATCTCCCGCCATCGCAGCGGCTGCCCTCTACCCGTACCAGACTCTGACCGCACGGCTCGAAGCCATCGCTGCCGAATTTCCCCATGCCGCCTTTGCCAGCAGTCTGGGTGCGGAAGACATGGTCGTGACCGATGCGATCCTGAGCGGCGGTCTGCCGATCGCGATCTTCACCCTTGAAACCGGACGCCTGCCTCGCGAAACGCTGGATCTGCTGGAACGCGTGCGCAGCCACTACGGCCATGAGATCGAAGCGTTCCAGCCGGACCCCGATGCGGTGGCACGCTACGTGAAGGAACACGGCTTGAACGCTTTTTACGAGAGCGTCGATCTGCGCGAGCGTTGCTGCCATATCCGTAAAGTCGAGCCGCTGGCACGGGCGCTTGCCGGCAGGGACGCCTGGATCACGGGACTGCGCCGTGCGCAATCGGTGACCCGGAACGAACTGCCGCTGCGCGAGCGCGACACGGTGCACGGCATCCCGAAATTCAACCCGCTTGCCGACTGGAGCGGGGCCGAGGTCTGGGCCTGCATCAGAGAGCGTGGTGTGCCGTACAACGCGCTGCACGATCGCGGCTACCCCTCGATCGGCTGCGAACCCTGTACCCGCGCAATCCGGCCCGGCGAGGACATCCGCGCCGGACGCTGGTGGTGGGAAAGTTCCGACGCGAAAGAGTGCGGGCTGCATGTTTCACCCTTGGGCAAACCGAGCGAAGGAAGGACATCGTGAGTGCCGTGTTGGAAAGAATAGAAGAATCGTCGTCGCGTATCGATCATCTGGACTGGCTCGAATCCGAGGCCATCCACATCCTGCGCGAGGTGGCGGCCGAGTGTCGCAACCCGGCATTGCTGTTTTCCGGTGGCAAGGATTCGATCTGCCTGCTGCGGCTGGCGGAGAAGGCATTCCGTCCCGGGAAGTTTCCGTTTCCGTTGCTGCACATCGATACCGGGCACAACTTCCCCGAAGTGATCGCCTTCCGCGACGCGCGCGCGGCGGAACTGGGCGAGAGGCTGGTCGTCGGCCACGTCGAGGAATCCATGCGCAAGGGCAGGGTGCGGCTGCGCTCCGAAGACGAGAGCCGAAACAAGCATCAGTCGGTGACGTTGCTCGACACCATTGCCGAGCACGGTTTCGATGCCTGCATCGGCGGAGCGCGCCGCGACGAGGAGAAGGCGCGCGCAAAAGAACGCATCTTCTCGTTCCGCGACGAGTTCGGCCAGTGGGACCCGAAAAATCAGCGGCCGGAACTATGGAGCCTGTTCAACACCCGCGTTCACCCGGGCGAGAACATCCGCGTTTTCCCGATCAGCAACTGGACCGAACTGGACGTCTGGCAATACATCCAGCGCGAAAAGCTTGCCGTGCCGTCGATCTACTACGCGCACCGGCGCGAAGTCATCCGCAAGCCCGGCGGCCTGTTGCCGTTGTCCGAACTGGTGCAACCCAAACCCGGCGAGGCGGTGGAGACGCTTTCGGTGCGTTTCCGCACCGTCGGCGACATGACCTGCACCTGCCCGGTCGAGTCCACCGCCGTAAACGCCGAAGACATCATCGCCGAGACGGCGATCACCCGGATCACCGAACGGGGCGCAACGCGCATGGACGACCAGACCTCGGAAGCGTCGATGGAACTGCGCAAGAAGGAAGGCTATTTCTAAAGACTAGCTTTCACCGCAAAGACGCAAAGGACTACTGGAAAATTATGAAGACGAGAGACTGGAAATTCCGTGGTTGCCACAGCGCCGGGACCAATATGCGTTTTCCAATACAGCTTTCTTTGCGTTCCTTTGCGTCTTTGCGGTGAGAATCTTGGTGGTTAAATGTCTGCAATAGAGAATATTCAGCCCGTTGACACCGGCATGCTGCGCTTCACCAGCGCGGGCAGCGTGGATGACGGCAAGAGCACGCTGATCGGGCGGCTACTGTTCGATACCAAGGCAATTTTCGAGGATCAGCTTTCTTCGATC
>DASQOP010000142.1:0-32607 GCA_035644415.1 Burkholderiales bacterium
CTGAAAAACAACCCGCTCGGCAGAAACGAATCGCTCACTGAGCGATCGCGGAACCGTTGGCTGGAGTCGGCCGATCGAAAGCCACGGATGCGGCCGGTAGCACCTTCAGCCGCCACTCTCGCAAGTTCTTCAGAACCACGCTCCCTGTCATGCTCACGCTCTCCTCCGGATCCAGACTGATATTGAACGCGTATTCCTTGCCTGTTCTGGAGTTAATCCAGTACTTCCATAAGTTCCGGGGATCGCGGTGATCAAACAGCCCCACTTCCGATTGCTCCTGGAAATAGCTGAATTCCCCGTCGGAGGCGTTTTGCATGGGCAGACCCACCCACGTCGCGGGGCGGGGCATGCCAAGCTCCGCGAAGATGGTGGGAGCAATATCCACCTGGGACGCCGTTCGCCTGTTGATTGGCCGGCCATGCTGGCGGCCATATGAAATCAACAAGAAGGGGATGCGCAGAACCTGCTCATACACGCTATTTGTGTGTTGAAAAACCCCATGTTCCCCAAGCGATTCGCCATGATCCGCCGTAACAACGACCAGGGCATCATTGAGATAGCCTTTACCCCGAAGAATCTCCAGGATTGTGTGAATTTCAAGATCCGCCTGCAGTACTGCATTGTCGTAATAATTGGCAATGCGTTCGCTGACGCGCCCTCCCGTTGCGGAATCCTGATTTTCAGGAAGTGCATAGTTGGCAGCCGGCAGATATTTGTTCGTTATCCCATGCCGCTTGCCCAACAAGTGCGTAGCCATCAAGTGAAAATGAATCATGACCGGTTCTTTGTCCCACACCGGGAAAGTACCGAGCCGGTCCAGCACAAGCTGATCATCGTTCATATATCTGAAGCGCCGGGCGGACATGCCATCATAGTAAGAGTCGACATCACCATAGATGCGCTTCAAGGCATAAAAATTCGTATGGTCGCCGCTCAAGACCATATGGACCCGATAGCCTTGTCTCTTCAGGGCCTCATGCAAAATGAAGGGATGATTGGAAAACTGATGCACAAATTTTGAACTTGCAAGGCTCAGCAGCCCGCATGCGGAACTGGAGCACGATGCATGCACGGTGAGCGCCTTGCGCACCATTCCGGCATTCATGAGCCGGCTCAGGTTGGGCGTTGTGTCGCGTTCATATCCATAGACTCCCATGTGGTCGGGCCGCAGTGCATCGACAACGATCAATATCAGATTTCTGCGGCCTGCCTTGAGCATTGGTTTGTAGGAGGCCCGTGCAGATTCTTCCATGCGGTCACGGTTTCCCGAGCTCAGCCTGTCGATGGCGTGCCCTTGGAGGTTGCGAGCCGCCTCCATTGGGAAAAAGGTAAGGCTGATCGGTTCAAGGTCCAGAACCCAGGGAGCTGCGAGGAAGCTATAGCGCTCGATCGCCAGAACCATGCAACCAGAAACCAGAAAAAGTGCCAACAGCCACTTCGGACCAGTCGTTGAAACAAACGGTGCCCAGTCAAAGTAGTAAAAATAAGTCCACGTAACGCCCAGCAATCCCAGATATGCCAGTACGAAACCAGCTATGGCGCTGGTGGCCGAAATTTCAAGTGCGTCGGCAAGTTCCAGGACTTGCGAACTGTAGCTTGTAATCAAGTCCCATGAGATCACCCGCCCCCACGACTGCAGGCCGATGAGCACCAGTGCATAGTAGGAGAAGATGGTCGCGAGCAAAGCAGACGTAACAATAGAAACTGCAAAGCGCGACAAGGCCCGGCTTGGAATCAGGAAGGACAACAGCAACCTGACAAGGACCAGACCCAGCAACACCAACGCCATCATGCGAACATGCGGCAATACCGCATCGGCAGACTCTGAGTAGTGATTGACGTACACGAACAGGAAAACCGCCGGCATGCAGAACCAGGCCGCTATATCCATTCCCACGCGGCAAAGCAATTGCACTGGGCGCAGATCAGACATTCCGGATCTCGACCAGCCTGGACAGCCCGAAGAAATTGACTTCCTTTACCGACCGGATTTCCCAGTCGTATTTGAGAATTTGATCCGCAAAACTGAAGTCAAAACGAAAACCTACCCTGCTCGCTATTGACTGCAGGGCTTGTTCGAGCAACCACCAGAAGCGGCTGCCGCTGAAGTGATTGAGGATCAGGATTGTCCCGTTTTTCCGGCACACCCTTCTGGCTTCTGCGATGAGCCGCTCCGGGTCAGGCGTCACCGACAAGGCATAGGGAATCGTGACGCAATCAAAGAATCCATCCGGAAAATCCGTTTCCTCTGCATCCATTGCCTCCAGGCGGATATCACGCCCGGTCAGCCGCCTCACACGCTGCCACGCAATCTCCAGCATTTCGGCCGATATATCGATTCCGACGACTTTCGAGTAGGCAGGGTATCGGGCCAGCATCAGCCCGGTACCTACCCCGATTTCCAATAGCGAGGCCGGACGCAGCAAATCAACCGCCTCCGACATCGCGCGCCTCCCGGGCTCAAGCACAGATCCATAAAGATAGTCGTAAAAAGGAGCGTAGAACCGGTAGGCACGAATGACGTTGTCTTGCGATATCTTTTGCATCGAAGTGTTTAATGAAAGAGATCGGGGGCTGGCATCGAGCCTCCTGCAAAGATTCGCATTGGTTTTTTTCCGCCCACACTTGTCCCCGATGGCAGCGGGATTAGTGGCTGCGGCCTTAGGAAGTCAAATCGGGAACAAGGGCGTGACAGTTGAAGAATCTGGCGCGCCCGGCGGGAGTCGAACCCACGACCTTCGGCTTCGGAGACCGACACTCTATCCAGCTGAGCTACGGGCGCAATGAGGCGCTAGTTTACGGGCAAACTTGGTTTTGCGTCCATCGGGGTCCTGTTTCGGACAGCGCGGATGACCTATAATCCGCCCCTTCCAACGCGTCAATCCAAGGGTTTTTCATGGCCGAGGTCCACATGGAGGAGCGCTCGTCGCCAATCAAGACGCCGAAGCAACTCGTCGTCGCCATCGTGCTCGCCTTCCTGGTACCGGTACTCGGGATCGTCATGATCGCAGAGCTCGCCACCAGCGGGCTGAAGGTTGATCCAAAGAGTTCCGCGATGAGCGACGAAGCAGTTGCACGGCGGCTCAAGCCGGTCGGCGAAGTCGTCATCGGGGAAGCCGGCGCCCCCGTGCCCGCCACCACAACAAAATCGACGGCCGGCGGCCCGACGCAGATCGCGGCTGCGGCGAAGTCGGCGGGCGGCGCGGCAGACGGCAAGAAAACCTACGATGCGGTCTGCGCCATGTGCCACGCTGCCGGAGTCGCTGGCGCTCCCAAGACTGGCGACAAGGCGGCGTGGAAGCCACGCATCGCGCAAGGCAAGGATGCGCTGTACACCAGCGCACTCAAGGGCAAGAATCTGATGCCGCCGAAAGGCGGCGCAGCCTCGCTTCCAGACGCCGACATCAAGGCCGCGGTGGATTACCTGGTCAGCCAGGCGAAGTGATTCGGTAAATGGGAAATAGGGAATAGTGAACTGTCCTGGAGGGCGCAGCTTTTTCCTGCGCCTTTTTTGTTTTCATGCGTCTTGTGCGACATTACCCATTTACCATTCACCGTTCACCATTCACGGCTTCCAAATGTCGACATACGCGATAGGCGATCTGCAGGGCTGTTACGATCCGCTGCGGGAACTGCTCGAAGAGATCGGTTTCAGCGCGACACGCGACCGCCTGTGGTTCGTCGGCGATCTGGTCAACCGCGGCCCGCAGTCGCAGGAGGTGCTGCGTTTCGTCAAAGGCCTCGGCAGCCGCGCGGTCACGGTGCTCGGCAATCACGATCTGCATCTGCTGATGGTCGCCGAGGGCCGCGCAAAGTTGCACAAGGGCGACACTCTTGCCGCCATCCTCGAGGCACCCGATCGTGAAGAACTGCTTGCATGGATGCGGGGGCTTCAGTTGATGCACGTGGAAGGCGAGTACGCGATGGTCCACGCCGGATTGCTGCCTTCGTGGAGCGTGCCCAAGGCGCTCGACCTCGGGCACGAAGCCGAGGAAGTTCTGCGCGGTCCCGGGTACCGGAGCCTGATGGCGCACATGTACGGCAACCAGCCGGATCGCTGGGATGATGCGTTGACCGGGTATGACCGCCTGCGCGTGATCATCAACGTGATGACCCGGCTGAGAATATGCACCCCCGACGGCCGCATGGAGTTCAGCCACAAAGGGCGGCTCGAGGACATCCCGGAAGGTTACGTTCCGTGGTTTGCGGCGCCGAACCGCAAGAGTGCCAACGCGACCGTTATCTGCGGTCACTGGTCGGCGCTCGGCTTGCTGGCCGAGAAAAACCTTCTGGCCCTGGATTCGGGTTGCCTGTGGGGCCGGCGCCTGTCGGCGGTCCGCCTGGAGGATCGGCGGACATTCCAGGTCACGTGCCCGAAGTTCGCCGACTAAACGCGGCAGTGATTGCCGCGTGCGCCTCGCGCGCAAGGTCCCGCCGCGACTTGCCTTCGGCATCGATTGCCGGCAGGAAAATCATCTCCGCCACGATCTTGCGTTCGCGCAGGATCATCGCCATGGATTCGATCAGGCTGGTGTCTCCGACATAGCTGGCGTTGACGTTCACCCTGCGTTTTTCGTCCAGGTATCGCAGCGCCACCGGGAACACCAATGCGCGCTCGTCCACCGCAGGCTGCAGCAGGGAAGCGTGGAAGGGTTGCAGGCCGGTGCCGTCGCTGGTCGTGCCTTCGGGAAACACGCCGATGGCGTCCCCGGCGAGGAACGCCGCGTGGATCGCCTCATTGATGCGCGCGGCGTGGCGGCTTTTGCCGCGCCGGATGAACAGCGTCCCGGTCCTGGCCGAAAGCCAGCCGATCAGCGGCCACCGGCGCACTTCCGATTTGGCGATGAAGCGCACCTGCCACACCGAATGCACCAGCGGGATGTCGAGCCAGGAAACGTGATTCGCGACCAGCACCGCTGCACGATCCCTGACCTCGGGAGGAACGCCGCGCAAGCGCGGCTCGACGTTGACGGCGGCGAGGATGCGCGCCGACCAGCGCGCCACGGCCAGCCGGCGCCGCGCGTTTCCATAGAAAGGAAACAGCAGGGCCACGGTGGCAATGCCGGCGAAGAGGTGGAACAGAAGCAGCGTCGCGCGATAGAAACGGACCGGAATCGAGGTCTGTTCTCTATCGTGGAGGGCCATGCTTCAGGAAATGCCGGCAGCGGGCAGGACGCCGCTATTTGCGCTCACCACGGCGATCTGCCGAACGCGTCGCGAAAACGCGCGCCGATTTCGTCGCGCGAAAACTGGTGGTTCTGCGCGCCGCGTTCTGCGACCTTGACCGATCCCAGCAGCGAGGCCAGCCTGCCGGTGGTCGGCCAGTCCAGATCGTTGGCGATGCCGTACAACAAGCCGGCGCGGTAAGCATCGCCGCAGCCGGTCGGATCCACCACTCGCGCCGGCTTGACGCTGGGTATCCTTTCGATCCCGCCGCCGGAATACACCAGCGACCCCTGCGCCCCCTGCGTGACCACGAAGGCCGTCACCAGTTTTGCCAGCTCTTCAACGGTCCTGCCGGTGCGTTCCTGCAGCAGCTTCGCCTCGTAATCGTTGGTAGCCACGTACTCGGCCTGCCTGATGAAATTCAACAGCTCCTCGCTGTTGAACATCGGCAGGCCCTGGCCGGGATCGAATATGAACGGGACGCCGGCCTGGTGGAATTCGCGGGCATGCTGCAGCATGCCCTCGCGCCCGTCCGGCGCCACGATGCCCAAACCCACGTCGCGTGCATCGGCGACACGGTTCAGATGCGAGGAATTCATCGCCCCCGGATGGAACGCGGTGATCTGGTTGTCGTCCAGGTCGGTGGTGATGAAAGCCTGCGCGGTGAACGTGCCCGCTACCTGGCGCACGTGCGCCTGCGACAGCCGCAGCTTTTCCAGGCGGTAAGCGTAAGGCTGATAGTCCTCGCCGACGGTCGCCATGATCAGCGGGTCGCCGCCCAGCATCTTCAGCGTGTAGGCGATGTTGCCGGCGCAGCCGCCGAACTCGCGGCGCAAGTCCGGCACCAGGAAGGCGACGTTGAGGATGTGGATCTGGTCCGGAAGGATGTGGTTCTTGAAGTAGTCGCCGAACACCATGATGGTGTCGTAGGCAATCGATCCGCAGATCAGTGTGCGCATGCTCCGCCAGGCCCGCTGATTTCAGCGTTTCAGCACAAAAGGCGTGAATCCGAGTTCCTGCCGGATGCGTTCGGCGGCGCGCTCGGCCTCTCCGCGATTGGGGTAAGGCCCCGCATGCACTTTGTAAAGTCCTTCGCCACGGTACAGTTGCATCGAACCGGCAAGCCAGCCCAGGTCCATGCGCATCTTGCGCAGGAATGCGTCGGCGTTTTGCTCCACCGAGAAGGCGCCGAGTTGCACGAAGATGCCGCCGGCCTCGTTGCTCACCGGCACCGCAACCGGCGCGGGTGCCGCCGGCACGCTCGCAACCACCGGGGCTTCGCCGCTGCCGGGAATGATGGCTTCCACTTCAACCACGGCGCTGCCCTGGCCGATGATGCCGATGCGGTGCGCGGCGGCGTAGGAAAGATCGATCAACCGGTCCTCGTGGAACGGGCCGCGGTCGTTCACTCGCACGACCACCGATTTGCCGTTGGCGACATTGGTGACCCGGGCGTAACTCGGGAGCGGCAGCAGCGTGTGCGCCGCACTGAGTGCGTACATGTCGTAAACCTCGCCCGAGGAGGTCTTCTGGCCGTGGTAGCGCTTGCCATACCAGGTGGCCACGCCGCGCTGCTTGTACGCAGTCAACTGCGTGTAAGGCGTGTAGGTCCGGCCGAGCACCGTGTACGGGCGGCTGGTGTACTTGTTGATCGGCTCTATTTTCGGAGCCGGCTCTGGCATCGAATCCAGATCCGCCGGCGGGTTGGCGTCCGGCCCGTCGTCGAGATAATAACCGCCGGGCTTCGACCCGGGACGGGAGGGAACGCTGCCGCAGCCCGCGATCATCATCGCAACGAAGATCGCGATGACGATCGCGGAGGGACGAGGGGCGAGGAATGAGGGGCGAGTGAAGGATTCAGGCACCGACCGCAATGCGTTCATAGGCGTTATAAATTCAAGTGCCGAGCTGTGTATGTATGCATTTCCCTTAATCCCTCGCCCCTCGTCCCTCGCCCCTACGTCTGCACCAGACGTCGATGCGTATGGATGCTCATGAGCAATCCGACGCTGAATAGTATCGTCACCAGCGAGGTGCCGCCATAGCTTATCAGCGGCAGCGGCACGCCCACCACCGGCAGCATTCCGCTCACCATCCCCATGTTGACGACGGCGTAAGTGAAGAAGGTCAGCGTGATCCCACCGGCGAGCAGCCGGGTAAACAGCGTCGGGGCGTTGGCTGCAATCACCAGCCCGCGGCCGACCACCAGCAGGAACAACACCATCAGCACCAGGTTGCCGAACAGGCCGAATTCTTCCGCGTACACCGCGAAGATGAAGTCGGTGGTTCGCTCCGGCAGGAAGTCGAGATGCGACTGCGTGCCGTTGAGCCAGCCTTTGCCGAAAAATCCGCCGGATCCGAGCGCGATGGTGGACTGGATGGTGTGATAGCCCGCACCTAGCGGGTCCTGCGAGGGATCGAGCAGCGTCAGGATCCGCTGGCGCTGATAATCGTGCAGCATGGACCACAGGAACGGAAGGCTCGCCCCGCCCGCCAACGCAAGGCCCACCAGGATTTTCCACGACAGCCCGGCCAGAAACAGTACGAAGAATCCGGCCGCGGTTACCAGCAGCGCGGTGCCGAGGTCGGGCTGCTTCGCGATCAGCAGCACCGGCACCAGTACCAGCAGTGCTCCCACGGCGAAGTCGCGCATTTTCAGCACCGCCTCATAGCGGTCGAAGTACCAGGCCAGCATCAAGGGCACCGCAATTTTCATCAGTTCCGAGGGCTGGATGCGGGTGAATCCGAGATCGAGCCAGCGGCGCGCGCCGTTCACGATCTCGCCGAACGCCGCCACCGCTATCAGGAGCGCCAGGCCGAGCACGTACAACGGCAGGGCGATGCGGGAGAGGTAATGCAAGGGCACGTTGGCGGCGATCCACATCACCACCAGCGCAGCGCAGATGTTGCCCATCTGCGCCGCTACGCGCTCGAGGCTCGTCCCCGAGGCGCTGTACAGGATCAGCAAACCCATCACCAGCAGGATGGCCACCAAGGTCAGCAGATAACGGTCGAGGTGCTTGACCAGATAGGCGTACAGACGGTTAATCACCTTCGCGCTCCGGGTCCGGTTCCAGCACGTGCTCCAGCGCCCGCTCCTGCTCCGGTGCCAGCTCCGGGACCGTTTCCTGGGCCGGTTCTCGCACCGGTTTCCTGGTCGCCGGCTTCACCGGTTGCGGCTCCTTGCCCAGCAGATAGAAATCGATGACCTGGCGCGCGATCGGCGCGGCGGTGCTGCTGCCGTGTCCGCCGTTTTCCACCAGCACGGCCAGAGCGATCTTGGGATCGTCTGCCGGAGCGTAACCGATGAACAGCGCGTGGTCGCGATGGCGCGCATGGACGCGATCCTCGTCGTATTTCTGCCCTTTCAATCCGATCACCTGCGCGGTGCCGGTCTTGCCGGCAAACAGGTACTGCGCTCCCATGCCCGCCCAGGCCGCGGTTCCGCCCGGTTTCATCACGTCCACCATCGCGTCGCGCACGCGCTTGACGTTCTCGGGCTTCAACGCCACTTCGCCGATCGGCTCCGGCTCGATGCTGGTCAACTCGCCGGTCTGGCCGTCCTGTATGTGCTGGACCACGTGCGGGCGGAAGATACGGCCGTCGTTGGCCAGAATCGCCGTGGCGAACGCAAGCTGCAGCGGCGTGGTCAGGTTATACCCCTGGCCGATGCCCACCGAGATGGTGTCGCCTACGAACCACTTTTGCTGGAAGCGCCGCTGTTTCCATTCTTGAGAGGGCAACAGCCCGCCGACCTCGCCCTCGATGTCGATGCCGGTCGTACTGCCGAGGCCGAACTGGCCGATGAATTCGTGGATGAAATCGATGCCGAGTTCGTGCGCCAGGCCGTAGAAATAGGTATCGCAGGACTCGACGACGGCCTTGTGCAAGTTCACGATGCCGTGACCGCCCGCCTTCCAGTCGCGGTAGACGCGCCCGCTGCCGCCGCCGCCGAGCACGAAATAACCCGGATCGCTGATGGTAAACCCGGGTTTGCGCTTTCCCGACTCGAGCCCGGCCAGCGCCATGAAGGGCTTGAAGGTCGAGCCCGGCGGATACACACCCTGCAAAGCGCGGTTGTTGAGCGGATGGTCGGGTGAATTGTTCAGCGCCTCCCAGTTCTGCGGATCGATGCCCTCGACGAACAGATTGGGGTCGAAGCCCGGTCTGGATACCAGCGCCAGAACGCCGCCGGTGGCAGGCTCGATCGCAACCAGCGAACCGCGGTGAGTGCCGAACACCTGCTCCGCCACCTGCTGCAGCCGCGCATCCAGTGCCAGCCGCAGGTCGTTGCCGGACACCGGCAGGATGCTGCGCAGTGTGCGCACCGAGCGCCCGTTGGCGTCGGTCTCCACGTGTTCGTAGCCGGTTACCCCGCGCAGGTCTTTCTCGTAACGCTGCTCGAGCCCGACCTTGCCGATGTAGTCCGAGGCACTGTAGTTCGCCGCCATCCCCTTGTTTTTGAGATCCGCCACGTCCGGATCGCTGATCCGGCCGATGTAACCGACCACATGCGAGGCGATCTCGCCATTGGGGTAGTGGCGGAACAGCCGCGCGTTCAACTCCACGCCGGGGAAACGGTATGCGTTGACCGCGAAGCGCGCCACCTCCTCGTCGTTTAGCCGCGTGCGGATCGGCACGCTGGCAAAGTCGTGGCCTTCCTCGAGCAGTTTCTGGAAACGCTTGCGGTCCTTGGGGGTGATGTCGACCAGTATCGACAGCCTGTTGATCATGTCATCGAAGTCAGCCACCTGCGTGGGCATGATCTCCAGGGTATAAGCGGCAAAGTTGTGTGCCAGCACCACGCCGTTGCGGTCCACGATCAACCCGCGGTTGGGCACCACCGGGACGATGAAAATGCGGTTCTGCTCGGCCAGCGTATGGTAATAGTCGTGCTGGATCACCTGCACGTAGAAAAAACGCACGAACAGGACAAAGAAGGCGAACAGCACGGCGCCGCCGGCGATCGCCAGTCGCAGTTGGAAGTTGTAGAGCTCGCGTTGATGGTCGCGAAGCTCGACTGCACGGTTCACCGCGGCTCGGGGGAATGTCGCCAGGCGCATGCGCGGCGGACGCCTTAGACCTCGTCAGGATCCCGCCGCGAGCGCAGCGGAATCGTGAACAGGAACCGGGTTACCGGCCACAGCAGCGCACCGACAACGCTGGGCACGAAATACCACCAGCCCGGGTACTCGCCGCCCGCCGCCGCCCGCACCGCCAGCACGATCACTTGCATCAGCAGCAGGATCACCAGCACGTGCGGAATCTGGTGGCGCACGCCGAACATCGCCACGCGCCGGTGCAAGGCGAAGGCGCTGAACATCATCACCGCGTAGGCCAGCGCGTGCTGGCCGAACAGGCTGCCCTCGGCCACGTCCACCGCCAGGCCGAGCAGCCAGGCGGGAAGGAACCCGATCTTGCGCGGCTGGTTGATCCCCCAGTACAGCAACGTGAGGGCGACGAAATCGGGGCGCAGCGCCAGCACCCAGCCGGCAAGCGGCAGCAGGTTCAGCAGCAGCGCGGCAGCCAGGGTCACAACGACGTACAGCGGTCTGACCGGAAGCAGGATCTCCTGGGTCGAAAGGTTGCTGAATCCGGAGCCGCGCATCAGCCGTCCCTGCGCGATTTACGCGGCTTGACCTTCTTTTGCTGGGCCGCCGGGGGGTACTCGGGCAGCGGCGCCAGCCTGGCAAGAACCAGGACCTGGCGGTGGCGGTTGACGCCGGCGGCGGGAGTGCAGGTGATGCGCGCAAAAGGGTAGGCGGCATTGCGTTCTATGCTGGCAACCACCGCCACCGGCAATCCGGCCGGGTAAACGCCGTCGATGCCGGAGGTTACCAGTACGTCGCCGTGCTCGATGTCGGCGTTGACCGGCATGAAGCGCAGGTCCAGCGCGCCGTCGTAGCCGGTGCCGAAAACCGCAGCACGCAGGCCGTTTCTCACCACCTGGACCGGCACGGCCTGTTCGCGGTCGGTGATGAGTGCGATCTCGGCAGTCCAGGGAAATGCGCGGCTCACCTGGCCGATCAATCCGGTGTCGTCAACGACCGCGGCACCTTCCTCGACCTTGTTCGACGAACCCTTGTCGATGATCACCTTGCGGCTGAAGGGATCGCGCCCGAAGTACAGTATTTCCGCCGCCGCCGAGGCCGGTCCGACGCGCTCCTTCATATCCAGGAGCTGGCGCAGGTGACGGTTCTCGGCGATCAGTTCCTGTTGTGTCTGCAACAGCCCGGCGTTGAGGAAATTCTCGCGCACCAGGCGCTCGTTCTCGCGCTGCAGGTAGGATTGGCTGACAAAGAAGCTGCCGATGCCTGAAGCCACTTCTGCCGGCACATCCACGATTCGCTGCAAAGGATAAAGCACCACGCCGATCGCCTTTCGCAACCCCTCCATGTAGTGGAAGCGCGCATCGGCGTACAGCAGGACCAGGGAGAGCAACACGAAGAACGACAGTCTTGCAATGAGGCTTGGGCCCCGCTTGAAGAACGGCGGTGGGGTGTACTCCATCCTAGGGACAAGGGGCGAGGGACGAGGGACGAGCGGTGAAGCCTAATGAAGAAAACTGATGCTTGAGAAAAGCTCTGCGAAGTGCCGACGCGATTCCTGTAGTAATCCGCCGTTCCCTCACCCCTCGCCCCTCACACCTCGCCCCTCCTGAAATCCTCAGTCGTTCGTGAATATGGTACCGAGTTTGTCGATCTTTTCCAGGGCCCGGCCGGAGCCGCGCACCACGCAGGTGAGCGGATCATCGGCGACGATCACCGGCAACCCGGTTTCTTCCATCAGCAGACGGTCGATGTCGCGCAACAGCGCGCCGCCGCCGGTGAGCACCATGCCTTTTTCGGCGATATCGGCGCCGAGTTCCGGCGGAGTCTGCTCGAGCGCCGACTTGACCGCGCTGACGATGCTGTTGAGAGGGTCGGTCAGTGCTTCCAGGATTTCGTTGCTGGAAATGGTGAAGCTGCGCGGGATGCCTTCCGCGAGGTTGCGGCCCTTGACTTCTTTTTCGCGCACTTCAGAGCCCGGGAATGCGGAACCGATCTCCTTCTTGATTTCCTCGGCGGTGGTTTCGCCGATCAACATGCCGTAGTTGCGGCGGATGTAATTGATGATCGCCTCGTCGAACTTGTCGCCTCCGACCCGCACCGAACCGGAGTAGACGATGCCGCCCAGCGAGATCACTCCGACTTCCGTGGTGCCGCCGCCGATGTCCACCACCATCGAGCCGGTGGCTTCCTCCACCGGCAGGCCGGCGCCGATTGCTGCCGCCATCGGCTCCTCGATCAGCTCCACCTTGCGCGCGCCGGCGCCGTAGGCGGACTCGCGGATCGCCCGCCGCTCCACCTGGGTGGAGCCGCAGGGCACGCAGATGACGATGCGCGGACTGGGGGAGAACAGGCGCGAATCATGGACCCTCTTGATGAACATCTTGAGCATCTGTTCGGTCACGGTAAAGTCGGCGATCACGCCGTCCTTCATCGGCCGGATGGCGGTGATGTTGCCGGGCGTACGGCCGAGCATCTGCTTGGCGGCGAGCCCCACCTCCTGGATCACTTTCTTGCCGTTCGGGCCCCCTTCCTGCCGGATCGCCACTACCGAGGGTTCGTTGAGAACGATGCCCTTGCCCTGCACGTAGATCAGGGTATTGGCGGTGCCGAGGTCGATGGCAAGGTCGTTGGAAAAATAGCCGTTGAGAAATCCAAACATAAAGTAAGCGGTGGTGCCGCCGCGGTGCGAAAAATGAGGAGGTTATGATACCCTATCGTACTGCGGCGGTTAACAAAAAACGGGTTTCCCAGGAGCCACCCGGGCGCGGCCACCGGCCTTGTGTCCTCCTTCCTGTCCCGTTCCTGAACCCAGCCGCGACCACGGAAGCCTCCCACGAAATGGCCCTTACTCTCAGCGACGTCAAGCGCATCGCTCATCTCGCGCGCATCGAGGTGACCGACGCGGAAGCCGGGCAGGCGCTCGGACAGCTCAACGACATCTTCAGGCTCATCGAGCAGCTGCAATCGGTGGACACGAGCGGAATCGAACCGATGTCTCATCCGCTCGGCGGTTCGCAGCGGCTGCGCGAGGACGTGGTCAGTTCGACGGAAAACCGCGAGGCCAACATGAGGAACGCGCCTTCGCAGCTGGACGGCCTGTTCCTCGTGCCCAGGGTCATCGAGTAGGGGTCGCGCGATGTTCAAGAAGTCGGTGGCCGAGCTGGGCCGCGCGCTGATTGCCGGGGAAGTCTCCGCCGTCGAGCTCGCCCGGTTTTTCCTGGAACGCATCGAAAGCCACAAGGATCTCAACGCCTTTCTGGACGTGCGCCCGGAAGTCACGCTGGCGCAGGCGCGCGCCGCCGACGCCCGCATCGCCAGAGGCGAGGCGACGCCGCTGACCGGCGTGCCGATCGCGCACAAGGACATTTTCGTCACCCGCGATTTCCATTCGACCGCCTCGTCGCGGATGCTCGAAGGCTACCTGAGCCCGTTCGACGCCACGGTCGTCGAGAAACTGGGAAGCGCCGGAATGGTGGCGCTCGGCAAGCTCAACTGCGACGAGTTCGCGATGGGCTCGTCCAACGAGAACAGCCATTACGGCAACGTGCTCAATCCCTGGGATAAAACCGCGGTACCGGGTGGAAGCTCGGGGGGTTCGGCGGCGGCGGTCGCCGCGAGAATCACCCCGGCCGCAACCGCCACCGACACCGGCGGGTCCATTCGCGAGCCGGCGGCGTTTTCGGGCGTTACCGGCATCAAGCCGACCTACGGCCGTGCGTCGCGCTGGGGCATGATCGCGTTCGCCTCCAGCCTGGACCAGGCCGGCATCATGACCCGCTCGGCAGAGGATGCCGCGCTGATCTTCAACGCCATGCTCGGTTTCGATCCGAAGGATTCGACCAGCGTCGAGCGTGCCCACGAGGACTACACCCGCTCGCTCGATGTCGATCTCAAGGGCTTGCGCATCGGCGTGCCAAAGGAGTTCTTCGGCGACGGCCTGCAACCCGACGTCGAAAAGGCGGTTCGGGAGGCGCTCGCCGAGTACGTCAAGCTGGGCGTAAAGCTGGTGGACATCTCGCTTCCGAATGCAGCGCTTGGCATCCCGGTCTATTACGTGATCGCACCGGCGGAATGCTCCTCGAACCTGAGCCGCTTCGATGGCGTGCGCTACGGCCACCGCGCCGCGCGCTACAGCGACCTCATCGACATGATGAAGAAATCGCGCTCGGAAGGTTTCGGTCCGGAGCCCAAACGCCGCATCCTGATAGGCACCTACGTACTGTCGCACGGCTACTACGATGCCTACTACATCCAGGCGCAGAAGGTGCGCCGGATCATCGCCGACGAGTTCCAGCGCGCCTTCCGCGAGTGCGACCTGATCGCCGGACCGGTCACCACCAGCGTGGCATTCGGATTCGGCGAGAAGGCCGCCGATCCGGTGGCGATGTATCTGTCGGACCTGTACACCATTCCCGGCAGCCTGGCCGGCATTCCGGGGATGAGCATTCCCTGCGGCTTCGGCGCGAAGAACCGCCCGGTCGGACTGCAGCTGATGGCCAATTACTTCGATGAAGCCCGGCTGCTCGGCGCCGCGCACCGTTACCAGCAGGCGACCGACTGGCATTTGCGGGTTCCACCCGCGGCGAAAGAGTGATGAGCGATGCGTGATGAGTCAAGAACAAGGGCATTGAATCGCCCCTCACCCCTCGCCCCTCACCCCTCACCCGAGCGATAGCGTATGGACTGGGAAATCGTCATCGGCATCGAAACGCACGCGCAACTGTCGACGCGCTCGAAGATATTCTCGAGGGCGTCGACTGCGTTCGGCGCGGCACCCAATACCCAGGCCTGCGCGATCGACATGGCGTTGCCCGGCACGTTGCCGGTGCTCAACAAGGGCGCAGTGGAGCGGGCGATCCGCTTTGGTCTGGCGGTAGGCGGAACCATCAACCCGCGCTCGATTTTTGCACGCAAGAACTACTTCTACCCCGACCTCCCCAAGGGCTACCAGATCAGCCAGTACGAGATTCCCATCGTGCAGGGCGGCAGCCTCGCCATAGAAACAAAAGGTGCACGAAAAGTTATTCGTCTCACTCGTGCACATTTGGAAGAAGACGCCGGAAAGTCCATCCACGGAGAAGCATTGTCTGGCGTTATCGGAAAAGGAGTGGTTGGCAGGATGGTCGTGGGCGACTCAATCGATTTGTCTAATGTAAGCGCCATTGATTTGAACCGCGCCGGCACGCCGTTGCTGGAAATCGTGTCCGAGCCGGACATGCGTTCCGCGGAAGAGGCGGTCGCTTACGCCAAGACGCTGCATGTGCTGGTACGCTGGATAGACATCTGCGACGGCAACATGGAGGAAGGATCTTTTCGCTGCGACGCCAACGTTTCGGTGCGCCGCCCGGGCGCGCCGCTGGGCACGCGCCGCGAGATCAAGAACCTGAATTCCTTCCGCTTCCTGCAGCAGGCGATCGAATACGAAGTGAAATGGCAGATCGAGACGCTGGAAGACGGCGGGAGCATCCAGCAGGCAACGGTGCTGTTCGATCCCGAGAGCGGCGAGACGCGCATGATGCGCACTAAAGAAGATGCGCACGACTACCGCTATTTCCCCGATCCCGATCTACTGCCGTTGGAAGTGAGTGAAACGTGGATTGAAGACTGTCGTACTAAGTTACCCGAATTGCCTGAAGCTAAGCGCAAGCGATATGAAGATGGGTATCACCTTTTCTCTCAAGATGCCGTGGCGTTGACCGCTTCGATTGATACGGCTAATTATTTTGAAGCGGTTTTGGCTGAGCTTAGAAAAATTCCTGGAATTGCGTACGGAACTCAATCTCCGGACGCTGCAAATGCCAAACATGTCGCCAACTGGGTGATTAATGACGTGGGGGCACTCCTGAATAGAAACGACCTTTCTATCCTTCAAAGTCCTGTCTCAGCCAGTCAACTCGCTAGCTTGTTAGCGCGTGTTTTCGACAACACGCTTTCCTCTAAGCTGGCGAAGACTGTTTTTGAAGCAATGTGGGCGGGCGAGGGCAGCGCCGATGAGATCATCGAGAAGAGGGGCTTGAAGCAGATTTCCGACTCGGGCGCGATTGGGAAGATCGTGGACGAAGTGCTTGGCGCCAATCCGCAACAGGTGGCGGATTACAAGGGCGGCAAAGAGAAAGCTTTCAACTCGCTGGTCGGCCAGGTAATGAAGGCCAGCAAGGGCAAGGCCAATCCCGCCCTGGTCAACGAGATGCTGAAGAACAAACTGGCTTAAAAACCGCCTATTTGCTGGCCGTATTCAGTTCACGGTAACGCAGTTTGTCGCCTTCGTACCGGGCGCGTACCGAATCAGCGTAGCTCTTTTTCTGCTGCAGCTCGGCCTCGAGCGCTGAAACTTCCTTCTGCTTGCCGTCGATCTCTTCAAGCAGATTCGGCGGGATGGCTTTCTGCTTTCCCGCCAGGCGGTCAGCCTGCGACTTCAGATCGAAAAGCTGGCTGTTCGCCTTGTCCAGCCTGTTTTCGACCGTCTTGACGGCCTGCAGCGGAATCATCAGGCTGCGGTCGCGCGCCAGGTCGATCTCTTCTTCCGACGTGTAAGTCGACATCAGAGCACGATCGCGGCGTTGTCTTTCTGCCGAGTCCTTGGCGCCTCCGGTCCCGTCCGCCGCGGGCTTGGCGGTTTCGTGCTTTTTCAAAATCCTGCCCTGACGATTCATTTCCTGGGTCTGCCCACACTCCGGTGTGAACTGGTCCGAGTAATAGATCTTGCCCCGGCCGTCCACGCACTTGTACGTGACCGGGCCGGAACCACCCGGCGTGGGTTTCTGCTGCGCCAGTGCCGGGACGGCGAGGGCCGTGGCGATGGTCAGGCTCACCAGCGAACGAATCACTTTCATGCGGATACCCCGTATTCTTTGCGGTAGCGTTCGACTGCCTGCAACTGCCGTGCCATATCCGCGCGCGCCCGCAGGAACACGGTAAGGTCCGCGAGCGTGGCGATGCTGATGACCGGGATGCCGAACTGGCTGCGCACCTCCTGGGCGGCGGACTGCGTGCCGCTGCCGCGCTCCATCCGGTCGAGCGCAATGATCACGCCGCAGGGCGCCGCGCCGGCTGCGCGAATGATCTGCACCGACTCGCGCACCGAAGTCCCTGCGGAAATGACATCGTCCACGACCAGCACCTGCCCGGCGAGCGGTGCGCCGACGGTCATGCCGCCCTCGCCATGATCCTTGGCCTCCTTGCGATTGAAGCAGAACGGCAAATTTCGCCCAATTTCGGCAAGCGCAACGGCGGTGGCGGAAACCAGCGGGATGCCCTTGTAAGCCGGACCGAACAGCATGTCGAAGGTAGCATCGGCGGCGACAATGGCTTTCGCGTAGAATTGCCCGAGCCTTCGCAGCGCCTCGCCGTCGTTGAACAGGCCGGCGTTGAAGAAATAGGGCGACAGACGCCCGGCCTTGGTCTTGAACTCGCCGAAGCAGAGAACACCGCGGGCCAAGGCGAATTCAATAAACTCCTGCCTGAAATTTTTCATTGCCCGACGTGCGAATCATCACCCTCAATCTAAACGGCATACGTTCGGCAGTCAACAAAGGCTTTCTCGAGTGGATGTCCGCACAGGACGCCGACGCGATCTGCGTCCAGGAGATCAAGGCGCAGGACCGCGACCTCGTAGAGGCGATCCGCAATCCCGACGGATACCGCGGCTACTTTCATTGCGCCGATCGGCCCGGCTACAGCGGTGTCGGCATCTATTGCCGCAAAAAACCGGATCGCGTGATCGAGGGCCTCGGCATTCCCGATATCGATGCCGAAGGCCGTTACCTCGAGGCGCAGTTCGGCAACCTCAGCATCGTGTCGGTGTACGTGCCCTCGGGTTCCAGCTCGGCGGAACGCCTGGCGATCAAGTTCAGCTTCATGGAGCGTTTCATTGCGCAGTTGCACAGGCTTGCGCAGAGCGGCCGTGAAGTCATACTCTGCGGCGACTGGAATGTTGCGCACAAGGAGATCGACCTCAAGAACTGGCGCTCCAACCAGAAGAACTCCGGCTTCCTGCCAGAGGAGCGCGAGTGGTTTTCGGGGGTGCTCGACAAGCTCGGGTACGTGGACGTGTTCCGCCGCCTCAACCAGGAACCGGAGCAATACACCTGGTGGTCCAACCGCGGCCAGGCCTGGGCCAAGAACGTGGGATGGCGCATCGATTATCAGCTCGCCACACCCGGCATCGCCGCCAAAGCCAGACGCGCCGCAATCTACAAGGCGCAGCGTTTCAGCGACCACGCACCTCTTATCATCGACTATGACTACCCGCTGGCTTAGCGACCCGCGCGCGCGTGCGCAGGCGTCCGCGGCCCGCATGCTGTTGCTCGGCTTCTCGGGTAATTGGGAAGCGTAGGCGTGACGCGCAAAACCGCTTCTCGCCGGTGGGCGAAGCGCAAAAAGAGGGGCATGGATCAGAACACTACGACCGCGCTACGCGACTGGCGCAGCAGGCTGCCGGAAGGCGTACGCCCCTATTTTGAGTCCGCGCCCCTCGCGGCATTGTTCTTGGGCATCTCCTCCGGCTTCGGCTTCGCGATGATCGGCGCGACTCTGACCACGCGCCTCGCACAGCACGGCATCACCAAGAGCGCGGTGACCGCTTTCGCGCTCACTGTCCTCGCCTACAATTTCAAGTTCCTATGGGCACCGATCGTCGACAACGTCCGGCTGCCGGTGATCGGCAGGTTCGGACAACGGCGCAGCTGGCTGTGGCTGGTCGGCGTGCTGGTGATGGCCGCCGTCGCATTTCTCGGAATCGCCGATCCGGACGAAGCGCTTTATATCGTCGCGATCGCCGCGATTACCGTGGGCGTTGCCGGCGCCACGTTCGACATCATCATCGACGCCTACCGCATCGAGCTGCTCGAGCCGCGCCAACTCGGCGTCGGCTCCGGCATGTCGCAGTACGGCTGGCGCATCGGCGCCGCGGCGGCCGGCGCCCTGGCACTGGTCATCGCCGCCCGTCTCGGCTGGAGCGCTGCCTATTTCGCCTGCGCGGTGTTCGCGCTCCCGGGGATGCTGGTCGGGCTGGTAATGGGCGAGCCCGAGCGGCACCGCGAGCCGGCCAAGCCGCGCGGCGTCGTCGAGGCTATCGTCGCCTATTTCAGCCCGTTGCTCGAGTTCCTCAAGCGCCAGGGGGCGCTGGTGGTGCTGCTGTTCGTGCTCATCCACAAGATCGGCGACACTCTCGCCAACCTTACGTTCAGGCTGCTGTTCAAGGACCTCGGCTTCAGCAACGACGAGGTGGCCTACTACGACGTCGGCGTCGGCTTCATCGCACTGCTGATCGGCATTTTCGCCGGCGGCATTCTGTACGCGCGCTTGGGCATGAAGCGCGCGGTCCTGGTCAGCCTGATCCTGATGGCGGTGTCGAATTTCAGCTTCGCCGCACTGGCGGCGGTCGGCCATACCAACACCGGCATGGCGGCGGCGATCGGCTTCGAGAATTTCGCGAGCGGCATGGGCGGCGTGACGGTGGTCGCCTACCTCTCCGCGCTGTGCAACCTGCGCTTCACGGCAACCCAATACGCCCTGCTCTCCGCGCTGGCAAGCATCGCCGGCCGCTTCCTCACCGGGACGAGCGCCGGCGCGCTGATCGAGGCGATCGGCTACGTGAACTTCTATCTGCTCACCACCGTCATCGCGTTCCCGGGCGTGATCCTGTTCTGGTTCATGATCCGCTCGGGGCTCGCCGACCTGTCGATCGGCTCGGCAGGCAAGGAGGGCAAAGTAGACGCGCGCGTTGACAAGGCGGCTGATGCTTAGGTTCATCGCCGGGTGGTGCGGCCTGGCGGTGGATACATTCGGCTACCAGGCGTTATTTGCCGGCTCGGCGTGCCGGCATGGCTGGCTGCCCGCTCCCATGTCGGCGGCTCGGCGCCCAGGGAAAGCTGGTAACCCTACGCGCGCGAACCCGCGTCGAAGCGAAAGACCGCGAGCGCGCCCAGCAGGTTGGGCAATACGCTTACCGGCTTGGCGCCGGCCATCACCAGGCGTTCGAGAATGCGCACGCCGTGGGTTCTGCAGTAAACCTGGAAATCCCTGATAGTGAAAAGGTGGATATTCGGGGTGTCGTACCACTCGTAAGGCAGTTCCTTCGACACCGGCATGCGTCCAGCCAGAATCTGCAGCCGGTGCCGCCAGTAGCCGAAGTTCGGAAACGTGACGATTCCTTCGCGTCCGACCCGCAGCATGTCCTTGAGGATGCGTTCGGTGTGGCGCACCGCCTGCAGCGTCTGCGACAGGATCACGTAATCGAAGGAATTCGACTCGAACCCCGACAGCCCCGACTCCAGGTCGTTCTGCAGCACGTTCACGCCGTTGCGCACGCAGGCCAGCACCCTGGCATCGTCGATCTCGATCCCGTAGCCGGTCACGCCGCGCGCCTGCTTTAAATGGCGCAGCAGCGATCCGTCGCCGCAACCGAGGTCGAGCACCTGCGCATTTGGCTTGATCCACTTTGCGATCGCGGCAAAGTCGGAACGGCCGGACCGCGTCCCAGGGGCTGCAGACGCGCTCATGTCCCGGGGCCCTGCAGGACGATGTTGCCGAAGTAGGTCTGGATCAGGTTATGGTAGCGCGGATCGTCCATCAGGAAGGCGTCGTGGCCGTGCGGCGCATCGATCTCCGCGTAGCTCACGCCCAGGCGGTTGTCCACCAGCGCCTTGATGATCTCGCGCGAACGCGCCGGCGAAAAACGCCAGTCCGAAGTGAACGACACCAGGAGGAAGCCCGCCTTCGCGGGTTTCAAGGTTGCAGACAGGTCGCCGCCGCAGGCTGCAGCCGGGTCGAAGTAGTCGAGCGCCTTGGTGATGCGCAGGTAAGTGTTGGCGTCGAAGCGTTCCGCAAACTTGTCGGCCTGGTGGCGCAGGTAAGACTCGATCTGGAATTCGACGTCGAAGTTGAACTTGAGCGTGTCTTCCCGCAATTCGCGGCCGAATTTCTCCGCCATCGTGTCGTCGGACAGGTAGGTGATGTGTCCGATCATGCGTGCGATGCGAAGCCCCCGCCTCGGCACCACTCCGTACGAGTAGTAATTGCCGCCGTGGAAATCCGGATCGGTGGTGATCGCCTGGCGCGCCACCTCGTTGAAGGCGATGTTCTGCGCCGAAAGTTTGGGTGCGGCGGCAATCACGATGGAATGGCGCACGCGCTCCGGCTGGCTGATGGCCCATTGCAGCGCCTGCATCGCGCCGAGGCTCCCGCCCATCACCGCGGCGAAGCGCTCGATGCCCAGCCGGGTGGCCAGCCGTGCCTGCGCCTGCACCCAGTCGTCCACCGTCACCACCGGAAAATCGGCACCCCATGGCCTGCCGGTCGCGGGATTGATGCTCGAAGGTCCGGTGGAGCCGTGACAGCCGCCCAGGTTATTGACGCCAATGACGAAGAAGCGGTTGGTGTCCACCGGCTTTCCCGGCCCGATCAGGTTGTCCCACCACCCGACGTTCTCCGGATCGTCGGCATAGACCCCTGCGACGTGGTGCGAGGCGTTCAGTGCGTGGCAAACCAGCACTGCATTGCTGCGCGCGGCGTTGAGCGCGCCGTAGGTTTCGTACGCCAGATCGTACGAATCCAGGCGTGCGCCGCTCTTGAGCTCGATCGGCTCATCGAAGTGCGCGAGTTTCGGGCTGACTACGCCGACGGAACCTTCGGGTGGCATGGAAATGCAAGGGGGCTTGTTTGCGCGGATTATATCCGCCGGCCGTTATGTCGCGGGCTTCACCAGCGACAACCGCCGCAGCATTTGCTGGACCGCGTCTGTCTTCATGTCGCGGAACAGCAGCAGTTCCTCCGATTCCTTGGCGAGCACCACGGTATCGTCGTAGGTCATGTCGCGGCGCAGAACGATTTCTCCCGGCAGCGCCAGGTCGACGCCGGCGCGATTGGTCAGCCGGTAAGCGATGCGATAAAGCAGTTCGAACTCCCGCACCTTGCCGCCGCTGGACAACGACAGGATGTGCTTTTCCTGCGATTCTCCGACGATTTGGACCACCGCTTCGGCTTGGTCGCGGCTTTCGACGATACGGGTCTTGCTTCCGGCACGGATGGCACGTTCCAGATCATTGGCAAAAGCCGAGAACCCCGGCGCCTCGACGCGAACGGTCTGGAACGGGATGGCGGCCTGCCCTCGCAATTGGAAGCCGCAGGCGGAGAGCGTCATCGCGACAAGGAAAGTCGCGATGACCAGGGACGAGGGACGAGGGACGAGGGGCGAGGGAAAATCTCGCAAGAATCTGTTCATCGCCTTCATCGCGCTCCAGGAGCGCTGGCACACGTCGGTTTTCATTCGCCCTTCATCCCTCACCCCTCGTCCCCCGTCCCTCGTCCCTACACAACAATATTCACCAGCCGTCCGGGCACCACCACCACTTTTTTGACCGTCTGACCGGCAATGTGTTTCTGCGCGTTCGGGTTTTCCACCGCCAGCCGCTCGATGGCGGCGCGGTCCGCGGTGCGCGCCACCCGGATGTTGCCGCGCAGCTTGCCGTTGACCTGCAGCACCAGGTCGATTTCGTCCTGCACTAGCGCGGCCTCATCCACTGCCGGCCAGGGCGCATCGATGATGTCGGCGCCGTAACCCAGCTCCTTCCACAACACACAGGTGATGTGTGGTGTCACCGGGTAAAGCACTCGCAACAGGATATCCAGCGCCTCCGAGGAGGCCTGAGACACCGCATTTACGCTCCCAAGTCCTTGTCCTCCCGAGAATCCTTCAAGCAAATTGAGCATCTTCATGCAGGCGGATACGACGGTGTTGTACTGCATTCGTTCGTAGTCATAGGACGCTTGCTTCAATGACAGGTGGATTCCTCTACGAAAATCGCGTATCGCTGATGGCTGTGAAGACCAATCCGTGATTGAAATAAAAGCGCTGCTCAAATTAAACTTTGTGTTGTCCTTTCCCCGTCCGGCAGCGAACAACCAAAGTCTCCGCAGAAACCGGCTGGCACCTTCAACGCCGTCGTCGGACCACTCAAGGGTTTGCTCCGGTGGACTCGCGAACATGACGAACAGGCGTGCTGTGTCGGCACCGTATTGATCGATCAACGCCTGCGGATCCACGCCGTTGTTCTTCGATTTTGACATAGTGCCAATACCGCCCGATTCCAGCGGCTTCCCGTCCTCTTTCAGCACCGCTGCCTTGCGCTTGCCTTGGTCGTCGAATTGCACTTCCACATCCGCGGGATTGAAGTACTGCGCCCGGCCGCCGTCGGTCTTGCGGAAGAAAATCTCGTTGAGCACCATGCCCTGGGTGAGCAGCCGGGTGAACGGCTCGTCCAGCTTCACCAGCCCGAAGTCGCGCATTACCTTGGTCCAGAAGCGCGAGTACAGCAGGTGCAGAATCGCGTGCTCGATGCCGCCGATGTACTGGTCCACCGGCAGCCAGTAGTTCACCCGCTCGTCCACCATCCTTTCGTGCTGATCGGCGCAGGCGAAGCGCAGGAAGTACCAGGACGAATCCACGAAGGTATCCATGGTGTCGGTCTCGCGCTTGGCCGGTTTGCCGCACTTCGGACAGGCGGTGTTGAGGAAATCCGGCCGCTTGTTGAGCGGATTGCCGCTGCCGTCCGGCACGCAGTCCTCAGGCAGCACCACCGGCAGCTGATCGTCGGGCACGGGCACGTCGCCGCAGGAATCGCAATGCACGATCGGGATCGGGCAACCCCAGTAACGCTGGCGCGAAATTCCCCAGTCGCGCAGGCGCCAGGTCACCTGTTTTTCGCCAAGGCCTTTCGCCTTGAGGTCCGCCGCGATCATGTCCACCGACTGCTGATACGGCATGCCGTCGTACCTGGCGGAGTTCACGCACACGCCGTAGTCAGCGTACCAGGGCTGCCACGCGTCCAGCGAATACGGCCGGCCCTCGACGTCGATCACCTGCTTGATCCGCAGACCGTACTTCTTGGCAAAGGCGAAATCGCGCTCGTCGTGCCCGGGCACACCCATCACCGCACCTTCGCCATAACTCATCAGCACGTAATTGCCGACCCACACCTCGATATTCTCTCCGGTCAGCGGATGCTCCACAAATATCCCGGTGGGCATGCCTTTTTTTTCCTGGGTGGCGATCTCGGCTTCCTGCACGCCGCCGCGCTTACACTCCTCGACGAATTCGGCGAGCTTGGGATTGCGTCTCGCCGCCTCGGCGGCCAGCGCATGCTCCGCGGCGACCGCGACGAAAGTCACGCCCATGATGGTGTCGGCGCGAGTGGTGAACACCCAGAGCTTTCCGGCCTTGCCGCCGAGCACGTACGGGAAGGCCAGCCGCACGCCGAAGCTCTTGCCGATCCAGTTGGCCTGCATGGTTTTCACGCGCTCGGGCCAGCCGGGAAGCCGGTCGAGCGAGGACAGCAGCTCCTCCGCGTAGCGCGTGATCGCCAAGTAATACATCGGGATTTCTCGCTTTTCCACGAGCGCGCCGGTGCGCCAGCCGCGGCCGTCGATCACCTGCTCGTTGGCGAGCACGGTCTGGTCCACCGGATCCCAGTTCACCGTGCCGGTCTTTTTGTAGGCCAGCCGCTTCTCCAGCATGCGCAGGAACAGCCACTGGTTCCAGCGATAGTAGTCCGGCCGGCAAGTCGCGAGCTCGCGTTCCCAGTCAATAGCGAAGCCCAGCGACTTGAGTTGCTTCTTCATGTAGGCGATGTTGTCGTAAGTCCACTTCGCCGGCGGCACGTTGTTGGCCATGGCCGCGTTCTCGGCGGGCAGCCCGAATGCGTCCCAGCCCATCGGCTGGAGCACGTTGTAGCCGCGCATGCGGTAGTAGCGCGACAGCACATCGCCGATGGTGTAATTGCGCACGTGGCCCATGTGCAGCTTCCCCGACGGATAGGGGAACATCGACAGGCAGTAGTACTTGGGCTTGTGCGAGGCATCGACCGCGCGGAAGGATTTCTTGTCCGCCCACTCTTGCTGGACCTGCTGCTCGATGGCGGCGGGCTGATATTGCGGCTGCATGATGAATGAAACCAAAGCCTGACAAAGGCGGATTATAGCGTTCGGGCACGCATCCGTTGGGCGTTTCAGGCCGTATCTGTCGGCATAAACATGGCACCGGAAAGGGGACTCATTATGCTCATTCGCGCAGGGATCGCCGCTCTTTTGATAGCCGCCGCCATGCCGTTGCAGGCGGCTCCCGACGCCATGGTCGAAGGCGTCCAGTTACCGGCCTGGCTGATCCGCGACGGCCAGCGTGAGCCGCTCACCGCCGGCACCGAACTCAAGGCGCGTGACGAAATCGCCACCGGGTCCAATTCGCGCCTGCTGCTGCGGCTTGGGGACGGCAGTCTGGTCAAGCTGGGCGAGAACGGGTGGCTGCAGATTGCCGAACTGGCGCAACGCCAGGCGAAGAATTTCCTCAGCGCGACTCTCAAAGTGTTCGCCGGCGCTTTCCGTTACACCACCGCGCCGGAGCCGGCCGCGGATAGCGAAGTGACGGTCCAGTTCACCACCCTCATCGCCAGGTTCAACGCCGCCGACATTTGGGGCAAGAAACTCAGCGACCATCAGGTGCTGGTGCTCATCGACGGGAAGGTTAGCGTCGCCCGCGTTGCCGAAAGTTCGGCGAGCCCGCCGCTGGACATGAAAGACGCGCTCACTTTCCTGCAGGCGCCGAGAAGCGGCGCCGGGAAGATCGAGCCCGTCCAGATCGAACAACTCAAGATCTGGGCCGCCGAAACCGAAATCTCGGAGGGCCAGGGCGCAATTCGCCGGGGCGGCCTCTGGAAACTCAATCTCGCCAAGTATGCGAATCAAATCCAGGCGCTGTCGCTGTACGACAGCCTCCGCCGCGAAGGTTACCCGGCGCTCATCCAGCAAGAGCCTCGCGAAGAAGGCCCGGCTTACCTGGTGCGCATCGCCGGCTTTCCCAGCGAGCTGGAAGCCAACCTGCTCGGCGCACGGCTGAAGCAGATCAATCCCCGGCTGGAGCCGATCGCCTCACTGCAGTAATTTTTTGTAACCGCGGCCACCACCAAACCGGCGGCCGAGCGGAAGACCTTCGAAGGCATCTTCGAGCGCGAGCGCGTCAATGCGGCGCGGATCGAAGAAGACAGCTTTCACATTCGCCGATGCCAATGGAGTGAACTTTCCCCACCTGCTGGCGATGATCGACAGGGAGACGAAAAACTAGAGACACGCGACCTGTTGGTGCGAGGTCGCCTTTCCCTCACCTTCTCCGCCCGCTTACGGGGGGAGAGGGCCGGGGTTAGGTGGGTATAATTCGGCACCAAAACGTTCCTCCCGCCGCGTCCCGAATGTCGATTCTCGAAGGTCTGAATCCCCAGCAGCTCGAAGCCGTCACGCTCCCGCACCAGTCCGCGCTGATCCTTGCCGGCGCGGGCTCGGGAAAGACCCGCGTGCTCACCACCCGCATCGCGTGGCTGATTCAGACCGGCCAGATCGGGCCGCTGAGTGTCATGGCGGTGACCTTCACCAATAAGGCTGCGCGCGAAATGCTCACCCGCATTTCGGCGATGCTGCCGATCAACACGCGCGGCATGTGGGTCGGCACTTTCCACGGGCTGTGCAACCGCATCCTGCGCGCGCACTACCGTGACGCCGGATTGCCGCAGACCTTCCAGATCCTCGATTCCGCCGACCAACTGGCGGTGATCAAGCGGGTGATGAAGGCGATGAACGTGGACGACGAGAAATACCCGCCACGGCAGGCGCAGAACTTCATCAACTCGGCCAAGGAGCAGGGCTTGCGGGCGGCGCAAGTGGACGCGCCCGACGACTTCTCGCGGCGGCTGCTCACTGTCTACGAAGCCTTCGAGGCGCAGTGCAATCGCGAAGGCGTGGTGGATTTCGCCGAACTGCTGCTGCGTTGCTACGAACTGCTGGGCAGGAACGAGCTGCTGCGAGACCATTACCGCGGGCGTTTCAGGCACATCCTGGTGGACGAGTTCCAGGACACCAACCGGCTTCAGTACCACTGGCTGAAGCTGCTGGCCGGCCCGAACAACACCATTTTCGCCGTCGGCGACGACGATCAGTCCATCTATGCGTTCCGTGGAGCGCACGCCGGCAACATGCTCGATCTGGAGAGGGACTTCGGTATCGAGAAAGTCATCAAGCTGGAGCAGAACTACCGCAGCCACGGCAACATCCTCGATGCCGCCAATGCGCTGATCCGCCACAACCGCACCCGGCTGGGCAAGAACCTGTGGACCTCGGAAGGCGGCGGCGAGCCGCTGCGGGTGTACCAGGCCATGACCGACATCGAGGAAGCCGCCTACATCGTCGACGAGGTGCGCCAGCTTCACAATGAGGGCGTGGCATTGTCCGACATGACGCTGCTGTACCGCTCCAACGCGCAGTCCCGCGTGCTCGAGCACGCGTTGTTCAGTGCCGGGATTTCTTATCGCGTGTACGGGGGGCTGCGCTTTTTCGAGCGCCAGGAGATCAAGCACGCGCTCGCCTACCTGCGCCTCACCGCAAATCCCGACGACGACGGCGCTTTCCTGCGGGTGGTCAACTTTCCCACGCGCGGAATCGGCAACCGCAGCCTCGAGCAACTGCAGGAGGCCGCCGCAGGGCGCGGCATCTCGCTGTGGCAGGCCGCCTGCGCCAATACGCCGAGCGGCAAGGCCGGCGCCAGCATCGCCGCTTTCATCCAGTTGATCGAGGCGATGCGCAAAGCGTGCGAGAACCTGCCGCTGCCCGAGATCGTCGACCACGTGGTTGCGACCAGCGGCCTGATTGCGCAGTACCAGACCGAGAAGGAGGGCGCGGACCGGATCGAAAACCTCAATGAACTGACCAACGCGGCGGCGGCGTTCGTCGGCCAGGACGGCCCGATTACGTTGATCAGCGCGGAAGGCGAAATCAGGTCGGAAGGTCTGGACCCGCTGAATGCGTTCCTGGCGCACGCGGCGCTCGAAGCCGGCGAACACCAGGCGGGCGAGGGCGCGGATGCATTGCAGTTGATGACGGTGCACTCGGCCAAGGGCCTGGAGTTTCACACGGTGTTCATCAGCGGCCTGGAGGAAGGCTTGTTCCCGCACGAGAACAGCGTTTCGGAGCAAGACGGCCTGGAGGAGGAACGGCGGTTGATGTACGTCGCGCTCACCCGCGCGCGCCGCAGGCTTTACCTCACCCACGCGCAGACGCGCATGCTGCACGGCCAGACCCGCTATAACGTGCCCTCGCGCTTTTTCGACGAGATTCCCGACGAGTTGCTGAAACGAATCAACACCACGAAGTTCTCCGGCTTCGTCGCCGCCAAGGGATATGAAGCCGGCTCCAAAGCCAGGGCGCCGATGGTCGAGACCGGCGCATCAGGCTGGCGCATCGGTCAGAGCGTGGTGCATCCGAAGTTCGGCGCCGGGGTGATCGTCAACGCCGAGGGCCGCGGCTCGGACGCGCGGGTCCAGGTCAATTTCCGCGACGCGGGACTGAAGTGGCTCGCGCTCGACTACGCCAAGCTCGTTGCAGCGTAATCTCAAGCGTTTCAGTTCGCCTGGCCGGATACGAACACATCGCGATAGCTGGTGTAGATGGTCAGCAGCATCACCGGGATCCACAGGATCAGACCGAGGCCGAAGGGGATCACGGCGAACAGCAGCAGGACGGAACTGACGATGCTGTAGAGCAACAGGGGCAGGGCGTTGCGAAAGCAGGCCAGCAGGCTGGTCCACAACGCCTGGAAGCCGGGCTGGTCGTCGAGGATCACCAACGCCGGCGCGAACCACACCGCCATCGCCAGCGGCATGAACAATACCGTTCCCACCAGCATCGCCTGGAAAATGCGCGTTGCGCCCTCTGGCGTGAGCGCCGAGGCATCGAGCGCAGCGATCCCGGCCTTCACCGATTCCTGGAACTCCGGACCACCGACCGTCAGCATCACGCCGGAGATCACCACCTGTCCCACCAGATACACCCCGCCGACCGTCACCAGATGCGCGGCGTTGTGGCGAAAGCCGCGGAACAGGTGTGCGATCTCGATGTCCTGCCCGGCCTCGAGGTCCTTTGCGGCCGCCATGATCCCGCCCAGGAATACCGGGGTGAGCAGGTACAGCACGTAAGTGCCGATTACCGGCAGCATGGCCAGCCCCACGCCGATCAGCATCAGCGCCATATTGAGCACCACCCAGATCACCGGGTTCTTGCGGAACAATTGAAAGGCGGCGGTGATCCACTGCCAGCCGCGGCCGGGCGCGACACTCCGGATGTTCATGAAGATTGCCCCGGGTTTATACGGTCTGCCGCTGCGGCCGGTCCGCGGCCTTGCGGTGATTGAGCAGAATGCGGCGGAAACGCTCCGGATCGTGGGCGTGGGTGAGTTCGCCCGGACGCGGCAGATGGAAATCGTAAAGCCGCGAAACCCAGAATCGCAGCGCGCCCGCGCGCAGCATCCATGGCCAGGCATCGCGCTCCTGATCGGTAAACGGCCGCACCGCGGTGTACGCCTTCAACAGCGCCTGGGTGCGTGCCGGGTCGAGCGTCGCGTCCGGGTTGGTACACCAGTCGTTCACCGTGATCCCCACGTCGTAGATGAAACAATCGACGCAGGCAAAATAGAAATCGATGAAGCCACCGACGTGGGGGCCATGATTTTGATCGTGCTGGATCAGCACGTTGTCGCGGAACAGGTCGGCATGGACCACGCCGCGCGGCAGGCCTTCTCGCACCTGCTGCGCCTGAAAGCGGATTTCCGACTCCAGCAGTTCAGCGTCCTCGGCGGTGAGGAACGGATAGATCTCCGGCGCGCAGGCGGTCCACCACTTCTCGCCCCGAAGGTTGTCGAGATGGCTTTTGAATGTCCGGCCGGCGAGGTGCATGTCCGCCAGTACCCCGCCGACTTGCGCGCAATGCTCGGGCGTTGGTTCGGTGACCTGTTGGCCTTCGAGACAGGTGACGATCGCCGCCGGCTTGCCGTTGAGGGTGCCCAGCAGTTCGTTCTGCAGGTTGGCGATCGGCTTCGGGCAGGGCAGGCCGTGGCTGGAAAGATGCGCCATCAGGTTCAGATAAAACGGCAGTTCCTGGCGGGTGAGCTTCTCGAACAGCGTCAGCACGAACTTGCCGTGCGTGGTGGTGACGAAATAATTGGTGTTCTCGATCCCGGACAGGATGCCCTGTAGATCGGTGAGCACGCCGATCGAGTAATTGCGGAGCCAGGCCGAGAGCTGCTCCGGCGTAACGGTGGTGAAGACGGACATGAACGGGCTACAGATTCAGTTGCGCTTCGCGCTCCGCGGCGGACGGTTCGAAGCCGCGCTTCTCGTAATGACTGAAGATCGCCTCGACTACTTGCCTGGGTTCGTCGATGACCTTGATCAGGTCCATGTCGGCCGCATCGATCATGCCTTCACTGATCATGCGATCACGCATCCAGTCGATCAGGCCGCGCCAGTAGGATTCCTGCACCAGGATGATCGGAATGCGGCGGATCTTCTGCGTCTGCACCAGCGTCAGCGCCTCCATCAGTTCGTCCATGGTCCCGAATCCGCCAGGCACGACTACGTATGCGGATGCGAATTTCACGAACATGACCTTGCGCGCGAAAAAGTGACGGAAGGTCTGGCTGACGTCCTGGTACTGGTTGGAGATCTGCTCGTGCGGCAACTGAATGTTGAGCCCGACCGAAAGCGAGCGGCCGAAGAAGGCGCCCTTGTTGGCCGCCTCCATCACCCCCGGGCCGCCGCCGGAGATGACGCTGAAGCCGGCGTCGGACAACTGGCGCGCGATCTCCTCGGTGAGGCGGTAGTAGGGATGGCCGGCGGGGATCCGCGCGCTGCCGAATATGCTGACCGCGGGCCGGACGTTGGCGAGGCGTTCGGTGGCCTCGACGAATTCTGCCATAATCCCGAACACCCGCCAGGATTCGCGCGCCGACCACGCTTTCTCGACCAACTCTGGGGCGAGCGGTACCGGAACCTTCTGCTTGTCGCTCATGCTGGATTTTCCGCGCTGATCATCGATGAAAACGCTCTTGCTGGTCGACGGTTCGTCCTACCTCTACCGCGCATTCCACGCGCTTCCCGACCTGCGCAACAGGAACAACGAACCGACCGGCGCCGTGTACGGCGTGCTCAACATGCTGCGCCGGCTGCGTAAGGAAACTGCGGCGGATTATATCGCGTGCGTATTCGACGCAAAAGGAAAGACCTTCCGCGACGACTGGTACGCCGAGTACAAGGCCAACCGCCCGTCCATGCCGGAGGAGCTGGCGGCGCAGATCGAACCTCTGCACCGGAGCGTGCGCGCGATGGGCTGGCCGCTGCTGATGGTCGAGGGCGTCGAAGCCGACGACGTCATCGGCACGCTGGCAAAGCAGGCCGAGGCGAAATGTGTGCAAACCGTCATATCCACCGGCGACAAGGACATTACCCAGCTGGTCAGCCCGAAGGTCAGGCTGGTGAACACCATGTCCAACGAGAACCTCGACGAAAAGGGCGTCGAGGAGAAATTCGGCGTCAAACCGGAGCAGATGGTGGACTATCTCACGCTGGTCGGCGACAGCGTGGACAACGTCCCGGGCGTGGAGAAGGTCGGGCCCAAAACCGCAGTGAAATGGCTGAAGCAGTACGGGACGCTGGACCAGGTGGTCGCCCACGCCAACGAGATCGCCGGCGTGGTCGGCGAGAACTTGCGCAAGGCGCTGGACTGGCTGCCGCAGGCGAAGAAACTGCTCACCATCAAGTGCGACGTCGAGCTGCCGGTGAAGCTCGAAGACCTCACCCCGCAGCCGCAGGACACGGCGAAACTTTCAGAACTCTTCGATCGCCTCGAATTCAAGAGCTGGTTGAAGGAGCTTCAGGCACGAGGCCCGGGGCACGAGGCACGAGGTGAAGCCGAGTCTCCGGCTTCATCGCCTCACGCCCTCGATTCCGGCCCTGACGCCGCACCCCTCACGCCTCACGCCTCACCTGCGCGCAATTACGAAACCATTCTGACTGATGAACAATTGCGCGCCTGGCTCTCCCGCATCGAAGCCGCCGAACTGGTCTCGATCGACACTGAAACCACCGGCCTCGATCCCATGACCGCGAGACTGGTCGGCATCTCGGCGTCGGTCGAGCCCCATCACGCCGCGTACATACCGGTCGGGCACAACTACGCCGGCGCGCCGGAGCAGCTCGCGCTGGATCGGGTGCTCGCTGTGCTGAAGGACTGGATGCAGAGCCCGAAACATTTCAAGGTCGGTCAGAACCTGAAGTACGACAAGCACGTGTTTGCCAATCACGGCGTCGATCTCGCGGGCATCGTGCACGACACACTGTTGCAGTCCTACGTGCTGGAAAGCCACCAGTCGCACGATATGGACAGCCTCGCGGCCCGACACCTGGGCATCAAGACCATCAGCTACGACGAAGTCACCGGCAAGGGCGCGAGCCGCATTCCCTTCGAGCAAGTCGCCCTGGAGCGCGCCACCGAGTACTCGGGCGAAGACGCGGACGTGACG
>DASQOP010000143.1:0-2048 GCA_035644415.1 Burkholderiales bacterium
AGGTGGTGCTCAGCACCGTCGGCGTGGGCGACTACTTCGGCGAGCTGGTGCTCGACGGAGGTCAGCGTTCCGCTTCGATCATGACTCTCGAGCCGTGCCGCTTTTTCGTGATCCCGCGCGGCGACATCGAGGGATTGATCGATCGCAACCCGGCGTTCGCGCGCCACCTGATCCGCATGCTGATCGGCAAGGTGCGCAGCCTCACCCAGAAGGTCCTCGACCTGGCCCTGAAGGACGTCTACGGCCGCTTCGCCAAGTTCATCGACGAGAGCGCAATCGAGCAAAAGGGCACGCGCGTAGTGCCCGAGCGCCTGACCCAGCACGATATCGCCGCGCGAATCGGCGGCTCGCGCGAGATGGTGAACCGCATCGTCAAGGACCTCACCGCGGGCGGCTACATTTCGGTCGACGCCAAGCAGATCACGGTTCACAAGAAGCTCCCTTCGCATTGGTGAGGCGCGGGGCGCCGCCCGCGCATCGGCTCGCGCCGCCGCCCTGGCGGCACGAAATGTGCATTTGGCACAAAACCCCTGTGTCAGGCGACGGCGAGGAAGGACGATCAAAACCCTAAAGTGGTCTCCATCGGACAGGCGATTTCCGCCGGCCCGGAAACGAGACAAGGAGACCACCATGATGAACCGCAAAAATCTCTCCGGCGAATCCGCGTTTTTCGCCGTCACCGCGATCGCGATCTGCGCCGTCCTGGTAGCGGCAGCGGCAGGCCTGCTGGCCCCGGCGGCAGCGACCTCCGGCGTTTCGACCAACAGCACCGCGACTTACGCCGCCCCCAGCGGCTATTTCCCGGACCAGTTCGTCAATCAGGCCAAAGAAGTCGAACCGATGCCGGTGATGTACGAGTAAGCCAGCGAGCGACGCGAACATGCTGGGCCTGGACCGCCGGCGGCGGGGGAGGGAATAAAGCGCTGCCGGCGGGATCGGGGACAAGCCTGGAGAACTTCCAGGCTTTTTTTCGTTCGAGACGTTCGCGTGGTCATTCGGGCCTGGTGCCCGAAGCCGTGATCAGCTTCCCCGCTTCTTCGGAGTTGCGCCCGAAGAGCGAGAATCGCTCCCTGTTGTCGCCCGGTCGGCTCCCTTTCCAAACCAGCTGCCAGCCGCCTTGCAGAGGGACGCGCTGATCTGCGGCCTTGTCTTGAAGCAGGATGAAATCGCATCGAGCATCGGGCCGGACTTCGCGCCTCAGCGAGACGATTCCGGTCACGTACTCCAGCATGGCGCGCTCGTGCTCACCGAGATTCCGGCTGGCGAGACAGCCATGATCCATCGGCAGGGCGCGCTGCATGGACGCAAACATCCCGCGGTAGCTCTTTGCGTTATCGAGCCACGGCAGCCACAGCGTCGAGAGCAGACCCCAAACCAGTGTGAGTCCCGCCGTCCAGCTGAGGAGGGGGCGGATTTTCCATTCCTTCAACCTGGGCAGGAGCAGGATCCAGGCCAAGGTGAACGCCGCGGCCACGGCAAAGGCGAATCCCTGGAACGTGGGCCTGAAATCGGCAGGCAAGTGAGAAGTCAACCAGGACCATTCGGGTGGATGTCCCCGGAACATCATCTCCATCCAGCCCCACCATAGCGCCACGGCGAGCAAACCGAACACGACGCGGGACAGCCAGTCGAGTGTTGCGGCGGCGCGCTGCGGAATCAAGTCGGCCGCACCCGCCGCAAGCACCGACAGTGGCACCAGGACCGGCAACGCATATTGCGTACCTGCAGAAGCAGAAGCGCCGAGAACTGCAAGCATCACGATGACGGCAAGCACCGGCAGTTGCAGTTCCGGCCGTTTCAATCCTTCCGGCCCGAGCCGCCACGCGCCCCACAGCGCCAAGGGCAGCGCCGGCCAGGCAAACCACGGCAAAGTTCGGGTGTAAAACCAAGGTTCGGATTGCGCCCCCAGGTGAGCGAATCCGAAATAACGCCCGAGATTGTTGACCCAGAACCATTGCATGAACAGCTCGGGGGATCTCTGGTAGAGAGCGTAGGGCCAGATGATCAGCCAAGGCGTTGCGGCGAGGAGGGCAACCGCAAGGCAGCGC
>DASQOP010000144.1:0-2157 GCA_035644415.1 Burkholderiales bacterium
CGCTGGTCAACACCCATCCGTTCATGCGCGAACTGTGGGGACGTTACTGGATCTTCGCGCACAACGGCACGCTCGAGAATTTCCACCCGGATTTTGGCAACCACTACCGGCCGGTGGGCACGACCGACAGCGAGCAGGCGCTCTGCTACCTGCTGGACACCTTGCGCCTGCGCTACCCCGAGGGACAGCCGCCGCTGCCCGAGCTGTACGGCACGATGGCCACGCTGTCCGCCGAGATCGCCAGGTACGGCAGGTTCAACTACATCCTGTCCAACGGCGATTACCTGTTTGCGCACTGCACCGACAATCTTACCTATGTGCTGCGCCATGCGCCGTTCGCGACCGCGCATCTGAAGGATCAGGACATCGAAGTGGATTTCAGCGAAGTCACGACCCCGATGGACCGCATTGCGGTGATCGCCACCGAGCCATTGACCGACAACGAGACTTGGACGAAGTTTGCCCCCGGCAAGTTGCTGGCGTTCCAAGACGGCGCGCCGCTATCTCTTTAACTATCGGCCGGCCAAAGGCCGGCGAAAAGAGCGTTCGAGAGAAACTCATCCCCTATCGATTTTCTTTGCGTACCTTTGCGTCTTTGCGGTGAGATTCGGGATTTACGGCGCGATTTGTTCTCTGGCACGGCGTCACGATTTGGTGACCGCGATGGTCCGGGCGCGCGGCAGCCGTTCGCGCTGCCAGTTCTTGACCGCCCACTGCCACAGTCCCGCAATGCCTGCGCTGGCGAGTTCCGCGGGCGGTGCGTGACCCAGTAAGCGCAGCACGCGATCGAGCGTGGCAGCCGGATCAGATAGGTCCACTGCAGGCGCGCGCGTCTGCTTCGAGAGTTTTTCTCCCTGGCCATTCACCGCCGCCGGCAGGTGCAGATAAGCCGGCGTTGGCAGCCCCAATAATTTCTGCAGATAGATTTGCCGTGGCGTCGAGGCAATGAGGTCGGCACCGCGCACGACATCGGTGATGCCTTGCTCGGCATCGTCCACGGCGCAGGCGAGGTGGTAGGCGAACACATGGTCCGCACGGTAAACCACGAAATCGCCGATTTCGACCGGCAAAGCCTGGCGCACGTGCCCCTGCAATCCGTCGTCGAATTCGACCACCGCGCCATCGGTGTGTAGCCGCAGTGCGCGCGCTTCGCGCCCGGCTGCCAGCCCATTGCGGCAAGTGCCGGGGTAAACCGCACCATCCACGCCGGCGAGGCCCGCATCGCTGATCTCTTTGCGGCTGCAGGCGCAGGGATACGTGCGGCCCGATTGCCGCAACTGATGCAACGCCGCGTGATACGCGTCGAAGCGTGTGTTTTGGTACACCACTGCGCCATCCCAATGCATGCCGTATGCATCCAGGCATTCCAGGATCGCGTCGGCGGCCCCCGGAACGGTGCGCGGCGGATCAAGGTCGTCGATGCGCACCAGCCAGATGCCGCCGCGCGACCGGGCGTCGAGGAAACTGCCCACCGCCGCCACCATCGAACCGAAGTGCAGCGGTCCCGACGGCGTCGGCGCAAATCTCCCACGGTAGATTGTCACGGAAGTCTTGTTCGAGAATAATAAATCTTCACCGCAAAGGCGCAAAGACGCAAAGGAAACGCGAAGGAAAAAAGATCGGTATGATTCTTGATGGCAGAATTCGACGGAGGTGCAGCAGGTGCGAATGGCTTTCCGGATTCGAAGTGCTCAATACTCCCTTCTCTTCCTTGTTCTTCTTGGCGTTCCCTTTGCGTCTTCGCGCCTTTGCGGTTAAAGGGACTTATCGCGGCAGCGCGTGAGTGAAGCGGGCGTAGAAGATCGCTGTGGTGAAGAAGACAACCGACAGCATGATCTCGGCCAGCGCCAACGCCTGGCCGGCACCGCGTTCGCTCCAGGCGCGCACCACGCCCTCGGTGAAGTAGGCGAGGATCAGCATCGACGACCACTGGTAGGTATAGCGTTTCCCCCGCAGGACGCCGAACAACGGCAACAGCAGCGGCAGCGCCTTGAAAGCCAGCGACGAACCGCCCACGCGCAGCGGCGCCAGCCACAGTTCCCAGGCGAGGCACAGGAAGATCAGCGCCACCAGTGCTCCGCTGGATATGACCTGCAACAAGCGCCTCACACGCGGCTCGCCTTTGCCAGATTCACCAGTTCGGCGCGGGCCGCACCG
>DASQOP010000145.1:0-7986 GCA_035644415.1 Burkholderiales bacterium
TCGGCAGCGGCCTGGTAGGACGCACGCTCGGCGTGATCGGCGTGGGCAACATCGGCAAGGAGATCTTCCGGCTGGCGCAGCCCTTCGGCATGCGCCTGCTGGGTTGCGATCCGCACGTTCCGCAATCGGCCGTTGCATCGCTTAACGTTACCATGGTGGACAAGGACAAGTTGTTGCGCGAAGCAGATTTTATTTCGGTCAATACGCTTCTCGATGAACAAACCAGAGGCTTGATCGGCGCGCGTGAATTCGCACTGATGAAGCCGAACGCATACTTCATCAATACCGCCCGCGGGCCGGTGGTGGTGGAATCCGCGCTTATAGATGCCCTCAGAAGCAACCGGATCGCCGGTGCGGCGATCGATGTGTTCGAGAAGGAACCGGTGGCGCCGGACAACCCGCTGCTGAAACTGGATAACGTCATCCTCGCCCCGCATGCGATCTGCCACACCGACGAGTGCATGAGCCTGCTCGGACAGGGGGCGTTCAGGGCGGCGGTGGAGCTGGCGCATGGGCGCAAGCCGCACCTGATCGTCAACACGGAAGTGTTGAGGCATCCGGCGTGGATAGGGAAGTTTCATGCATGAAGTGCAGGGGAGAGGGCCGAGGGGCGAGGGACGAGGGAAAACCAGGAAAGCTCTATCTGGAAAGCATTGTAAGCAGACCTGTCTCGTCCTAGTGTTTTCCAGCCCCCCTCTCCCCTCGTCCCTCGCCCCTCTTCCCTTGTGAAATCACCTACCAACAGCGAGTAACGATAAATGCGAACCAACCCAGTAAAGACAAAACTTCTGGCTGGCCAGCCGGTGTTCGGTAGTTTCGGCTGGGAGTTCCTGGTTCCCGGCCTGCCGCAGATCGTGAAAGCAGCGGGAGCGGAGTTCCTGCTCCTCGACATGGAACATGCCGGGCACAGTTACGAAACCATAAAGGACCAGGCGGCGGCGTGCCGTGGCATCGACCTGGTGCCGATGGCGCGGATACCAACCAACCAGTACCACTACATTTCTCGCGCGCTCGACCTCGGCATCATGGGGATCATGGCGCCCATGGTCGGGTCCGCCGAGGAGGCCCAATACATCGTCTCTTGCACCCGCTATCCGCCAGCGGGCCGGCGCGGCGCGGCGTTCGGATTTGCGGCCGACGATTACATCGGCGGAAGCGTTGCCGACAAGATCAAGATCGCCAACGAGCGTACTCTGGTGATGTGCCTGATCGAAACCGCCGAGGGCATCGAGAACGTGGAAAAGATTGCCGCGGTACCGGGCGTGGACGTGCTCTGGCTCGGGCACTTCGACCTGACCAATTTCCTCGGCATCCCGGCGCAGTTCGACCATCCCAAATACGTCGCCGCCATCAAGAAAATGGTCGCTGCCGCAAGCAAGCACGGCAAGATCCTCGCCTGCATGACCGCGGACGAAAAATGGAGCCGCGAGTACTGGGAAAAAGGCTTCCGCCTGTTCTCGGTCGGGATAGACTCGATGCTGCTGCAGGGTGCGTTGAAGCAGGGCATCGGCGTGCTGCAGACGCTCGAAGAAACCGGAAAGAAAGTGAGAAAAAAGTAAGCTGCCAGGAAGCGGCCTGCCGAAAAAAACAGAGCGGCTGCAACAGTCAAGGAGGAGAGAAATGGCTCAGGCCAAGTTCCGCATCGGCATTACCCGCGACAACCTCAAGCCGGACGGCAAGCCGATTTTCGACGAATCGGCCTTCAAGATCCTGGACGATCCGCGGATCGAATATGAATTCCTTCCCGAGATCGAGCCGGAGCTCACCCCGGAGACCGCTGCAAGGTACGACGCACTGGCGGTCATGCTGGCCAGGATCACCCGCAAGACCGTCTCCGGCGCGAATCGCAGGCTCAAGCTGATCGCACGCTTCGGCGTCGGTTACGACACGGTGGACGTGCCGGCCTGTACCGAGAGTGGCGTGATCCTCAGCATCACCCCGGACGGCGTGCGCCGGCCGCTGGCGACTGCCGAGCTCACGCTGGTCCTGATGCTGGCGCAGAAAGTGCTGATCAAGGACAAGCTCACCCGCGAAGGGCGCTGGCAGGAGCGAATGAATCATTTCGGCACCGGCCTGAGCGGGCGAGTGCTCGGCTCGATCGGCGTAGGCAATGTCGGCGCGGAGCTGTTCCGGTTGGCCGCCCCGTTCGGGATGAAGCATCTGGCCTGCGATCCGTATGTCACCCAGGAATCGGTGGCGCCGCTGGGTGTGAGACTCACGGACATGGAATCGGTGTTCCGCGAATCCGATTTCGTCGTGGTGAACTGCCCGCTCAACGAGGAAACACGCAAGCTGGTCGGCGCCAGGCAGTTCTCTGTGATGAAGCCGACTGCGTTTTTCATCAATACGGCGCGAGGACCGATTGTCGACGAGAAGGCCCTGCTCGACACGCTTGCCAACCGCCGCATCGCCGGCGCCGGCCTTGACGTGTTCGAGCAGGAACCCACTCCGGCGGACAATCCGCTGCTGAAGCTCGACAGCATCGTGGTCACCCCGCACCACATCTGCCTTACCGACGAGTGCATCAACACCATCGCCGCCAGCGTGTTCAGCGCCTGCCGCGATCTCGCCCACGCCCGCGTGCCCAGGAATGTGGTGAACCAGGAAGTTCTCGGCAAGGTGCCGTATTTCCACAGATAGAGGCCGTGACTACGTGACTGCCGTAACGACGTGACTCCTGGGAAACACTGACCAAGCAACTGCCTTACTTGCGACAGTCACGACAGTCACGACAGTCACGAAGTCACGGCATCCTTATGAGACCCAACCCACTCAAGAAAAGACTGCTTGATGGTGCCAGCGCTTACGGCCTGTTCGCGTTCGAATTCTTTACGCCGGGACTGGCACAGATCGCTAAGGAGGCCGGTGCCGAGTGCGTTCTATTCGACATGGAGCATTCCGGGGCCGGCATCGACGCCATCAAGCAGCAGCTGGCGTACTGTCGCGGACTCGACATTGTTCCGTTCGTGCGCGTGCCGACGCATCAGTATCACTTTGTTGCGCGGGCATTGGACGCGGGAGCGCTCGGAATCATGGTGCCGATGGTCGAAACCGCGCGGCAGGCGCGCGACATCGTGTCGTGGACCCGCTATCCTCCGCGCGGCCGCCGGGGTGCGGTGCTTGGCGCCGCCCACGACGATTACAGCGGCGGCAGCATGAAGGAGAAGTTCGCGCTGGCAAACGAACGGTGCTTCCTGATGCTCCAGGTCGAAACCGAGGTGGGCGTGGAGAACGTCGAAGAGATCGCGGCGGTTCCGGACGTGGACTGCATCTGCATTGGTTACGCAGATCTCTCGAACTTCCTCGGCGTGCCGGGAGAGCTGAAGCATCCAAAGTATCTCGGTGCGGTCAAGCGGATTGCCGCGGCGGCAAACAAGCATGGAAGGGTCCTTGCCACTGCCGCACCGGACGAGATCTTCGCAAAGGAATATGCCGCGCTGGGCTTCAGGATGTTCTTCTTCGGCACCGATGCGCACCTGCTGCAATCGGCACTCGCCCGACGGATTGCCGCAATGCGGGAAGGCGGGCGCTGACAGCTTGCCGGTGGCCTGCCGGACCGGCAAACTATGGGCCTGCGGGCGACAACAGAGGGAAGGAGAAGCAGCTGTGATTGCGGTACGAAAATCGGATGCCTGCATGGGGGCGGAGATCTCCGGAGTCGATCTGTCGCGTCCGTTGTCCGACCGGATTTCCGGCGCAGTGCGCGATGCGCTGCACCGCCACCACGTGCTGGCGTTCCGCGGCCAGTCGCTGGAGCCTGAAAGCTTCCTGGAATTCGCCAGCCGTTTCGGCCGGCCCGAGCCGCATGTGCTCGACCAGTTTCATCATCCCGAGTACACCGACATCCTGGTACTGTCGAACGTGAAGAAGAATGGCGAGCCCATAGGATTGGCCGACGGCGGCACGTACTGGCACAGCGATTATTCCTACCTGCAGATCCCCGCGCGCGCTACGCTGCTGTATTCGATCCAGGTGCCGAAGATCGGCGGCGACACGCTGTTCGCGGACCAGGAGCAGGCCTACGAAGAGTTGGCCGAGGCGATGAAAAAGCGCATAGACGGAATGGTGACGCTGAACGTCTACGGCAACCGCGACGACCTCGATGTGAGTTCGCGTACTTCGGCATTCGCGCCGACCGAGGAGCAGAAGGAGAAGCGCGGTGCGGCCCTGATCCGCCATCCGCTGGTGCGCCGCCATCCCTACACCGGGCGCAAGGCGTTATATGCGGTATCGGGTACCTCGTTCGCCATCGAGGGCATGCCCGACGACGAGGGCCTCTCTTTGCTGCGCGAGCTGGCCGCGCATTCGACCCAGCCTAAGTACCGGTACCGGATGAAGTACGGTGTAGGCGACATGGTGGTGTGGGACAACGCATCGGTGCTGCACTCGGCGACCCTCACCGATCCGGACGATGCACGTACGCTGTTCCGCATCACCGTGAAGGAAGCACAACGGCCTGTTGCCTGAAAGAAAAACCCCTTGGCGCAAAAACGCGAAGAAAGGCGGAAATAAGTATGAATTGCCGGAGGGCGCAGCGTTCCGACATGAGTGTTCCATGAACTTGCCCGTTGACACGAGGATATACCGTAAGGTCCTCCGTGTTTCTTTGCGTCTTTGCGCCTTTGCGTCGAAGTCGGGATTCTTGGGTGTTTGTTTTACGGCCGCACGTGCTGCTGCTCTGCTGGGCGTCGTGCTCGTCGCGGCGGCGGCATGGTCGGCCGACAGCATGCTCGTCATCGAAAACACCGCCATCGAAAAGAAGCTGCGCGAGCAGTTCTTCACCGACAAGGGCCGTTTCTGGCTCAACAACGCGGATGTGTGCAACCAGTCCTGGCTGGAATCGCCGAAAGTCACGGCGGCGGCAGGCAGGCTGCGCATCGGCGTGTTGTTCAACGGCCGCGTGGGCGCGCAGGTCGGCGGCCAGTGCGTTGGCGGCTCGGACGCCTTCAACGTTACGGCTTCCGGCAAGCCTTTTTTCCGGGATGGCCGTCTGGGCGTCGAAGACATCCGCATCGACTCTCTGTCCAAGGAGATGTACCGGCCGTTGCTGCAACCTGTATTCAGTTCGATGGTGCCCAAGGCGCTGGATGTGAACCTCAAGGAAACGGTGGTTGGGCTGCTGGCCGGGCGCACCGCGCCGTACGAGGTGCAAATCAATGAGATCGTTGCCACTGAGGTCAGCGCGGATGCGGATCGCGTGAATGTCAGGCTTCAGTTCGATCTGCGCGTGCGTTGAGAAGGAAAATGACCGGGCCGGTTGCTCGACGGAAAATCGCGGCACGTGGTGCCAAATGAATCAAGATTCGCTACCTGAACCACGGAGGACACGGAGGACACGGAGAATTCCAGGAGACTCGATTCCAGAACTCCAGAAAACCCGGCGTTCGGTCAACGATGGTCTCAGATTCCAATGTCTTTGAGTCTGGCCGCATTCGTTCACCTCTAATTGATCTCATGCTTTTCCTCCGTGACCCCCGTGTCCTCCGTGGTTCACTCTTTTCGCTCTTCCTGGCGTTGGCGGCGGCGCAGGCGTCGCCGTATCCCGAGCCGGTCCACGGCGATTTCGTGATCCGCGATTTCCGTTTTGCGGGCGGCGAAGTGCTCCCCGAACTGAAGCTGCACTATTTCACGCTCGGCAACCCCGCCCGGGATACCAATGGCCGCGTGACCAACGCGGTGCTGCTGCTGCACGGCACTGGCGGCAAAGGGACGAACTTTCTGACCGACGGTTTTGCCGGCGAACTCTTCGGCGCGGGCCAGCCGCTGGATGCGCGCCGTTTTTACATCATCGTTCCGGACAACCTGGGACACGGAAAATCCACCAAACCCAGCGACGGGTTGCGCGCGAAGTTTCCGCGCTACGGGTATGCGGACATGGTCGCGGCGCAGCGTCGGCTGGTGACGGATGGATTGGGGGTCCGGCATCTGCGGCTGATCATCGGCACCTCGATGGGCGGAATGCACGCCTGGATGTGGGCAGAAAGCGAACCGGATTTCATGGACGCCGTCCTGCCGATGGTCTGTCTGCCCGATCAGATTTCCGGGCGCAACCGCATGGAGCGGCGGCTCATGGTCGATGCCATCCGCAACGATCCGGAGTGGAACGGCGGCGACTACGCGAAGCAGCCGCAGGGGCTGATAACCGCATTCAAAATGGTGATCATCGGCGCGGGCAGCGTAAAACAGTATTACCTTGAGGCGCCGACCCAGGAGGCGACCGACCGCCTGTTGGACCGGCAACTGCAGCAACGACTTCAGGGCACGGACGCCAACGATTTCCTTTACGCATGGGAGGCATCGCGCGACTACGATCCCGGCCCGGGGCTGGAGCGTATCCGCGCGGCGGTGACCGCGGTCAATTTCGAGGACGACGAGCGCAACCCGCCCGAACTCGGCATCATGGAGCGCGCCATCAAGCGCGTCGCGCGCGGAAAATACGTGCTCGTACCCGCAAGTGAGCGCACTCGCGGCCATGCGAGTTTCTACGACGTCGGTTTGTGGAAGGAGGACCTGGAGAAGTTGCTGGAGCGGTCTGCGCGCTGAGCTAGGGCCTAAATACACTACACCTCAACGCAAAGACGCAAAGAGCGTAAAGGAACGCAAAGAAAGAAAACGAAAATCTCAATGCAGCGGCAGGACGATGGGTAATCCGAGCTTTGTGGTTTCTACCTGCGCTCAAGTTGTGCGGCTAGATGCTGAATTCCCAATGCACTGCACTTTTTTCAGCGTTCGTTTCATTCTTCCCGTTTTTCTTTGCGTCCTTTCTTGCTTTTACTTTGCGATCTTTGCGTCAACACTCTTTATGCCGGCCCTTGGCCGGCTTTCGACTAGTCAAAGCGGCTTGTTAGGATCGATGATGGTGCGCCACATGTGCGCAGTGGGACTCGAATCGTTGCCCAGGCCTTCCCTGGGCTGGCGAAAGTGCCGGCCGATGATGTCGGCAAAAGGCTCGAGCGGCCACGGCGCATTCCGGTCGAAGCTGTAGTCGTCGAACACCGTGATCTGCCTCGCGACCATGTACCAGGGGTGGTTGCGAGCGTAGCGATACGCCGCTTCGATGTGTTCCGGCGGCCGGTAGTTCTCTCCGAACATCGCGACGTACATCGCCGGATACTCGTAACCGGCCGACTCGTCCGGGTAGTAACGCAGCGCCTGGTGGTAGCGGATCGCCCAGGCGACTTTCTCGGAGACATAAGGCTCCACCAACTGCGCACCCCACCAACCGTGGTCGGGCCGCATGACCACCATCCCCACGTCGTGCAGCAGGCAGGCCAGCACGGTTTCCTCGTCCATGCCCGCTTTCAGCGCCAGCGTTGCGCATTGCACGCAATGCGATCCGGCCGCGAACGGCATTCCGAATTTGGGCTTGTCCATCCGCAACATGAATATATCCGCCAGCGCGGGCCGGGCCGGCATGTCCGCCAGGATCTCGGTCGCTTTGGACGCAGCGGTGCCGGTGCCGATCTCTTTCAGGGTTTGCAGGCGGTCATTTTTCATGGTGCCGGAGACCTGAGGTCTGCAACCGTCCTCCCTATTCCGGGTCGGAATTGTCGTCCGACCACCGGCGTTTCGGCCCGCCGTGGGAATCTTCCTCCGGGATCGAAGGCATGTCGTCGTCGACCGCGTCGTCGAACTTCTCCATCTCCCGGATCAGCGATTGCAGCCGCTTTTCCGCGGTAGTTTCCCGATCCGGTTGATTGACGATGGTCCTGACGACGGAAACCGCGCCTTTGAAGTCTCGCTCGGTCTTGATCGGACGGGCATGTCCGTTTAGTTTCATTGGGCTGATTCGCGACATGTGTGCCTCCCCTGAAAATCCAGCCTTCCGATGCCTCGCCGTCAGAAACACGCCTTGACGACCCCGCCGTCCACTCGCAATGCGGCGCCGTTGGTGGCGGAGGAAAGCGGGCTGCAAACGTAGGCAACCAGGCCGGCGACTTCCTCGGGAGTAGCATAACGCTTTAGCAGGGAAGTGGGGCGATGGAC
>DASQOP010000146.1:0-14417 GCA_035644415.1 Burkholderiales bacterium
TTCATCTCCGATCTGCATCTGTCTCCGGACCGGTCGGCGGCGACCGAGGCGCTGATGCGCTTTCTGCGCGACTCCGCGCCTGCGGCCGAGGCCTTGTACGTGCTCGGCGACCTGTTCGAGTATTGGATCGGCGACGACGGGCTGGGGCATCCGTTTGCCCGCAGCATCGCCGACGCATTCCGCAAGCTGTCTGATGGCGGCGTGCCCGTATCCTTCATGCACGGCAATCGCGACTTCCTGATCGGCAACCGGTTCGCGCGCGAAAGTGGCATGCAACTGTTGTCCGACCCGACCTTGATCAGCCTGTACGGTCCGCGCACCCTGCTGATGCACGGAGACACGCTGTGCAGCGACGACGTGGAGTATCAGAAATTCCGCGCCATGGTGCGCAACCCCGCCTGGCAGCAGGCCTTCCTCGCCAGGCCGCTGGCCGAACGCGCGCGCATGGCGCAGGACGTTCGGGGCAAGAGCGAACAGGCCAAGCAGGTCAAGGACATGGTGATCATGGACGTGGCGCCGGCAACGGTCGAAGACGTGTTGAGGAGCCACGCCTACCCACGGCTGATCCACGGCCACACCCACAGGCCGGCCCGGCACGAGCATGTCGTCGATGGCCGCTTGTGCGAACGCTGGGTGCTGGCCGACTGGTACGAACAGGGGTCGTACCTGCTTTGCGATGCGGCCGGTTGCCGCGTCGTGCCGATCTAGTAACCGGCGCTACAGCTTCGACAGACCGCGCGCCAGGTCCACTTTGACGTCCGAAACGGCTTCCAGGCCCACCGCGATGCGCAGCAAGCCCTCGCCGATTCCCGCCGCCTTGCGCGCCTCAGGCGCAACGCGCCCGTGCGTGGTGCTGGCCGGATGGGTGATCGTGGTCTTGGTATCGCCCAAGTTCGCGGTAATGGAAATCAACTGCGTCGAATCCACCACCTTCCACGCGGCTTCACGTCCGCCCTTCACATCGAAGGAGACGATGCCGCCGCCGCTCTTCTGCTGGCGCATCGCCAGTGCATGCTGCGGATGCGAAGCCAGTCCCGGATAATAGACGCGTTCCACTTTCGGGTGCTGCTCCAGCCACTGCGCCAGCTCCAGCGCCCCCTTGGAGTGCGCCTGCATGCGCAGGCCCAGCGTCTCCAGGCCTTTCAGGATCACCCAGGCATTGAACGGCGACAGCGTCGGACCGCAACTGCGCAGGAAAGCAGTCATGCCGTCGAGAATCAGCTCGCGCCTGCCCAGTACTGCGCCGCCGAGAACGCGGCCCTGGCCGTCCAGATACTTGGTTGCAGAATGCATGACGATGTCGGCCCCGAGTTCGAGCGGCCGCTGCAGCGCCGGGCTGCAGAAGCAGTTATCCACCACCAGCAGTGCGCCATGCCGGTGCGCCACATCGGCCAATGCCGCCACGTCGGAAACCTCTGTCAAGGGATTGGACGGCGTTTCCAGGAACAGCAGGCGCGTGTTCGGCCGTATCGCCTTTTCCCATGCGGCCACGTCGGTCGCGGGCACGAACGTGGTGTCCACGCCGAAGCGCTGCATCATGTTGCCGAACAACTGCACGGTCGCGCCGAAAATGCTGCGCGACGAGACGATATGGGTGCCGGCCTTCATCAGTGCCATCACGCAACCGAGGATCGCCGACATGCCGGATGACGTGGCGATGCAGCACTCCGCGCCCTCGAGTACGGCGAGACGTTCCTGCAGCGCGCTTACCGTGGGGTTGGTGTAGCGCGAGTACACCATCCCCGGGTCCTCGCCGGAAAAGCGCGCCGCCGCCTCGGCCGCGTCCTTGAAGACGAAGCTTGACGTCAGGTACAGCGCTTCCGAATGCTCGTTGAACTGGCTGCGGTGTGTGCCCGCGCGCACAGCCAGCGTTTCCAGTTCCAGTTCGTCCCATCTCATCGCATTGTCCCGATCGCGTTGCACGCCGCGTTCGCGGCAGCCGGAAAAAAACAAAACCCGCTTGAGCTTTCGCTAAGCGGGTCCGGAATCCGACACACGCTTTAGCAGTATTTGTTACGCGCCCGCAAGCTGTTCGTCAAATCGGCGCGAAATCACACGCTACTCCTGGCGCGCGGGCCTGTCAATCGCCGGCACCGGAGCAGATACGAGAGGTCTATTCGGCGGTCGCCAGGTTCAGGTCCAGTTGGGTGACGTTGGCCTCGCGGCGCGACAACTCGTCATCGTTGCGCTGCGCCTCGACGTCGGCGAGGTACTCCGGCGTGATGTCGCCGGTGACATAGACGCCGTTGAAGCACGAGGTTTCGAAATGCTCGATCTTCGGATTGACCGAGCGCACGTCGTCGATCAACGCATCCAGATCCTGGTAAATCAAGCGGTCCGCGCCGATCTCGCGGGCGATCTCGTCGTCGGTACGGCCGGTAGCGATGAGCTCGCGCGAGGTCGGCATGTCGATCCCATAGACGTTTGGATAGCGCACCGGCGGAGCCGCGGACGCGAAATAGACCTTGCGCGCACCCGCGTCGCGCGCCATCTGCACGATCTCCCGGCTGGTGGTGCCGCGAACTATGGAATCGTCCACCAGCATCACATTCCTGCCCTTGAACTCCATGCCGATGGCGTTCAGTTTCTGGCGCACCGACTTCTTGCGCACTTCCTGGCCCGGCATGATGAAAGTGCGGCCGATGTAGCGGTTCTTGATGAAGCCCTCGCGGTAAGGCAGCCCGAGGTTCTCGGCAAGCTCCATCGCAGAGGGGCGGCTGGAGTCCGGGATCGGGATCACCACGTCGATGTCCAGGTCGCGATACTCGCGCTTGATCTTCTCGGCGAGGCTCGCGCCCATGCGCATGCGCGTCTCGTACACCGAAATGCCGTCGATCACCGAGTCGGGGCGGGCCAGGTACACGAACTCGAAAATGCAGGGATTGTGCTGGGGATTCGCGGCGCACTGACGGCTATAGAAGTTGCCCTCGTAATCGATGAATATCGCCTCGCCGGGCGCCACGTCGCGCACCCGATGGAAACCCAGGGTATCGAGCGCCACGCTCTCCGAGGCCACCAGGTATTCCGCGCCTTTTTCTGTTTTCGTCATGCCCACCACCAGCGGGCGGATTCCGTAAGGATCACGGAACGCCAGCAACCCATAGCCCGCGATCATCGCTACCACCGCGTAAGCGCCGCGACAGCGGCGGTGCACGCCGGACACCGCCTGGAAGATGGTCGGTGGATCGAGCTGGTAGCCGTTGGCAGCCTCCTGCAGTTCGTGCGCGAGCACGTTGAGCAGCACTTCCGAGTCGGAATTGGTGTTGACGTGGCGCAGGTCCTGGCGGAACAGATCGCGCTTGAGCTGCTCGGCGTTGGTGAGATTGCCGTTGTGGCCGAGCACGATGCCGAACGGAGAATTCACGTACAGCGGCTGGGCTTCGGCAAAAGAAGAGGCGGATCCGGCGGTGGGATAACGGCAATGGGCGATGCCGATATTGCCGACTAGGTGGCGCATGTCGCGGGTGCGGAACACATCCCGTACCAACCCGCCCCCCTTGTGCATCTGGAATTTACTGCCTTCGGCGGTGACGATTCCGGCGGCGTCCTGACCCCGGTGCTGCAGCACCTGCAGCCCATCATAGAGCAGCTGGTTAACCGGCGATTTGGCTACAACGCCCAGAAGTCCACACATCGCTCAGGCCTCCACACCCACTGGCGCCGGCCCGGCAGCCGGCGCAATGCAGGTGCAAGTATAGTCTAATCCGCTCACTCGAAGCTGACCCTGCGGGCCACGTCGCGCGGCAGCCAGGGCTTTACCCACAGCGCCGCGGTCTCCAGCGGCGCCGACAACAGCGCATCGCGCCAGTAAGGCTCGCGCGGCGCCGAAGTCATCCCACCGAGCAGCACCACGGTCACCGCGATCGCGACACCGCGCAACAGCCCGAACGCGGCGCCCAGCATCCGGTCCGAGGCGGTAAGGCCCGCGACTTTCACCAGGTGCACGATGAACATGCCGATAAGGCTGAACACCAGCAGGCTGGCGAGCATCACCGCGATGAAACCGAACATCAGCCGCAACCCGGGATTGGACACCGAATCCGGCAGCCAGGTCGCGGTAAATCCGGCCAGTTCCTTGGCAATCCAGAATGCCCCGATCCACGAGGCCAGGGCCATCACTTCACGCACCATTCCGCGCCAGATGCTGATCCCCACCGATGCCGCCACGATCGCGATTACGATGAGGTCGAAAACCGTCATCGGGAGCGGTTCGCTCCCCGGTGAACCGGGTAGATGGTCATTGCGGGACGGGGATTCAAGTGCCTTCGCATAGTCCCCGGTCTTCGGACTCAGTCGCCCTGCCGCACCACGGTGGCGTCGCCAATCGCCAGCTTCAGGGTGCGTATGCGCTGGCGCGCCTTTTCGGCGGCTTCGCGTGAGTCGTAGGGACCCACGCGCACGCGCGTTCTTTCGGTGCCGGAACTTTTGACGACCTCGGTGTAGGCCTTGAACTTGTTTTCCTGCAGCTTGCGCTGCAGCGCCCTGGCATTGGCGGCATTGGAAAAGGCGCCGAGTTGCACTACGAAGTCCTCGCTGGTCTTGGCCAGCTGCACCGGTGCCGGACTAGGTTCGGGCTTGGGCGTCTCGGCCTTCGGCAGCGCTACCGGCACGGGCGCAGGCCGGAGCGGCGCGGTCTCGGTCTTGGCGGGGGGAACGACGGCGCCCGAGGGGGCCAGGCCGGCCGGCGCAGCGGTTGCGGGCCGCGAGGACGAATCGGGGCCGGGTAGCGGAGGAATGATGATGGCGACGTCCTGGTTCAGCGGCTTCGGCTCGCTGTCGAGAAACATCGGCAGAAACACGACGACCAGGAGCACCAGTGCTATTGCCCCGACCAGCCGCCGCCGTGCACGTTTCTTCAGTTGCAGTTCTTCGTCGCTAATCGCTTTCGCCATATCGTTGTGAATCGGCGCCGGATTCACCCGCGCGCTGCCAGCACCGCACCCACCGTGTAAAAGGAGCCAAACACCAAAATTTTATCATTTTGGCCGCCGGATCTGATCGCATGTTGATACGCGCCGAGCGGGGTGTCGAACTTCGCCACCGGCACGCCGACCCGCGCCGCTGCCAGCGCCTGCCGGATTCGTTCGGCGTCGGCACCGCGAGGCCCGGAAAGGCCGGCGACAAGCCACTCGTCCACGTCGTCCCGCATTGCTGCCGCCACGCCTTCGATATCCTTGTCCTTGAGCATCGCGAACACCGCAATCGTCCTGCCGCCGCCGGGCAGCCGCCGCAGACTGGATGCCAGTGCACGCGCAGCGTGCGGGTTATGGCCGACATCGAGGATCACCATGGGCCGGCCGGGCAATACCTGAAAGCGCCCCGGCAACTGCACGTCGAGCAGTCCGCGCCGGATTGCACCCATGTCCACCGGCAAACGGTCCTTCAGTTGCTCCAACGCGCACAATGCGGTAGCAGCGTTGCCGAGCTGATAATCGCCACGCAGCGCGGGGTACGGCAGCGCCGAGCGCTTGCCCTGCGCACTCCAGAACTGCCATTGATTCGGATCGGCATTGAAACCGTAGTCGCGGCCGATCAAATGCAGCTTCACGCCGATTTCCGCCGCGCGCCCAAGCAGTCCGGCGGGCGCATCCCCCTCGCCGCAGATTGCCGGCCGGCCGGCACGGAAAATCCCGGCCTTCTCGGCTCCGATGCTGTCGCGGCTGTTGCCGAGGAATTCCATATGGTCGAAATCCACGCTGGTCACCACCGCACAATCGGAATCGAACGCGTTCACCGCGTCCAGCCTGCCGCCGAGGCCGACTTCGAGGACGGCTAGATCCACCCGCTCGCGGATGAAAACGTCCATCGCCGCCAGCGTGCCGAACTCGAAGTAAGTGAGCGAGACCTCGCCGCGCACCTGCTCGATGCGCGTAAACGCGCGTACCAGTTCCTCGTCCGCCGCTTCCTGGCCCTGTACGCGCACCCGCTCGTTGTAACGCAGCAGGTGCGGCGAGGTGTAGACGCCGATCTTGTAGCCGGCGCTGGAAAGAATGCTCTCCAGCATCGCGCACACCGAGCCTTTGCCGTTGGTGCCGGCCACTGCAATGATCGGGAAAGTGGAGACCAGGCCGAGACGATCGCGCACGCGGGCAACGCGCTCCAGTCCCATATCGACAGCCCAGGGGTGGATGCGCTCGAGGTAGGAAAGCCAGTCGGAAAGCGACTGCGGCGCTGTGGCGCGATCGATGGACACGTCGAGTGCCGGCCTGCGGGGGCCGGTAAGGGAATAGAGCTAAGCCGCTGGGGCGCGCATCAGCAGCGTGATCAGGCCGGCGAGCTTGTCGCGCATCTGCCGGCGATCGACGATCATGTCGACGGCGCCATGCTCGAGCAGAAACTCGGCGCGCTGAAAGCCCTCCGGCAAAGTCTGGCGCACGGTCTGTTCGATCACCCGCGGGCCGGCGAAACCGATCAGCGCTCCAGGCTCGGCGATCACCACGTCGCCGATCATCGCGAAGCTTGCCGACACGCCACCCATGGTTGGGTCGGTCAGCACCGAGATGAACGGCAATCTCGCCCTGGAAAGCTGGGTGAGCGCGGCGGTGGTCTTGGCCATCTGCATCAGCGACATCAGACCTTCCTGCATGCGCGCACCACCGCTCGCGGAAAAGCAGACGAAGGGAAGATTCTGTTCGCAACAACTCTGTACGCCGCGCACGAACCGCTCGCCCACCACGGAACCCATCGAGCCGCCCAGGAAACGGAACTCGAAGGCCGCCGCCACCAGCGGCACGTTCTTGATCGAGCCCTGTACCACCACTAAGGCGTCATCCTCCTCGGTTTCCGCCTTGGCCTGCTCGAGGCGCTCGGTATAGCGCTTGCTGTCCACGAACTTGAGGAAGTCGATGGGCGCGACCTCCGCGGCGATTTCGAACTGGCCTTCCGGGTCGAGCGTGAGGTCGATGCGCTCGCGGGCGGTGAGCCGGTTGTGGTGGCCGCACTTGGGACAGACGTTGAGGTTCTTGTCCAGATCGGCGCGATAGAGCACCGTCTCGCAGACCTCGCACTTGCTCCACAGCCCCTCCGGCACGGCCTTCTTGACGGCGCCGGCGCTGCGCTTGATCTTCGGCGGAAGCAGCTTCTGCAACCAGCTCATCCACGTCCCCCCGTAACTCGAGCGACCCGCAAGCGCGGGCGCGATTCAATTGCGCGTTTCGAAAACAGACTCACGTACCGTCCATGGCGCGACGGATGCCGCCAAGCAACGCCGAGAGATTGCCGAGCACCTGGTCGGGACCGGAGGATTCGATCTCCTGCACCAGGCGGCTGCCGATCACCACCGCGTCGGAAATCGAGGCAATCGCCTTGGCGGTCTGCGCGTCGCGGATGCCGAAGCCCACTCCGATGGGAAGCCGGATGTGCGAGCGGATCTGCGGAAGCTTGGCCGTGACCTGTTGCAGATCGAGGTGGGCAGCACCGGTCACGCCCTTGAGCGACACGTAGTATATGTATCCCGTCGCCATGCGCCCGACCTGCTCCATGCGGCTGTCTTCCGATGTCGGCGCCAGCAGGAAAATGGAATCGATCCCGCGCGCCTTGAGCAGATCGGTCAGCTGCCTGCTTTCCTCGGGTGGATAGTCGACCACCAGCACCCCGTCCACGCCCGCCGCCTGTCCGGTTTCTGCAAACGCGGCACAACCCATCGCCTCGATCGGATTGGCATAGCCCATCAGCACGACCGGAGTCATCCGATTGGTGGTGCGGAATTCGCGCACCATGCCGAGCACATGTTTCAGTCCCACGCCGTGCTTGAGCGCGCGTTCGCTGGAGCGCTGGATGATCGGCCCGTCGGCCATCGGATCGGAAAAGGGCACGCCCAGTTCGATGATGTCCGCGCCGGCGCCAACCAGCGCGTGCATGATCGGCACGGTCATGGCCGGATTGGGGTCCCCGGCGGTGACGAAGGGAATCAGCGCCTTCTTCCCCTGTGACTGGAGTTTCTTGAACGTATCCGGAATGCGGGACATGTTTAGGCAAGGTGGAAGGATGAAGGATGAAGGCGGAAGTGAAAAACCTGGGTTACGTTCGTCTTTCCGTCTTCCGGCTTCATCTTTGGTTGTTACAGCTTGAGACCGGAACGCTCGGCGACGGTATTCATGTCCTTGTCGCCGCGGCCGGAAAGATTCACCAACAGCACCTGCCCCTTGGGCAGCGTGGGCGCCAGCTTCAGTGCGTACGCAACCGCGTGCGCGGACTCCAGCGCCGGCATGATGCCTTCCATCCGGGTCAGCGTGTGAAAGGCATTGAGCGCCTCGTCATCGGTGACCGAGACGTACTCGGCGCGCCCGCTGTCCTTGAGCCACGCGTGCTCCGGGCCCACGCCCGGATAGTCGAGACCGGCGGAAATAGAATGGGTTTCGATAATCTGCCCGTTCTCGTCCTGGATCAGATAGGTGCGATTGCCGTGCAGCACTCCGGGTTTGCCGGCGCACAGCGTTGCCGCATGCTTACCGGATGCGAGGCCCAGTCCGCCGGCTTCGACGCCGATCAGCCGCACCGACTTGTCCTCGATGTAGGGATAGAACGCGCCCATGGCGTTCGAGCCGCCGCCGACGCAGGCGAGGATCGCGTCCGGCTGGCGGCCGATCGCTTCCGGCATCTGGGTGCGCAGCTCGCGCCCGACGACTGCATTGAAGTCGCGCACCATCATCGGGTAGGGATGCGGGCCGGCGACCGTGCCGATGATGTAAAAAGTGCTCTCGACGTTGGTGACCCAGTCCCGCATCGCTTCGTTGAGCGCGTCCTTCAGCGTTTTCGAGCCACTTTCCACCGGCACCACCGTGGCACCCAGCAGCTTCATCCGGAACACGTTCATCGACTGGCGCTTGACGTCTTCCGACCCCATGTACACCACACACTCCATGCCGTAGCGGGCCGCGACGGTAGCGGCGGCCACGCCGTGCTGACCAGCGCCGGTTTCGGCAATCACCCGCTTCTTGCCCATGTGCTTGGCGAGCAGCGCCTGGCCGATGGTGTTGTTGATCTTGTGCGCGCCGGTGTGATTCAGGTCTTCGCGCTTGAGCCAGATCTGCGCGCCGCCGGCCTGTTCTGTCAGGCGTCTGGCGTGATACACCGGGCTGGGACGGCCGACGTAGTGCTTGAGTTCGGACTCGAATTCGGCGACGAATCCGGCGTCGTTGCGCATGCGCTCATACTGCGTGCGCAACTCGTCGAGCGCGTGCATCAGCGTCTCGGCGACGAACACGCCGCCGTACGGTCCGAAGTGGCCCTTGGCGTCGGGAAGGTTGTAAGCCTTGAGGGTCTCATACATCTGCATGTCTCACTCCTCGGATGAAGGCAGCGATCTTGGCCGCGTCCTTTATTCCTGTTGCGGCCTCGACACCGCTGCTCACATCGACCGCCCACGGGCGCACGCGGCGCACGGCGTCGCCCACGTTGTCGGGATCGAGCCCGCCGGCAAGGATCAGCGGCAGGGGAAGCTCGGCCGGGATAAGCGACCAGTCGAATGTGGATCCGGTGCCGCCACGGCTGCCTTCCACGAACGCATCGAGCAGAAGGCCTTTGGCGGCGCGATGACGGCCGGCGTATTGTAGCAAATCCACTCCCGGCCCGACCCTCGCGGCCTTGATGTAGGGCACGCCGAATCGCACGCAAAAATCCGGCGTCTCGTCGCCGTGAAACTGCAGCAGCTGCGGACCAACTTCGCCGAGCACGCGTTCGACTTCTGCAGGCTGCGGATCAACGAACAACGCCACCGGCGTAACGAATGCCGGCAGCGCCTCGACGACCTTACGCGCGAGCCCGGTCGACACCCTCCGCGGACTTTCGGCGGCGAAGATCAGGCCGATCGCATGCGCGCCGGCGTGCGCGGCGGCAAGCGCGTCTTCGATACGGGTAATGCCGCAGATCTTGACCGCCGTGGCCATCCCGACTCAGGACTCCTGAAAATTATTCTGCCGCGATCAGTAATTCTTCGATACTGGCAATGTCCGGACGCGATGGCAGCGCCCAGGACGCATCGTATTCTACCGCTGCAAGGTAGAGTCCCGAGGCCGCAAATGTGGGTGCGGCACGATTGCGATCGCGACTTTCCAGCACTTCGCCGATCCAGCCGGCGGGCTGTCTGCCGCTGCCGACATAGACCAGCGCGCCGACGATGTTGCGCACCATATGCTGCAGGAAAGCGTCGGCGGCAAACTCGAAGCGAATCAGGTCGCTGCGGCGGCAGATCTCGAGTTGGCGCAGGGTCTTGACCGGCGTCTTCGCCTGGCATTCGGCGGCGCGGAAAGCGCTGAAATCATGGCTGCCGATCAGGTGTTGCGCGGCCTGCTGCATTGCCTGTTCATCCAGATGCCGGTAAAACCAGCCTACGCGCCCCCGCAGGAGCCCCGGGCGCTGTGCACGGTTGAGCAGCCAATAGACGTAGCGCCTGCCGGTGGCGGAAAAGCGCGCGTGAAAATCCGGGCTCACTGCGCGCGCCCAGTTCACAGCAATGGCATCGGGAAGCAGCGCGTTGCCGCCCCTGATCCATGCGCTCGGCGAACGCTCGACATCAAAGTCGAAGTGCACCACCTGCGCGAGCGCATGCACACCGGCATCGGTGCGTCCGGCGCACGTCGTTTCGATGTTCTTGCCCGCCACCCCCGACAGCGCGCGTTCGAGCGCGTCCTGCACCGCGCAACCGTCCGGCTGGGTCTGCCAGCCGCAGAACGCAGCGCCGTCGTATTCGAGTCCGAGAGCAATTCTCAAAGCGCGGGTTCCGAAGCGGTTGCCGGTGCGCAGCAAGAGCGCTGCGAATCAATTGACGGTGGATTTGTGCGGCAAGGCGCCGCCACGGGAAACGGCCGCAGCGGAAGGAACGTCAGGAATCGAGATTGGCGAGCACCGTCTGCGCGGCGGCTTTCTGTTCGGCGTCGCCTTCCTGAAGCACTTCCTTGAGTATCTCGCGTGCGCCGTCCTTGTCGCCCATTTCCTGGTACGCCTTGGCGAGGTCAAACTTGGTCTGCACGTCATACCAACGATCGTCCTTGCCCGCGGCTGAAACCTGGGGAGAGCTTCCGGTGCCCAGATCGAGGTTGATACCGGACAAATCGATTTCCTGCACCGCGCCGGAATCCGTCTTGGGTGCGCCGGATGCGTCGAGCGAGATCCCGCTCATGTCGAAATCCAGTCCGCCGCCAGCGGGTTTGGGTTCCTCGGCCGCGGGCACCGAGGCAGACGGCGCGGCAAGGGCGTTGAGGTCGAAATCGAAATCGATGGTGTTGCCTTCCTGCTTCTTCGACGCCTCGGCTTCCTCAGCAGTTGTTCCTGCCGGCGGCAGTTCGACGCTGAAATTCATCACCGGTGCCGCACCGGGTTCCAGAATGGTGCTGTCCTTATGAGACTCGAGCGTCGAGGGGTCGATGACCTGGGTCCTGTCCAACTTTCTGCCGTCGTCGCCGAGATCGATGTCGGTCGCGGTGGTCGCGTTCGGGTCTTCGAAGCCGACGTTGAAATCGACATTATCGGCGGCTCCGCCTGCGGCAACTGCCGCTACCGCAGCGGTTTCGCCGCCGCTGGGCCGGCCGGCTGCGTAACGCGGGTTGTCCGGATCGATCTGGTATCCCAGCGTGACGGCCTGGTCCCATAGATATCCGCTGCCGCCGGTTCCTTTCTGCAATTCGCGCGCCAGCTGTTCGAACGCGTTCGTGTCTTTGCGATTGGCATAAATCTGCAGCAGCTTGAGGTGGATTTCGTAGCGCGTGGGAGATGCCGCGAGCGCTTCCTTCAGCAGATCCTCGGCCTGGGCATCACGGCCGTAGGCAAGGAAAATCTCCGCCTCCGCGACCGGATCGACTTCCTCGGCGATGTCGCTTGCCGCGCGCGCGCTGGCCGCGCTCAGGTCGGTGTCAGTGCTGTTGAACGCGGGCGACGACGGGGCTGCAGCGCCGACTACCGGCGCAGGGCCAGCTTCTTCGGCTTCGGCCTTCGATTCCCGGCGGCGTTTGACGGCACGCACCGCGAGCGCACCGATCAGTACCAGCACACCGAGTCCGGCGCCGAGATAGGCGGGTTGCTCCAACACCCGATCCAACAGGCTGGGCTCGGGTGCCGGTGGCGGCGCGGATTTGGGCGCGGGCTTCGGTGGCGGAGCGGGTTGGGACGGCGGCGCGGTCTCGATTTTCGGTTGCGGCGTTGCCGGAGCCACCGGCGCCTGGGCCGGAGCCGGTTTGGCCTCGGGTGCTGATGCGGGCGCAACGGGCACAGTCGCATGCGTTTCCGGCTTCGCGGCCGGCTTGGGCGCCGGTTGAGCCGGCGCCGGTTGTGCCGGGGTTGTGGCCGCAGCCGGAGGCGGGGCAGCCGGCTTCTGCAGGTCGGCCATGCCCTTGTTCTTGATCTCCAGCAGGGCCTGCAGGTCCTTGATGGTCTTTTCGAGCTTGCTTACGCGTTCGTTGGCATCCTTGACTGCTTTGTCGCGTGCCACCAGTTCCTCTTCCAGCGCGCGCACGCGGGCCTGACCCTGGCCTGCCTTCGCGTCTCCGGCGGGAGCCGCGGCCGCCGCCGCCGGTTCGCCTTGCGAAAGCTTCAGCACTTCCTTCGGTTGTTGGTTCGCTGCGGCGGCCTGATCCTCAACCTTCGCCGTAATTTTCCCGGCGGCCGCCTGCTGGGGTGGCTCTGCGGCCGGCTTCGCTTCGCCCGCCTTGGCCGCCAGTTGCTCGCGGTATGCATGCCAGTCGCGTGCCTGCACCAGTACTTCCTTGCGCGCGTCGGCCTGCGCGACGCTGCCGTACTGATCCGGCGGCGGCAGCTTGATGATCTTTCCGGTCTTCAGCCGGTTCATGTTCTTGCCGGTGAAGGCATCCGGATTGCCCCGCAACAGCAGCACCAGCATTTGTTCCACGCTCACGCCCGCAGGCTTGGTGGCAAGCGCGATCTTGGCCAGCGTATCGCCACGCGTCACCGGGCCATAGCTGTCGCCAGTTGCAGCGCTTGTTGCAGCGCTGCTGCGGGAGGTGCTGTTGATATTCGATTCGGTGAGGAAGGTCGCCATCGGCCCGCCGATGGTTTCTACCGGTGCCGATGGGGCGGGCTCGGTGACTGCGGGCGCCTCGGTCTTCGCCGGCGCCTGCGCCGCTGCAGGAGATTCCACGGCAGGTGCGGCTTCCGGAGCAGGCGCTGCAGCAGCGGGCGCTTGTGCTGGCGGTTCGGGAATCGGCTCGGGCTGTGGCTCCGGCTTGGGTGGGGAAGCGCGTACCTGGGCTTCGGCGGCCTTCTGCCGGGCACGTTCGGCGATCAACGATGGGGGATCGAGCAGCGCAGTGAACTCGCGGCTGATCCTCCCGGAAGACCAGGACAATTCCACCAGCAAATCGACGAAGGGCTCGTTGACCGGTTGAGTGGTCGTCAGCCGCAGGTAGGGCTCGCCGTTCGCGCGTTTTTCGATGCTGACCTTGGCCTTGTCGAGCGCGTTCGAGTAAAGCAGGCCGGCGCGACCGAACGCCTCCGGAGTGGCGAGACGCGCAGCGAGCGAACTGATTTCTTTTTTCTCGACGAACAGCTCGATCTCCGCATCGAGCGGTTCACCGAGCGCCGACGTGACGTTGAGCTTGCCCAAACCTGCTCCGTGCGCTACTGCAGAGACAGCGAGCAACGACGCGGCGAGGATCCATGCGCGAAGAGACGTTATGCCCAAGGCGCCCACCCTGATCGTTTTTGTATAAAGGGTAATTAAAATAACATCATGGATTTAGAGATGCAAGCTCAACTTTCCTCTTACATTCTCCGGTAACCCAAGACTTTTTCGATCAAATTTGAGGTATCCCCCGGGGACCCACCGAGGCGAACCATTACTGCTCGAGCAGGATTCGCAGCATGCGACGCAGCGGTTCCGCCGCTCCCCACAGCAACTGGTCGCCCACGGTAAATGCAGCCAGGTACTCGCCGCCCATCGGCAGTTTGCGCAATCGCCCGATCGGCACCATGAGCGTGCCGGTGACCGCCGCTGGCGTCAACTCCCGCATCGAAGCCTCACGCTGATTGGGCACCACCTTCACCCACTGATTGGCTGATGCCAGCAGCCCTTCGATTTCTTCGAGTGGCAGCTCCTTCGTCAGCTTGATGGTGAGCGCCTGGCTGTGGCAGCGCATGGCGCCGATGCGCACGCACACGCCGTCGATCGGGACCGGATTGGCTTCGCGTCCCAGGATCTTGTTGCCCTCCGCCTGCGCTTTCCACTCCTCGCGGCTCTGACCGTTGCCAAGGTCCTTGTCGATCCACGGTATCAGGCTGCCTGCCAGCGGCAGCCCGAAGTGCTCGCTCGGCAATGCGCGGCTGCGCAGCGCGTCGCTCACCTTGCGGTCGATTTCCAGAATCGAGGAGGCCGGATCTTCGAGCAGCGATTTTGCGGCGCCATGGATGTAGCCCATCTGTGACACCAGCTCGCGCATGTTCTGGGCGCCGGCGCCGGAGGCGGCCTG
>DASQOP010000147.1:0-3251 GCA_035644415.1 Burkholderiales bacterium
GCCGAACGGTGATGACCCCATGGTGCGCGGGCGCGCGCCCTGATAGACCTATGTCTTCAATAGCAACCTAGGCTGCGAAGGCCGGCGTTTCCGAGGAGCTCCCATGCAAAACCCCAGAACAGGCGTGCGGTGGATGGTCGCCGCGATCACGTCGATCAGCATCACGGCCTTCGCGCCCGGCCACGCGGCGTCCGTGGCGCCCGTCACCGCCGAAAACGGGATGGTGGTTTCCGCCCAGCACTTGGCCACGATGGTGGGTGTGGATGTGCTCAAGCGCGGCGGCAATGCGGTCGACGCGGCGGTAGCGGTTGGGTATGCGCTCGCCGTGGTCTATCCGGCGGCCGGCAATTTGGGCGGCGGTGGATTCATGACCATCCAGCTTGCCGATGGCCGCAAGACGTTCCTGGATTTCCGCGAGACGGCGCCCAAGGGCGCCACCGCCAACATGTACCTCGACAAGGACGGCAACGTCATCAAGGGCCTGTCCACCAAAGGGCACCTCGCCGTCGGCGTGCCCGGCAGCGTTTCCGGCATGGAATACGCCAGGGAGAAGTACGGCACCATGAAGCGCGCGGATCTGATCGCGCCGGCCCTCCAACTGGCCGAGGATGGCTTCGCACTCGACCAGGGCGACGTCGACATGCTGCTCACGGCGACCAAGGATTTTCAGGAGGATCCTGCGTCAGCCGCCATCTTCCTCAACAACGGCAAGCCGTTCCAGGTAGGCGAGAAGCTCGTGCAGCATGAGCTCGCCGAGACCTTGCGCGAAATCAGCAAGCGGGGCACCGACGGCTTCTACAAGGGCTGGGTCGGCAGTGCCATCGTGGCATCGAGCCAGGCCGGCAAAGGCCTGATCACGCAGGAGGACCTGGACGGCTACAAGACCCGTGAGCTGGCACCCGTCGAATGCGACTACCGCGGCTACCACGTGGTCTCCGCGCCGCCGCCAAGCTCGGGCGGCGTGATCATCTGCGAGATCCTGAACGTGCTGGAGGGCTATCCGCTCAAGGAGCTGGGCTACCACTCCGCTGAGGCCGTGCACTACCAGATCGAAGCCATGCGCCACGCCTATGTCGACCGCAACAGCTATCTCGGCGACCCGGACTTCGTGAAAAACCCGCTCGACCGCCTGCTCGACAAGAATTACGCGGCCAGGATCCGTGCCGTGATCGACCCGAAACAGGCGGCCGTGTCCAAGGACATCAAACCGGGCGTCGAGCCGCATGAGGGCAGCAACACCACGCACTATTCGATCGCCGACAAGGACGGCAACGCGGTGTCGGTCACCTACACACTGAACGACTGGTTTGGGGCCCAGGTGACGGCGGCCAAGACCGGCGTGCTTCTGAACGATGAAATGGACGACTTCACCGCCAAGATCGGCGTACCGAACCTCTATGGCCTGGTACAGGGCGAGGCGAACGCCATCGCGCCCGGCAAGCGTCCGCTGTCCTCCATGAGCCCGACCATCGTCACCAAGGACGGCAAGCCGGTGATCGTGGTGGGCACCCCGGGCGGGAGCCGCATCATCACGGCCGTGCTGCAGACGATGATCAACGCCATCGATTACGACATGAACGCGCAGGAAGCCGCCGATATGCCGCGCTTCCACCAGCAGTGGCTCCCGGACCTGACCAATCTGGAGAATTACGCGCTGTCGCCGGACACCCGCAAGATCCTGGAGGGCAAGGGCCACAAGTTCGGTCCGCCGCAACCGGCCAACCACCTGGCGGTAATCATCATCGGCGCGCCGTCGCTGACGGGCAAGCCGGTCGGCAACAATCGCTTCTACGGGGCGAACGACCCGCGCCGCAACACCGGGCTGGCTGCCGGCTACTGATCGTCATCGCCCGATCCAACAAGGTGGCTTCGGCGGGTGCATCTCATCGCGACGCGAGCGCAGCGGACGACGCGACATCGTCAACGCAAGCAGGCGACCGAACATGCCCGAAAGCTATTCTTGGGTGCCAATTCACGCGATTTCGACAGCTGATCGCCAAGAATGCAGGGCATGACGTTACTCTCGAGAACAACGCGCAAGAAACCTTTCACCAGATACTCGATTTCGTGCATCACGCGGTGCCAGTCCAACAGCACGCCGATCTGATGCTCTAAACAACTCTGGAAAAGTACCGCGGGCGGTACGCTTGCGATCCGGATGCTCAAGACGCCAAGCTTGAATGTGGCTCTCTGATCAAGATGGCGGCTCGCGGATTGGGAACGCTCAACAGCTTTCAGGAGAAGAGCCAGCGGACGGACGGTGCTCCCGGTCCGCCGCAAGGGATAAGGACGCCGGTCAAGCGTTGTTGCGTTTCAGCCGCTCGTTGCGGCGGCGCAAGCCTTCCATGGTGGCGAGCAGGATTACTGACACTGTCGTCAGGATCACCGCCGCCGCGGTGATGGTCGGGCTGATGTTCTCGCGGATGCCGCTGAACATCTCGCGGGGCAGGGTGCGCTGTTCCGGCCCGGCCATGAACAGCACGATCACCACCTCATCGAAGCTGGTCGCAAAGGCGAACAGCGCGCCCGACGCCAAGCCGGGCAGGATCAGCGGCAGGATCACTCGGCGGAAGGCGTAGAGCGGCGAGGCGCCGAGCGAGGCTGCGGCGCGCGCCAGGTTCATGTCGAAGCTTTGCAGCGTCGCGCTGACCGGGATCACCACAAAGGGCGTCGCCAGCGCGGTGTGCGCTAGGATCAAACCCAGGTAACTGCCGGTAAGCCCGATCGGGGCGAAGAAGAAGTACAGGCCGACCGCGGTGATGACGCCCGGCACGACGACCGGCGACAGCACGACCGCCAGCACGAGCGGCTTGAACTTGCTCTTCCACTGCGTCAGACCCAGCGCGGCTAGCGTGCCGAGCACCATGGACAGCACGGTCGAGGCGACGCCGATGATCATGCTGTTCTTCAGCGACATCATCCAGCGCGGGGAACTGATGAAGTCCTCGTACCAGCGCAGGGAGAGGCCCGGCAGCGGATAGGTCAGGTAGGAGCCGGAGCTGAAGGACAGCGGCATGATCGCCAGGATTGGCGCCATCAGGAAGATGAACACCAGCGTGGAAGCAACAATGGTCGTGGTCCACGCGATGCGCTGGCTGGGCGTGCGGGGCGAAGGGTTGCCGCTCAATTCTTCATTCCTCCTGTGACTTGCTGGCCATGGACCAGTTTTCCGTAGACGGCGGCGAGCAGCAGGGTGGCGAGCAGCAGCACCGCGCCCAGCGCCGAGGCCAGGCCCCAGTTGACCGTTTCGG
>DASQOP010000148.1:0-9758 GCA_035644415.1 Burkholderiales bacterium
TCACCGATCCCCAGGGGCGCGACCGCGTCCGAGGCATTGCGCAACACGCTTGCGCTGGCGCAGCGCGCCGACAAGCTGGGGTACAAGCGCTACTGGCTCGCGGAGCATCACAACATGCCGGGGATCGCCAGCGCCGCGACCGCGATCGTCATTGCCCACGTGGCCGGCGGCACCAGGACCATCCGTGTGGGCTCCGGCGGCATCATGCTACCGAATCACTCGCCCCTGGTGATCGCCGAGCAGTTCGGTACGCTCGCCTCACTGTATCCGGGGCGCATCGACCTGGGCCTGGGCCGGGCGCCCGGTACCGACATGTTGACGGCGCAGGCGCTTCGCCGCACGATGGAGGACAGCGCGGAGCAGTTCCCGCAGGACGTGCTGGAACTGCAGAGTTATTTCGCCGCGGCACAACCGGGACAGCACGTTCGCGCGGTGCCGGGTGCGGGTCTGGAGGTGCCGATCTGGTTGCTGGGTTCGAGCCTGTTCAGCGCGCAACTCGCGGCCATGCTCGGATTGCCGTTCGCTTTCGCCTCGCATTTCGCGCCCGACCTGATGAAACAGGCGCTCGAAATCTACCGCACCCGCTTCCAGCCCTCCAGACAGTTGGACCGTGCTTACGTCATGCTCGGCGCGAACGTGCTCGCCGCCGATAGCGACGCGGAAGCGCGCCGGCAGTTTACCTCGCAACAGCAATCGTTCATCAATCTCAGGCGCGGGTCACCGGGACAGGTGCCGCCGCCGATCGACGACATCGATTCTTACTGGTCTCCCGCGGAGAAGGCAATGGTCGAACGTTCGCTCGCCGTGTCGTTCGTGGGCTCGCCAGAGACGGTCCAGCGCGGTCTTGCGGCCTTCATCGAATCCACGCGGCCGGACGAACTGATGATCACCGCACACGTTCACGATCAGCCGGCGCGTCTGCGTTCGATCGAGCTCGTTTCCAATGTGCGGGAAAATCTGGCTTCAGCGGAGCGCGAAAGCGAGAAGGCGCCGCGCGAGGTCGCGGCGAATACGAAACGATGAAACTGTCCGAACTCCTCGGCATCGAGTTGCCGATCATCCAGGCGCCCATGGCGGGCGCGCAGGGCCACGCGCTGGCGGTGGCAGTCTCCAATGCCGGCGCTCTCGGCTCGATCGGCTGCGCCACGCTCGGCATTGACGCGATGCGCGGCGAACTCGCGGCGATCAAGGCGGGGACCGGGGGACCTTTCAACGTAAACTTCTTCTGCCACGTGCCACCCGTGCCCAGCACGGAGCGCGAATCGGCCTGGCGTGCGGCGTTGTTGCCTTACTACAGGAAGTACGGAATCGATCCGGAAAAAATTCCCGCCGGACCGGGCCGTGCGCCCTTCAGCGGCGAGGCTGCCGACGTGCTGGATGAAATCAGGCCCGCGGTGGTGAGCTTTCATTTCGGGTTGCCGCCAAAGGAACTGCTGGTGCGGGTGAAACGCCTGGGCGCGAAAATACTGTCCTCGGCGACCACCGTCGACGAGGCGCTCTGGCTCGAAGCGCACGGGGTTGACGCCATCGTTGCCCAAGGGGTGGAGGCGGGCGGGCATCGCGGCATGTTCCTGTCGGATGATCTGACCACGCAGGCCGGAACGTTTGCGTTGCTGCCGCAGGTGGTGCGCGCGGTGAAGCTGCCGGTCATAGCTGCGGGCGGCATCGTGGATGCGCAAGGCGTGGCGGCGGCCATGGAACTGGGCGCAGCCGGCGTGCAGATCGGAACCGCTTTCCTGTTGTGCCCGGAAGCCACCATCAGTGCGGTGCATCGCGCGGCGCTGAAAAGCAAAGCCGCGCGCCACACGGCGCTCACGAACCTGTTCACGGGCCGGCCTGCGCGGGGAATCATGAACTACGTCATGAAAGAGCTCGGCCCCATCAACAGCGCGGCGCCGGCGTTTCCGCTGGCGACCTCGGCCATCGCCCCCTTGCGCGCCAAAGCGGAAGCCGAAGGCTCGGGTGATTTCTCGCCGCTCTGGTCCGGACAGAACGCCAGCGGCTGCAAGGAGATACCGGCCGCGCAGCTCACGCGGGAGCTGGCCGCAGGACTTTAGCCATCGATTCTGCGCACTGCTCAGGACGCGAGCGCCGGCTTGCGTCCGAACCAGGGGCGCGCCGCTTCGAGCTGTGCACCGAGGCGGAAGAGCGTCGCCTCGCCGCCGTAAGGCGCGACGAGCTGTACCGCGAGCGGCAGCCCGCCTGAGGTCTGGCCGAGCGGAAGCATCAATCCGGGCTGGCCGGTGAGGTTGAACCAGACGGTGAAGGGAGAGAACGCAAACACCCGCCGCCAGTATTCATCCACGTCGTCCATCATCATGTCGAGCCAGCCGAGCTTCACCGCGGGCGAAGCCAGTCCCGGCGTCAGCAGCACGTCCCATTCCGAGTGGAAGGCCGCCATCTGCCGTCCGAGGCGATGCGCCGTTTGCGTTGCGCGAACGTAGTCGGGGGCGCTGATTTTCTCGCCCATCTTCGCGGTCAGCCAGGTGATGCGCTCCACTTCAGCTTCGCGTGCCGGGCGTCCGGCAGCCGGATGGCTGGCGAGATTCACGACGGTGTTCGCCGACGCCAGCGTGAGAAAGGTCGGCACGACCGCCGCGCCATCGATCTCCGGATCGCGTTCCTCGACGTGGTGGCCGAGATCGGCGCACAGTTCCACAGTCTCGGCGAGCAGGCGCAGGCACTCCGCTTCGATCCGGGCACCGTTGGGCGCCCTCTTTGTCCACGCGATGCGCAGCTCGCCGGGGTTCGCACCGACTTCCTTGAGATAGGGTTCCACGGGCGCGGGCGCGACATAGGGATCACCCGGACCGGGGCCGCGCGTCGCGTCCAGCAGCGCGGCGGAATCACGCACGGTGAGGCTTACCGCGTGTTCGGTCGAAACACCGCCCAGTCCTTCGCCGGCGAATGGAGCGAAGGTGTTGCGGCTGCGCGTCGGTTTGAGGCCGACCAGTCCGCAGCATGCCGCGGGCGCTCGGATCGAGCCGAACCCGTCAGAGGCGTGCGCGATCGGCAACATGCGGGCCGCGACGGCCGCAGCTGCACCGCCGCTCGAGCCTCCGGAGATATGTGCGACGTTCCAGGGATTGCGCGTCGGACCGTGGAGTTGCGGCTCGCAGGTCAGCGAGAGACCGAGTTCGCAAGTGTTGGTCCGTCCGAAGATGACGAGCCCTGCCCGCTTCAGGCGCTTCACGTGCTCGCTGTCGGCAGGTGAAGGCGGCGTGTCGGCGAAGAACTTCGAGCCGCGCGTCATCCGGACACCCGCAACCGGTGAGGTGAGATCCTTCATCAGCAAGGGCACGCCGCGGAACGGTCCGTCGGGAAGGCTCTCGGCGATCGCCTTCTTGCCGTAGTCGTAGAGTTTCATGACTACGGCGTTGACTGCCGGATTGCGCGCCTCGACCCGCTCGATCGCCGCTTCAAGCAACTCGGAGGGCGTGACCTCCTTGCGTCGCACCAGATCCGCGAGACCCAGCGCATCGTATTGTTCGTATTCTGCGAATCGGCCCATTTCTTTCCTCCCGGAAAGGGGCAAGGGTAAAGGGAAAAGGTGAAAGGGAAAAGGTGAAAGAGGAAAGGCGAAAGGTGAAGGGGAAAGGGGAAAGGGACCGGCTAGACTTTTCTCATTTCTCATTTCTCATTTCTCATTTCTCATTCCTCGTTCCTCGTACCTTGTCTCTCAAGGCGCCTCGCTGAGCGCGCCCCGGCTGACATTGGCGCCATCCTCGGCGTGTAATGTCCAAAAGGATAGCGATGACAAAGCCGTCAGCACGCCCAGCGTGAGGAACGCATAGTGCAGGGCGCTGGTGACGGCGGCGCCGTCTGTTTGTGGTGCGTCGCCCAGGTACCAGGCGGCGATCAACGAGCCGCAAGCCAGGCCGAAAGACATCGAGAGTTGCTGCATCGAACTGGCGATGGTGCTGGCCATGCTCGAATCGCGCGCCTCGGTGTCGGCATACGCCATCGAATTCATGGCGGAAAATTGCAGAGAGTTGAAGAAGCCGACAGCCAGGCTCAGGCCGACGATCAAAGTAATCGGGCTGGACGGAGTCACCAGGGAAAACAGGCAGATGGTCAGGCCAATCATGAGCGTGTTCACCACCAGTACCTGCCTGAATCCATGGCGGCCGAGAACTTTGGGCGCAATGAGCTTCATTCCCATGGCGGCCGCCGCGGTTGGCATCATCAGCAAGCCCGACTGCCAGGCGGGCAGGCCCATGCCGATCTGGTAAAGAAGCGGAAGCAGGAAGGGAAGTCCGCCGACGCCCAGCCGGGTAATGAACCCGCCGGCGACGGACACCCGGAACGTGCGGACCCGGAAAAGACCAAGGCGAAGCAACGGATACTTCGCCTGACGGGCATGAAAGACATAGGCGGCCAGCAGTGCAACGGAGATCAGAGACACAAAGGCCGCCGAAGTCGCATCGATGTGATGCTCGCCGAATATCTCCAGCAGCCACGACAGAAGCGCCATGCCGCTGCCGAACAGGACCAGTCCCACCAGGTCCAGAGGTCGCGTAGACTCGCCGCGGTAATCGGGCATGTAGCGATGAATGAGATAGAGCGCCGCCAGGCCCACCGGTATGTTGACGAAGAATATTTCCCGCCACGACAGCCAGTGCACGATCAGGCCGCCGACGGTCGGACCGAGCAGCGGGCCGATCAGCGCCGGGATGATGACGAAGTTCATCGCCATCAGCAGCTCGGATTTCGGGTAGGTCCGGATGATCGCGAGCCTGCCGACGGGCATCATCATTGCCGCCCCGACGCCCTGCAGCGTGCGTGCAGCGACCAGCATGGGGACGTTCACGGACAAGCCGCAGAGAATCGAAGAAAGGGTGAATAGCGCCACGGCAATCGCAAACACGCGCCGTGTGCCGAAGCGGTCGGCCATCCAGCCGCTGATTGGAATGCAAACGGCCAGACTCAGGATGTAGCTGGTGACGACCGCCTTGAGACTGAGGGGCGCCACCTGCAGGCTCGTGGCCATGGCCGGGATGGCCGTGTTCACGATGGTGGAATCGAGCTGCTCCATGAACAAGGCCGTGGCGACTACCCACGGCAGGTAGCGCTTGACTATCTGGGTATCCATGAGGCTCGGCAGAGGGGAATCTGGCATTGCGGTTCGGTCAAATAGTACCTTACGTCTTCGTAAGGCCTGTTTGCCCGGCCCCCGCGCGACAGCACCCAGCGCTGCTTTTACTTTCCTCTTTTAGCTTTTGACTGCGGCGTGTTGTAGTTCCGGCATAACTTGAAAGTTAGCCTCCACTGCAACAAGCCATACGGCGTGTTGTCTCTTTCCTCTGCGGCTACGCCGCCGCCATCTGCCGCGCCGGCACCGAAATCTCCCGCAGTGCGCGGTGTACGAACTGCACGCAGATCGATCCTTCACCCACCGCAGACGCGATGCGCTTCACGCTGCCGGAACGCACGTCGCCCACCGCGAACACGCCCGGCAGGCTGGTCTCCAGCAGGTGCGGCGGTCGCGGTAGCAGCCAGCCCGCCGCGGTCAGGTCTTCGGCCTGCAACTCCGATCCCGTGCGCACGAATTCCTTGTTGTCTAGCGCCACGCAGCCTTCCAGCCAGGCGGTATTCGGCACGGCTCCGGTCATCAGGAAGACGTTGCCGATGTCGCGATTCTCGACCTGGCCCGTGGCATCGTTGCGCCAGCCGATGCGCTCCAGATGTTCATTGCCCTCGAGCGCCATGATCTGGGTGCGGGTATGCAGCGTGATCCGCGGGTTTTCCTCGATGCGCCGGATCAGGTAGCGCGACATGCTGTCGGCCAGGCCGCCCGAGCGGACCAGGATATGCACGTGGCGGCAGGCGCCGGCGAGAAAGACCGCGGCCTGGCCCGCGGAATTGCCGCCGCCGACGACGACAATTTCCTCACCTTCGCACAGTTTCGCTTCGAGATGCGTGGCGGCGTAATAGACACCCGCCCCGATGAACTTCGGCAGGTCTGCAATGGCCAGCTCGCGATACTTCGCTCCCGTTGCGACGATGACGGTACTGGCTTGCACGGCGCGACCGTCCGAGAGTTCCAGAGAATACGGCCGGCGATCGCAGCGCAGGCGCGTGGCATGACAGGCGACGCTTACTTTCGCCCCGAACTTCTGCGATTGCACCAGCGCGCGGCCGGCCAACGCCATGCCCGAGATTCCGGTGGGAAAGCCGAGATAGTTCTCGATCCTGGAGCTGGTCCCGGCCTGGCCGCCCGGTGCGTTCGCTTCGACCACCAGCACGTCGAGCCCCTCCGACGCCGCATAGACCGCGGCGGCAAGTCCCGCCGGGCCGGCCCCGACCACGACCAGGTCGTGGACCCTGGTATCGTCGATGGTCGGATTCATCTGCAGAAAATCGGCGACTTCCTCGATGCTTGGATTCCTGAACACCCGTCCGCAGCGGCCGATGAGCACGGGAATCTCGTTCACCGAAACCTGGAAGCGTTCGAGCAGGGCCTGGACGCCGCTGTCGGCTTCGACATCGACGCTGACATAGGGATAGCTGTTGCGCGTCAGGAATTCGCGCAGCCGCAGCGTGCTGGCTGAATGGCGCGAGCCGAGCAGCATCGCTTCGCTTTGTCCCGATGCCACCAGTCCCATGCGCCGCAGGATGAAGGCACGCATCAGAGTCTCGCTGATTTCCGCATCCGTCTGCACTACGTTGCGCAGGTTCTCCTCGCTGATCGCGAGAACTTCTCCCGAGTCCCGCACGCGAATGCGGGTGAAACCCGGCACGCCGCGCAGCGTGCTCATTTCCCCGGCGAAATCACCCGGCAGCAGGACGGTCACCAGTTCCTCCCCGCGCATGCCGGGAAGCCCGATCTCCAGGCTGCCGGCCAGTACGACGAACAGGTCGTGATGGCGCTGGCCCGGCTCGACCAGCACCTTGCCGGCCTGCGTTCGCAGACGCCGCCCATGCGCTTCGAGGCGGGAAATCTGCATTGCCGTGAGCTTGGGAAACATCTGCTCGCGGCGCTTTTCATAGAGTTCGCTGACCATCGCTATCTCCTGGTTCACTCCAGCAGCAATTCCAGTTCATCGACGTAGCACCAGCTCCAGTCCTCGCCCGGTTCCAGCGAGGTGATGATCGGATGCCGGGTTGCGTGGAAGTGTTTGGTGGCGTGCTTGTTCCTCGAGCTGTCGCAGCAACCGACGTGGCCGCAGGTGCGGCACAGGCGCAGATGCACCCAGGTGTCGCCCGTGGCGAGGCATTCCTCGCAGCCGTCGCTGTTCGGCCGGCCGGTCTTCACGAGGTTCAGATGGGTGCATTGAGCTGGCATGGCTAGCGATCCGGCGGTTTTGGTTTGGCTACTTGTGCGACGGCGGCACCGTGCGCAAGGCGGCATCGATGCCGTCCATCAGGGATTGCATGCCAAAGGACGCGTCGTGAATCCATCCATTGATGAAGAACGTGGGCGTGGCGCGCACACCGCTCAGCACGCCGCCTTCGGTGTGCTCGCGGATGCGCTGCAGATAGAGCTCGTCTTCCATGTCGGCGTCGAAGCGCACCATGTCGAGTTCGAGCTGTTCGGCGTAGCTGCGCAGGTGCTGGGATTTCAGGTGGCTCTGATTTTCGAACAGGAGGTCGTGCATGAGCCAGAACTTGCCCTGGCCGCCCGCCGCCTCCGCGGCGAGCGCGGCCTGCAAGGCATGAGGATGCACTTCTTCCTGCGGGAAATGGCGGAAGACCACGCGCAGCCTGCCGGAGAAATGCTTCAGCATCAGCTTCACTGCCGGCGCGGCCTGCTTGCAAATTGGACACTCGAAATCGCCGTATTCGACCAGCGTGACGGGGGCGTGCGCCGGCCCGAGCGCATGATCGATCTCGCTCACCGGTACCGACAGTTCAAATTTTTGATGTTGGCTCATGAGTTTTTGCGTGCATGTCTGGTTGCCCATTGTACCGAGTAGTCGGCTACTTCCTCCCTTCTAGGCTCCACGCAGAGAAAGTGCGGGCGGCCGGGGAATGACTTCACGGCCGTGACGTACCGCGATTTGCGCCCGGCCTGAAACGAAAAGGGCTCGCCGAAGGCTAGATTAGAGGAATCAGGGGGTCAGTGTGCGCTTTGCAGAAACCGGATCAGCGAAGTGCTCACTTGCTCCGGCTGCTCCTGCTGCACCCAGTGTCCTGCACCGTCGAGCAGATGGCAGCCGCGCATTTGCGTGCATGCGCTGTTCTGCATTTTCTCCAGCGCACCGGGCACCTGGTGGCTGCCCCAGTCGCTTTTGCCGGCGATGAACATCGACGGCACATCGATTGTGCGGCCTGAGAACGTCTGAAGTTCGGCGATGTATTGGCTTCCGGTCATGCACCGATACCACTGCAGTCCGCCCTGGAACCCGTTCCTGCGGTACTCCGCGCTGTACACGGCGAGCTCCTCGTCGGGAAGCCATTTGTTCGTCGCAATCTCGGAACTGGAGGGCATCTGGGGCGCCACGGTCTCCGCCATCCCCTTGTCCAGATCCATGATGTAGTAGGTCGGCATTTTCTCCAGTTCGCCTGCGCTCCAAGACTTGAGCGGAAAGGGTCTGTTGTTCCTCCAGTCCGCACTCTTGTGGTGGTAGTAGGCGCGCAGGAAGGCGTGAACACCCTGTGGACATCTCCACATGTCGTCGTTGGCCTCGGGCGTGGAGTAGTACCACTGGTAATGCTTGCGCGGGCGGCGCAGTGCCGCCAGTTCCTCGTGGATGTCGGCGGCGGACGGCTTCGCTGCATCGTTATCAGTGTTGAACGGTAACGCCGGCGGGCCCGCGAACGGCGCGCTCATCAGCACCACCGAGCGGAACACGTCCGGCCGCAGCAGTGAACACCAGGCCGCGACCGGAGAGCCGAAGTCGTGCCCGACTACCGCCTTCACACTGCGGTATCCGAGCGCGGAGACCAGCCCAAGCGCATCCCTGACCAGGTTGAGCATGCGGAAGGAACCGACGTCGCCACCGTAGTCGCCGTCCCAACCGGTGGTGCGCCCATAGCCGCGCTGGTCCGGCGCGACCACGTGAAAGCCCGCCTGAGCCAGCGGCAGCATCACCTTCCTCCAGCTATACGCAAGCTCCGGAAAGCCGTGCAGCAGCAGCACGCAGGGCCGGTTACTGACTTCGAACCCGGCCTCCAGCACGTGCATGTTGAGACCATTGATGTCGTTCACGAACCGGGAGCGTATGCCGTCAGGGAGAACAGTCTTTTCAAGTGGAGTCATCTTGTCGATTTTCGTCTGCAAGAATGTTTGACGGATATTACCGGATCACTGTGCCGCAGTTTCTTCCGGACGACCTCTCTCGGTTGCCCGCGGGTGGTTGCTGCGGGCTGCCGCGCTGTAAACTGCACGAAAACTCTCCACGGAACCGGAACATCTATGCCATCTGAGAACACTGAACCCAAAGATGCTGCCGATACGCCCTGGCAGCCCAGCCAGCGCTACCCGGATTCCGCAGTCCAGATCATCGACCAGAGCTTCGCCAGGTACCGCCTCAATCTCGCGGCGGTCGAGCGGATCGCCCACGGCTTTCGCTGGAGCGAGGGACCGGTGTGGTTCGGTGACGGGCGTTATCTGCTATGGAGCGACATCCCCAACAACCGGATCATGAAGTGGGAGGAAGAAACCGGCGCCGTGAGCATTTTTCGCCGGCCTTCCAACTTCGCCAACGGCAACACGCGCGACCGGCAGGGGCGGCTCGTCACCTGCGAGCACGGCGGGCGGCGCGTCACGCGCACCGAGTACGACGGCACGATCTCGGTGATCGCCGGCGCCTTCG
>DASQOP010000149.1:0-8142 GCA_035644415.1 Burkholderiales bacterium
GTCTATGCGGATGCCGCGCCGCGCCGCGGCGTCCACAACGATGATGTTGGCGATGCTGCCGACGATCAGCAGGTTCCCCGCCAGCGTGCTCGCCAGCGCCAGCAACAACCCCGCCAGTTCGTGTGTGGCCACCGGCAGCAGCAGCATCACCGCCGGCACGTTGGAAACGACGTTGGAAAGGAGGAAGGCGGCGACGAACAACGGGCCCGGCTGATGCAGGTCCACACCCAGCGCCGCCAGGCGCCCGACCGCCTGCGCGGTGACTCCGGTCTTGTCCAGCGCGTGATTCACCACGAACAAGCCGACGAACAGCACCAGCAACTGCCAATCCACCAGCCCGAGCATCTTGTGCGAATGCAGCTTGCGGCTCATCATCAGCACGCCGGCGGCGGTGAGCGCCACCACTTCCCGCGGCAGCGGCGCGAACAGGAACAGCAGGAACGCCGCTGCCGCGACAGCGATGCCCTTGGCGCTTTGCCAGCGATCCACCGGCGGCGGCGGTTCCGGGTGCGGCGGCACCGCCGCGGTGGCCGGCTCGGCCGGCTCGAGTTCCCACGACCCGCGGCTGCGCCACGCGATCAGCCCCCAGACCACCGCCAGCCCAAACACGACCGGAATCGCTGCCTCCAGCAGATAGCCGGAAAACGACAAATGCAGCTTCTCGCCGATCAGCATGTTCTGCGGGTTGCCGATCAGCGTTAGCGCAGAGCCAACGTTGGCGCTGCAGGCGAGTGCGAGCAGAAAGGGAACCGGATTGAGCCGTCGTGCCAGGCACACGTCGATCAGCACCGGCGCCATCGCCAGGCAGATGATGTCGTTGCTGAACACCGCGGACAGGCCGGCGACGATTACAATCAACGCGCCGAGCAGTTGTGCCGGCGGCAGCGGCAGGTTGCCGGTCTTGTGCGTCACCCAGGTATAGAAGCCGCCCAGGCGCAATTGCGCGGACACCACCATGAAGGCGAACAGCAGGATCAGAGTGGGCGCGTGCACCGCTGCCCATGCCTCCCCGAGGCTCAGCGCGCCGACGCCGATCAGAGCGATCGCGCCCAGCAGCGCGATGCCGGTGCGGTCCAACTGCAGGAAAGGCAGGCCGCCCAGAATCATACCCAGGTAAACGACTGCGAAAATCAGGAGAATGGTTGCGTCCATTTTTGTTCTTCGCGTTCCCGGCCGAGCGCAAGTCTACGCGAACTGCATCGGGCTGCGCACGCGCCGACAGACCGGATTGCCTGGCTGTCCCGCAGGGATTGCACCCTTGCGCGAACGGCCTCCAATTCAATTTGGAATTGTCGGATAATCTCCTTGGGCGGCGCTGCAGCCGTCCCTAACAAGAATGCCGGTAAATAAAAGGGAGAACGATATGCAGATCAAATACTTTGCGGCTGCGCTGGTGCTGATGTCCTTTCTGGGCGCGGAGTCCCGGGCGCAAGAGGGCCCGGTGACCTGGAGCGATCCGACCTGCGGTTTTTTCGTGGTGCAGTTGCCGCCCGGAGATCCCGCCGACGCCTTCGGACTGTATTCCTGGAAGGTGCACCCGGGTCCGCAGGTCGGCGATGTCGTCGAAGGCGAAAATATGGCTGCCGCGAAGGAACTGGTGCTGGTGAACCAGCGTAGCGGCGACAAGCACGTGGTCATCCACTGGGCGAACGCCAAGGCGGCGGAAATGCTGATCCGCAACACTCCGGTTCAATGCGCAAGCAAGTGGAAAAAGAAAAAGAAATGACGCGGTTCGCCGTGGCAGCGGCGTGAACCCGGCCACGGTGCTGCTGATCGTCCTCGGCGCTATCTTCGGTCCCGTTTATCTGGCCTACTGCGAGTACCTGAGCGGCGAGACCGCGGAAACGCATACGCTCACCGAACGTGCAGATCGTTGGGAACTTCCCGATGGGTCGATCCTGCGCTTGCGCGGAGGACGGGGTTACCGGCCGGTTGCGCTGGAACTCACGCCGGACTTGAACCTTTACCGCTTCCGCTTCACTTTCGACGTCGCGCGCAGCCGAGCGTCTCCGAAAGACCCGGACAACGAGTATCAAGTGAGCGTGCTGCAAGGTGATGTCGGCATTTACGAGCGCAGCTTCCGCGCGGCCGGCGACGGCGCGGTTTCCGTCGCACTCGACCCGATGGAGATCCTCTACAGCGGCAGCTATGTGCTGCTGCTCGAGGAAGTCGGCGCGCCGCGGCTTCAAGTTGCGGGCGTGAAGCTGGAGGTGCTTAACAAGGTGGAGAAAAAGCGCACGTGGCTGGTTTGGTGCGGGCTGGTCATGCTTCTTGTCGGCGCGGCAATCATGGTTCGTGATCTCGTGATGCATACACTGAAAAAATGAAGGCTTTCGACCCCGATCAGTTTCACGGCCTGAGTACCGCGGTGCTCTCGGACGTCATGGACGTTCTGGGCCTGATGAACCAGGCGATGCGACCGTTCGTCCGCCCGCTCGACGAAAACCTGGTGCTGGCCGGACGCGCCCGCACCGGGTTGTACATGCTCGCCTACGAAGTGCGCGAGGGTGAAAATCCCTACGAAGTCGAAATCGCACTGGTGGACGATCTCAAACCCGGCGACGTGCCGGTGCTCGCCTGCAACGGCCCGACTCAAAGAATTGCACCCTGGGGTGAACTGCTGTCCACCGCGGCGCAGGCGCGGGGCGCGGCCGGTTGCATCACCGATGGCCTGGTGCGCGACGTGAAGCAGATCCGCGAGATGCGTTTCCCGGTCTTCCACGGCGGGATCGGTCCGCTCGATACCAAGGGCCGAGCCAGGATGGTGCAGCGCGACGGGCCGGTCGAATGCGCCGGCGTGAAAGTGAGTAACGGCGACATTTTGTTCGGCGACGTGGATGGCGTCGTGGTCATTCCGCAGGAACGCGCCGCCGAAGTTCTCGCAAAGGCAAAGGAGAAAGTGGCGGGAGAGGGCCGTACGCGCGACGAGCTGCGGCAGGGCCGTCTGCTGCGCGAGGTGTTCGAGAAGTACCGGATTCTCTGAGCCGCCCCGACACCGACGAAAGGAGAATGAATAATGTACTGGCTGATCGCTGGACTGGTCATTTTCTTCGGGGTACATATCTTCTCGGATTTCCGCAGCGCGCGCGAAAAAACAATCCAGCGTCTGGGCGAGAAGCGATACAAGGCGGCTTACTCGCTGCTGGCCGTTGCCGGCTTCATACTCATCGTGATCGGCGTCGGCAAGTCCGAGCCGGTGCTTTTGTGGGCGCCGGCCGAATGGGGGCGTTACGCCGCGGTATGGTTCATGCCGTTCGCCTTCATTTCGCTGGCGGCTGCGTTCATCCCGAGCAACTTCCGGCGCTTCACGGCGCATCCCATGCTGTGGAGCGTCACGCTTTGGGCCTTGCTGCACCTGCTTGCCAACGGCAATCTTACCGGCCTGATCCTGTTCGGCGCCTTCGGGTTGTACGCGGTTCATGCGATGTCCTCGCAGAATGCCCGCGGTGCGCGGCCGTCGCAGTTCAGGCGCCCGCTGATCAACGACATCGGAGTAGTTGTTGCGGGTTTGATTCTGTACTGGCTGTTCCTGCATTTCCACGCCAGACTGTTCGGCGTTCCGGCTGTTTACTGACCAAAATCGATAACGACAACAGGGAGGAAAAACGCCGTGGCAAAGCCGATCCCGCCGGTGTTGCTGACCTATGTCGAGGGACTGAAAACGCACGACATCCGGAGGATCGCCGGAACCGCGTCCGGAGAGCTGACGTTCATCTCGGCGACGCGCATGCTCGACAAGCCCCAGTTCCTGAAGATGCTCACCGCGCTCTACACCGGGTTCCCGGACTGGAACTACGCCTACGACGGGATCGAGGACCGCGGCCAGGGTAATTACGCGATCAAATGGCGCCAGGGCGGCACCCACACCGCAATATGGGCCATGCCGGGAATGGATCCGATCCCGCCCACGGGCAGGAAAGTCAGCATCCCCGAGCATTACTTCTTTTACCGCGTCTCCGGCGACAAGCTGACGCTCATCTTCCCCGAACCGATTCCCGGCGGAGCGCCCAGGGGAATTCTGGAACAGATCGGCGTAAAGCTTCCGCCTCTGTAAGGCAACCGCGCTTACCGCGCTGAAAAATCATACTTCTCACCGCGAATACACGAAGAACACGAAGGAACACAAGGAAACCAAAAAGAAGACGGGCAAGAAAATAAAGTTTCAGCGATGATTCACGGCCAGATCGTTTTGCTGCCAATACCCGATATTAGAAACAAGAAGTTGTTCTTCTTCGTGAACCTTCGTGTCTTCGTGTCTTCGTGTCTTCGTGGTGATATTTTGTTAGTTGAGATCGCTCAAAAGTCGGTGCGTCCGGCGAACAGCGATTTCTTGACGATGCCGTGCACGCCCCAGTTTCCGTCCACCACCTGGGTGATGCCGAAGTCCACACCCACGGTCATCAACGAAATCGCCTCGTCTTCCGTCAGTCCTTGTGTAGTCATGAGGAAATGCCGCATCTTGCGGAAGGCGTCGCGCATCGCCAGGTCGATCGAGGATTTCGAATAGATCTTCGACTGCGCCTCCGGACCCAGTTCCTCGAGATAATTGGCGAAGCTGAAGCCGTGCAGGACCCATTCGTCCTGGGTTTCGAGCAACGGGTATTTCAGGTCATCGAGCGAGGAGCCGACAAGCGTCGCCTTCTTGTGCAAGATCAGCTGAAAGGTGCCGGTCAGCGACGATTCGATGGCGGTGCCGCACAGCTCGGAATCGCCCTGCGAAGCGTGCGGGTCGCCCACGGAGAACAGCGCGCCGTCCACCTGCACCGGGTAGTACATGGTAGCGCCCTTGCCGATGCGCCAGTTGTCGATGTTGCCGCCGAACGGCCCGGGTGGGATCGAATCCACGATGTCGGCTTCTTTTGGCGCCAGGCCGATCACGCCGAAATGTGGCCGCACGGGAATGCGCACGTCCTTCAGTATCCCGTGGTTTTCCTTCACCAGGCTGTGATCCACCGGCACGCCCGGATAGTCGATGATCTTGTGGACCACGCCGAACGGGTCCGTCTGCGGCACCCAGCGGTAGTTGTAAACCGCCTTTGCCCAGTTGCGCTCCTTCGACGAATCCAGTTCGTAGATGGTGATGACTTCGCGCTTCTTCGGCTCCTCGATCAGATCGTTGTAGTGAAATCCCCACCACGCAGCGGCGTTGCTGCCAAAGCTCTTCCCCTTGTGAGCCGGATTCGCGCACGGACGCGGGCTGACGTCGACGATGCGCACTTCGAGAATATCGCCATACTCCGCCCCTTTCACGTACACCGGACCGGTACAGACGTGTACGCCGAAGCCTTCTCCCGCGCCACGCCCCAGCACCGATGCATCCATCGGCCCCGCGCCGCGCCGGTCGACGTTCTTTTTATTCTTGTCCCAGTAGAAGATGCTCTCGACACCCGGATCGCCCTTGATCATGCGCTCGAAATCGTCGTACGCATGGTGGGTAATCGCTTCGATGGTGACGAAGTCGCCGGAGGCAATCTGCACGATGGGCTTGAGCCTCTTGCTGAAGTAACCCCAGTGCACGCTCTTGTCGGTGGCGGCGACGTAGTAGTGGTTGCGCACGCCGGACTTGACCGGATCCAGACCCTGCGCCTGCGCCGTGGAAACGTACGGTATGGTCATCGTTGCGGCGGAAACCGCCGCGCCGCCGGACGCCAGCGCGCCGCACACGAAGCTTCTCCTGCTTTCGTCGACTTGCGGCGCTTCCCGCGCGGTTTCCTGGACTTCTTCGGCAACGTGGTCGTGATCGCATGAATTACCGCAACGCTCAGACATGAATTCTTCTCCGGTTAAGTGAACGCGTCGCCTGAAATCATCGCTCAACTGGACACGATGAATCGCCGGGGCGCCGATCCGTTGATCATCTCGCGAAATCGCAATAATCAAGCCAGCACGCGCGTGGCCCATTGCCGGGGAGAAAAAACACCTGGTAACAGAGGAAATCCGAATTGAATCGCGAACTTGCAGGAATGCCTGGAGGGGACGGCGGAACGGGAAGACGCTGAGAACTCGGGCACCGGCATCGAGCGCAGCAAAGGCCGCAGCGCCTGATGATTGTGCATCGGCGCGGACGCCGGGGTGCGTCGCGCGGCCGGGCTTAACGCAGCGGCCGCTGCACTTCCGCCAGCACCAGCGAGGTCTTGATCTGACGATCCGGAATCGTCCAGTACTTCCTGAGAAGGCGATTCTTTTCTTCTTCCGGTAGCACGCGGAAACCATGCTTACTGTAGAAGTGGATTGCCCAGGTTGCGGCTTTCCAGGTGCCGATCAGGATCGGCTTCTCGGCAAGCTTGCGCAGATGGAAGAGCAGCGCGGCGCCTATCCCGCGACGGCGGCGTGCAGTACGCACGTAGGCATGGCGGATCAGCGTGACATCGGCGACATCCTGAATACCCATCACGCCGGCCAGTTCGCCATTCTCCTCGTAGCCCCAGAACACCACACCGCTCGCGAGTTCATGCCGCAATTCCTGTTCCGGCATGTATGGATCTTGCCAGCAGTCGGCCGGAATCGCGCCGCGGTAGGCTTGCGCGGCGTCGTTGACGATCTCGAAGATGGCGGCGAAATCCGTATCCTTGCAAGGGCGAATCATTGTTACGGGTGACGAGTCAGGAGTGAGGAGTGAGGGGCAAAGCCTAGTCGATTTATTGTCGCGTTTCCGTTTCCTGTCAAGGCTCCAAGGTCCCGGTTCCTCGAAAGAGCGCGTTGCGCTCAAGCTGGACCGGGAATCTGAAAAATCATGCACGTCGTGGTGCCGTGGGCATAGAGCTTGCCGTCGGGACCGAACAGGCGCCCTTCCGAGGTGGCGATCTGCCGGCCCGCGTGGATGACCTTGCCTTCGGCGCGCACCGGCCCGGTCTGGTCGGTCAGCGGACGCACGAGGTTCAGCTTCAGTTCGGCGGTGGTGTAGCCCTGGCCTTTTTTCAGCGTCGTCTGCACCGCGCAGGCCATACAGGAGTCTAGCAGCGTCGCGGCCCAGCCGCCGTGCACAGTGCCGATAGGATTGTAGAAGTCCAACGTCGGTGTTCCCTGGAACACCACCCGCCCTTCGTCCGCTTCCAGCAAGAAAAAATTCAACACTTTGCCGATCGGCGGCAGCGGCAGCACGCCCGCGGCGATGTCCCGCAGGAACTCCAGCCCCGAACGGCTGCGCAATTCGTCCAGCGAGCTCACGCCCGGCTTCTTCATCCGCGCCACCGCGGCTTGCGCCTGCCCGACCCATGCTTCTGCCGTCATCTTCCCATCCTTATCTGCTTGGTCCGTTAGCGGATAATGCCCCCAAGGGGCGCCTCGTCCGTTGCGGCCGTGACGCGGACAACTGACCGCGCCTTGTGCCTTCAGTATCATGTTTGGCCAGCGTAACGCAGCCGGGCTGCCCGAAAAAGGGGCTTGACGCCGGGTTGTCGATTTGCGAAGGAGTGGGAATGAGAATTTTCGTGTCCGCCGGTTTCGCCGTTCTGCTCGCGGTGGCGGCGCCGGCATGGGGCGCAGAACCCGAATACGACGGCCAATGCGCGATGAGCATGGCCGAAGGAACCGGGATTTCCACCGACTGCGCCGTCGTCTGGCTCTCGCCCGAGGGCAAGATCTACTGTTTCTTCAATCAGGCCGCCAAAGAGAAGTTCCTGCTGGCGCCGCAGGAGAATCTGCAGCGCGCGCAGGCATTCTGGGACAATCCGGCCGTTCTGAAACAAATCAGACGCCAGCAATAACGCGAGGCTTCGAACCGCGTACGGGCGCAGGTTAATCGGCGCCTCACCTGCCGCCTCCTGCCGGGTCGCGGCCGCAACGTTTCACGAGTTCACGAGGCACTAGGCGTCAGGCACGAGGCGCGAGACAAGCACCAATCAAGTCGCCGCCAATACTCTCGTTTTTCCCTCTCGCTCTCTCTTGCTTTTCCTCCGCGTCCTCTGCGTTGAACGCCCCTAACGCCGGCCCTTGGTCGGCCTACGCTCAGCGCTTCTTACCCCTCGTGGCTCGCGCCTCGCGCCCGGTGCCTGCGGCCGCCGGCAGCGGCAGCGCCGTCTGGTATTTCACCTGCTTCAACGCGAAGCTCGACTTGATGTTGCCCACTCCAGGCACGCGAGACAGGAAGTTGAGGATGAAGTCTTCGAGAACCTGGATGTCGGGCACCACTACGCGCAACAA
>DASQOP010000150.1:0-15577 GCA_035644415.1 Burkholderiales bacterium
GTTCATCTGCCTTATGCGCTGGCGAGGAAGTATCCGCGCGCGGGATACGAATGGATCTGGCAATACGTTTTTCCCTCGAAGAACCGCTCGGCAGATCCCGACGACGGCGTAATCCGGCGGCATCATCTCGATGAGTCGGTCCTCCAGCGTGCGGTCAAGAAGGCCGTTCGCATCGTCGGTATATCAAAACTGGTTCACTGCCATACATTCCGCCACAGTCTTGCCACGCACGTATTGCAAAGTGGGTATGACATCCGTACGGTGCAGGAACTATTGGGTCATTCGGACGTATCGACAACCATGATCTACACGCACGTACTGAATCGTGGGGGCCGAGGAGTGATAAGCCCGCTCGATGCGCGTTGATTTAAGTGATTGGGTGATTGGGTGATTGGGTGATTGAGTGATTGAGTAATTGAGTGATCAGGTGATCAGGTGACCAATTCATGCGGCATCGCGCACCGCCCGTTGTTTGATGGCTCAACCCGCCAATCACTCAGTCACTGAATCACTCAATCACCCTAGCAGCAACTGCGCGCCGCCCCTCGTTCGATGGCTCAATTTCCCAATAACTCAATCGCTGAATCACTCAATCACCCTCGCAGCAACTGCGCGTTGTGCGCGCAGGCCGGCGGAGAGGTCCTCTGGGACGACGGTTTCGCCCGGGTGGCGCTGATCGGCGATGCCGATCATCCCGCCTATTGCCGGGTGATCTTGAACGCCCACAGGAAAGAGATGACCGACCTCGCCGAAGCCGAGCGCGAGCGTCTGATGAACATTGTGTTCGTCGTGGAGCGCGTGCTGCGCGAGCTGCTCGCTCCGGAAAAGATCAACCTGGCCAGCTTCGGCAACATGGTGCCGCACCTGCACTGGCACATCATTCCGCGTTTTGCCGATGATCCGCATTATCCCAACCCGGTATTCGGAGCCAGGCAACGTGACGGTGCCCATCCGCTGCCGGCGGGATTCGTCCGCTCGATGCGACAGCAGTTGTCCGGGTTACTGGAGAAAACCCCCTAGCGGGAAATCGCGGGTTCCTGGATCGTAGCCGCCAGCCCTTTGGCGGGCAGGCGCCGGGTGTCCGGAAAAATGACCGAGAAGGTGCTGCCGCGTCCCAGGTTGCTCTGGACCTCGAGCCGCGCCTGGTGGCGATTGAGCACGTGCTTGACGATAGCCAGGCCCAGTCCGGTGCCGCCGGTTTCGCGCGAGCGACTGCCGTCCACCCGGTAGAAGCGCTCGGTCAGGCGGTCGATGTGCTGCGGCTCGATGCCGATGCCGGTGTCCCGCACCGCGAACACCGAATGGCCTTCATGTCTTTCCCAGCGTATTTCCACCTCACCGTTTTCCGGCGTATAGCGCACCGCATTGCTGATCAGGTTGCCGAAGGCGCTGCGCAGCTCCTCGGTGTTTCCCTTCAGCCAGTCGTTCAATTCGATCCTGACGCGCATCTTGTGCCGGCCGGCGGAAAGCGCGATCGCGTCCTGGTGCAGCGCCTTGACGAGGTCCGGAACGTTGACGTCCTCCTCGCGCAGCGGATTGTGCGTGCTCTCCAGCCGCGACAACGTCAACAAGTCTTCCACCAGCCGGGTCATGCGGCTGGTTTGCTGCGCCATGAGCATGATCGAGCGCTGCGTCATTTCCGCATCCGGATTTTTCATGTCGGCCAGGGTTTCCAGAAAGCCGCCGACCACGGTCAGCGGCGTTCGCAACTCGTGCGACACGTTGGCGACGAAATCGCGCCGGGTCGTCTCCAGCCGTTCCCAGCGGGTGATGTCGCGCCCAAGAACGAGTTTGTGCCGGTCGCCGTAGGGAACCAGTTGCACCGACAGAATCATCTCGCCCTGCTCGCGCGAAACCCGCAGTACCAGCGATTCACCGACCTGGCCGGAGGACAGGTGTTCGACGAACTGCGGCTGGCGCAGGATGTAGGTGATCTGCTGGCCGCGGTCGCGTTCATTGTCGAGACCGAAGTAGTCCTCCGCCTTGGGGTTGCACCACTCGATGCGGTCGCCTTCGCCCAGGATTACCACCGCATCCGGAAGCGCCGCACCCGCGAGTTGAAAGCGCGACAGCGCCTCGCTCAGCCGCACTTCGCTTTGCTTGTGGCGCTTGAGCATCCTGAGCAGGTGCGAGAACACGTACTCCCAGGCCCCGCTGCCTACCGGCGCGTTCTCCGGGCGGGCGTTCTGCAGCCAGCGGTAAAGCGCCGAAAGGTTGAAAAGGTGATGGAAAAGCAGGGCCAGGAGAAGCGCGGAGAGGACCAGCAAGGCACCCTCGCTGCCGAGAATCGGCCAGGAGACCAGCGCCAGAATGCCGATCAGGACGACGGTGGAGAGGGGTCTGCCCCACATGGACTTCAAGCGTTCCGTCCTCTGGGTTAGCCAGGGCGGATTATCCCAGAATTCACCGGAGCGGACCCCCGGAGACGCCGGTCAGATTGCCGAGAAGCGGTAGCCGGTGCCGCGCACGGTTTGCACCAGGCGGTCGAGCCGGGTGGGTTCGAGCGCCTTGCGCAGTCGCCGGATGTGCACGTCCACGGTGCGCTCTTCCACGAAGACATGGTCGCCCCATACCTGGTCCAGCAACTGGGTACGCGAATGCACGCGCTCCGGGTGCGTCATCAGAAAATGCAGCAAGCGGAATTCGGTGGGGCCCAGTATCACCGGTTCGCCGTTGCCCGAGATGCGGTGGCTGGCCGGATCGAGCTTCAGTCCCCCCAGTTGCACTACATCGTCGGTCATCTGCGGCGCACGTCGCCGCAACACTGCCTTGATGCGCGCGTTCAGCTCCCGCGGCGAGAACGGCTTGGTGATGTAGTCGTCCGCACCGGCGTCCAGGCCCATCAGCTTGTCCTGCTCGTCGGAGCGCGCGGTGAGCATGATGATCGGCACGGTCCGGGTTCGCTTGTCGGTTCGCAGCCTGCGGGCAAAATCGATCCCGGACTGTCCGGGCAGCATCCAGTCCAGCAGTACCAGATCAGGCAGGGCGCTCTGGACCAGGTTCATCGCCTGCTCGGCGTTGTCGGCGCGCAATGGCTGGTGGCCGGCCTGTTTCAGGTTGTACGCGATCAACTCCTGAATTGCCGGTTCGTCTTCGACCACGAGGATGGTGGCTGCCATGGGCTATACCAGTCGGATTTGAGCGTTTGCAATACTATGAAGCAAATGTTACAACCACATGACCATTTTTGACGGGTAATAACAGGTCGCTCACATGACCGAGGCCCCGTCCGCGGCTATGATGCAGTCCCGCGCCTGCATTCCTAGGCATTGAATTCTACGCACGAAATATCCCGTGGCCGGACTTCAACCCGGGGCGCCCCGCCCCACTGAGATCAAGCTCCACCAGAAGTCGCGCGTCCTCGAAATCGCGTTCGACGACGGCAAGTCGTTCCGACTGGAGTGCGAGCTGTTGCGTGTTTACTCGCCATCTGCGGAGGTGCGCGGCCACGGGCCGGGCCAGGAGGTGCTGCAAATCGGCAAGAAGGACGTCGAGATCACGGCGGTCGAGCCGGTGGGCAATTACGCGGTGCGGCTGGTGTTCAGCGACGGACACGACACCGGGTTGTACTCGTGGGACTATCTTTACGCACTCGGCGAAGACAAGGAAAGGTTGTGGAAGGAATATCTGGACCGGATGGCGAAGGAAGGCGTCAGCCGCGAGGCCGCGCCGACCACCGCCCAGTCACAGCCCAAACCCAGCTGGAAAAAGCTCTGACCTACCCTGACAAGAACAACTCTGAACGCAGAGGACGCAGGGGACGCGAAGGAAAAATCTGAAATGATGACAAGCTTGGGCAGGCCGCGAGCAATACGGAGAAGTTGTTTGCTTACTGCGCACATTCTTTGCATCCTTACGCTGCAGTTCCCCTTTTTTGTTGGGGTACCTTTGCGTCCTCCGCGTCCTCTGCGGTGAGGGTTTGAATTTCATGGACAAGAAGACCACGCACTTCGGATATCAGGAAGTCGACGAGGAAGACAAGGCGAAGAAAGTCGCTGGGGTGTTCCGCTCGGTGGCGCAGCGTTACGACCTGATGAACGATCTGATGTCGGCGGGAATGCACCGGCTGTGGAAGCGCTTCGCGGTGCAGATGAGCGGGGTGAGGGAAGCCGGCCGGGTGCTGGACGTGGCCGGCGGAACCGGGGATCTGTCCGCGCTGTTCGCGGCGCGGGTCGGCATGACCGGGCAGGTGTGGCTGACCGATATCAACGGCGCGATGCTCGTGCGCGGGCGCGACCGGCTGCTCGACCGCGGCCGCGTCGTGCCAGTCGCGCAGTGCGACGCCGAACGCCTGCCGTTTCCGGACGATTATTTCGATTGCGCGGTGGTGGGCTTCGGGCTGCGCAACATGACGCACAAGGAAAGCGCGCTGGCGGAAATGCTGCGCGTGCTGCGCGCCGGCGGACGCCTGCTGGTGCTGGAGTTCTCGCAGGTGTGGAAGCCGCTCAAGCCGCTGTACGACGGCTACTCGTTCAAGGTGCTGCCGCTGCTGGGCAAGCTTGTAGCTGATGATGCGGACAGCTATCGCTACCTCGCCGAGTCGATTCGCCGCCATCCCGGGCAGGAAGAACTGAAGCGGATGATGGAACAGGCCGGCTGCGCACGGGTCGAGTACTACAACCTCGGCGCCGGGGTGGTGGCACTGCACCGCGGCCACAAGATCTGAAGCCGATGCTTGCCGCCGCGTTTGTAGCGTTCGCCAATCACCTGCTCGAGTCCGCGCCCTGGGCGCGCGACAAACTGAGCTTACACGCCGGCAAGACTGCGCTGTTCGACGTGTTTCCGGTCCGGCTGGCGTTCTCGGTGGCGGCGGACGGGCGGTTGCAGCCGGCGCCGCCGGAAGCCTCGCCGGCGGTGACGATCCGCCTCTCGCACCTGACCCTGATCGCGGTGTTGGCTGACGGCGAGGAGGCCTGGCGCAAGGCCGAAGTCGTCGGCGATACCGATTTTGCCGCGGTCATTTCCCAGGTCGCGTCCAACCTGCGCTGGGATGTTGAAGAGGACCTGAGCCGGGTGGTCGGCGATATCGCGGCGCATCGCATGGCGCAGGCCGGACGGGCGGCCGCGGCGTGGCCAAAGCAGGCCGCCGTGAGCATGGCCGAGAACGCCGCGGAATATCTCACCGAGGAGAAGGCGGTACTGGTTACGCCGTTACAAGCCGCCGAGTTCATGCGCGAGGTCGACGAACTGCGCGATGCCGTGGAGCGCATGGACAAGCGCATCGAGCACCTGTCGCGGCCGGCGCGCGGCAGATAGAAAAACAAAGGAAGCGCGGCGCAATCGCCCTGTCATGCACCTGCTGCGGCTGTTCAAGATCGTGTACGTCTCGCTGCGCTTCGGGCTGGACGAATTCTTCCTTGGCCATGCCCGGGTGCGCGGGTTGCGTGCGCTGACCGCGGGGTTGCTGTTCTGGCGCCGCCTCGGGCGGCCGCGCGGAGAACGCCTGCGCCTCGCGCTGGAAGCACTCGGGCCGATATTCGTGAAGTTCGGGCAGGTGCTGTCCACCCGCCGCGACCTTATCCCGCTCGACATTGCCGACGAACTGGCGAAACTCCAGGACCAGGTCCCGCCGTTCGCGGCCGCGCAGGTGTTCCAGACCCTGGAGCGCGCCTACGGCAAGCCTGCCTCGGCGGTGTTCGAGCGCTTCGATGCGGCGGCGGTCGCCAGCGCCTCGGTGGCACAGGTGCATTTCGCGGTCCTGCCCGGCGGGCGGGAAGTTGCTGTGAAGATCCTCAGGCCGGGGATTAGTCGCGTCATCGTCGAAGACATTGCGCTGCTCAATGTGGCCGCCGGCTTGATAGAGCGCCTGTGGAAGGATGGCCGCCGCCTCAAGCCACGGGAAGTGGTCGGCGAGTTCGAGAAGCACCTCAATGACGAACTCGACTTGCTGCGCGAGGCGGCGAACGCCAGCCAACTACGCCGCAACTTCGAGCGTTCTCCCCTCCTGCGGGTGCCGGAGATTTTCTGGGACTATTGCAGCAGCCAGGTGATGGTGATGCAGCGCATGAGCGGCACGCCGGTAAGCCAGGTCGAAAAACTGCGGGATCAGGGTATCGACATCCCGACACTTGCGCGCGCCGGTGTGGAGATCTTTTTCACCCAGGTGTTCCGCGACGGCTTCTTCCACGCCGACATGCACCCCGGCAACATCTTCGTCGCCCCGGACGGGCGCTATATCGCGCTGGATTTCGGCATCATGGGCACGCTCACCGAGGTGGACAAGAATTACCTGGCGCAGAATTTCCTCGCCTTTTTCCGGCGTGACTACCGGCGCGTGGCGCAGGTCCACATCGAATCCGGCTGGATCCCGCCGCAGACCCGCGTGGACGAATTCGAAACCGCGATTCGCGCAGTTTGCGAGCCCATCTTCGACAAGCCCCTGAAGGAGATTTCCTTCGGCAAAGTGCTGCTGGGCCTGTTCCAGACTTCGCGCCGTTTCAACATCGAGATCCAGCCGCAACTGGTGCTGCTGCAAAAGACCCTGCTCAACATCGAAGGCCTGGGCAGGGACCTCGATCCCGACCTGGATCTCTGGAAAACGGCCAAACCCTATCTCGAGCGCTGGATGTCGGAGCAGGTCGGCTGGCGCGGCCTCTTGCGCAACCTCCGCAACGAGGCGCCGCAGTGGGCGGTACTCCTGCCGCAGCTGCCGCGCCTGGTGCATCGCGCGCTTTCGGATCGTCCTGCCAACGACTTGCGCGCGGCAATGGATGCGTTGCTGCAAAGTCAGCAGCGCCATACCCGCCTTCTGACCGGAATCCTCTCCGTCCTACTGATTATTCTGCTGTTGCAGATCGCAGCCTGGCTCACCTAAGTCGCGTCCGCGGCAATGTTCCTGTCACGACGGGGACATGTTTCGTTAATCAGATTGTCATATTTGGCCTCCAGAATCCGGTCCCGTTGGGGCGCCGGCTTCGTGCCTGCGTGCCGCCTCCCGTGAAATCCGGGCATTCGCTGCCGCGCAACGGGTGCGCAAGTTTTCACCACCAGGAGACATCGATGCCAAACGCAACCAAATTGCAAAATTCCAGGCCGGCACCTGCCCCGGCGAAGCGCCTTGCACTCGCAGCCTCGATCGCCGCGCTGTTCTGTGGCTTTTCCGCCTCGGCGTTTTCCGCGGAGACCGAGACTCTGCTCGACAAGCTTCGCGAGAAAGGCGTCCTGACCGAGGAGGAATACCAGGAAATGCGCACCGAGGCGCGCACCGAGCGGCGCGCGAAGGCGCTGAAAGAAGCCAGCGAAGAGGAGAAGAAGACCAAGAAAGCCGAATCTGCCGCCTCGGAAATTACCGGCAAGTTCAAGGACGGTTTCACCTTCGAATCCGGAGACGGTCGGCACGCGTTTTCGGTGAATGGCCGGATCCAGGGCGACTACCGCGCGTTCGAAAAAAGTACCAGCGCCAACACGTTTGACGTCCGCCGCGCATATCTCGGGGTCAAAGGCAAGTTCTACGACGACATTACCTTCAACGTGACCGGCGATTTCGCCCAGTCCAGCGGCAATGTCGGGTCCGGCACCACTGCAATTCAGTTGGATGAAGGTTACGTGAACTTTGGCTGGATCAAGTGGGCGCAGTTCAGGGTCGGCCAGTTTCAAATGCCCTTCAGCCTGGAAAAGATCACCAGCGATCTGTTCAGCAATTTCCAGGAGCGCAATATCGGTGACGTGATGTTGCCCGACAAACTGCGTGGCGTGATGATCCACGGCAGCCCGACCACCGGCCTCTACTACGGGGTTGGCGTGACGAACGGCAACGGGGCAAAGAACACTAACGACACCAATACCGTGGTTGATGGAAAAGAGGCGGTGGGCCGCCTTGCCGCGAACATCGCGCAGATGCTTGATCATAAGAATTCCATTTATCATTTCGGCGTATCCTACGCGGAGACTTCCATGGCGCCTGGTGCGGCCTTCTCCGGCCGGACCGAAGCGCGCGGGATCACTTTTTTCACGCCGATCGCATTCACCGGCTCCAACGTCGAACGCAAACAGGCGGGATTGGAGACGGCGCTGGCCTATGGCCCGGTGAAGCTCCAGGCGGAATCCATTACTACGAATTACACGGGCACTCTCACCGGCGGAACCGGTTACGACAAGGACATCAAGGCCTATTACGCCAGCATCAATTGGTTGATCACCGGGGAGAAATTCGCGGACGCCTATACCAACGGCGTGTTTGGGCGCATCAAGCCGAACGCCAATTTCACTACTGGCGGCGGAACCGGCGCCTGGGAAGTCGGAGTCCGTCTCAGCCAGTGGGACGCCGGTGATTTCGTCGGAGCCCCGGGCAGCACAGCGGCGGGAGGATTCGACTCGGCCAAGTTCACCAGCAAGGCCAAGGCGACAACCGTCGGCCTGAAGTGGATCACCAACCCGAATACCCGCATTCTGCTCAACTACATCGATACCAAATTCGACACGCCGGTTCTGATCTCTGCGGCGCAAGGTTCAGTGGATCGTGAAAAAGCGCTGACTCTGCGCGCGCAATTCGACTTCTGAGAGACTGAGACTCCTTCAAGCTTGAGCCGGTAAACCCTGCTGCCGCGGGTTCCTCAAGGGACCCGCGGTTTTTTTTGCCGTTGCCGCGAATACCCGGCCGTTTCCCCGCATCATTCATGGGGTTGGTAGAATTGCCGCTTTGCAAAATCAGGGCGGGACACAGGGCGGGGCATGGCGCTACTCGAGATCGGCAACGTCACCCGTCGTTTCGGCGATTTCACCGCCGTCAACGATGTCAGCATCAGCATCGAAGCCGGAGAGTTCTTCACCCTGTTGGGTCCGTCCGGCTGCGGCAAGACCACGCTGTTGAGGATGATCGCCGGATTCGACGTGCCCGATGACGGAAGTATCGTCGTCGACGGCCAGGATATGGCCGGCATTCCACCGGAAGCGCGCAATATCCATACGGTGTTCCAGAGCTACGCGCTGTTCCCGCACATGAATGTCGAGGACAACATCGCCTTCCCGTTGCGGATGGCGAAGGCGGACCCGGCGCAAATCAGCCGGCGGGTGGAAGAGACGCTGGAAGACGTGCGCCTCACCGGCATGAACAAGCGCTATCCCGATGAACTTTCCGGCGGCCAGAAGCAGCGCGTGGCGGTGGCGCGGGCGCTTATCAACCGGCCCAAGCTGTTGCTGCTCGACGAACCGCTGGCGGCGCTGGACGCAAAGCTCAAGGAAAGCGTACAACTCGAGCTCATCGGCCTGCAGAAGGAAATCGGCGTCACTTTCGTCTACGTGACCCACGATCAGGGCGAAGCACTGGCACTGTCGCACCGGATCGCGGTGATGAACCACGGGCGCGTCGAACAGGTCGACGAGCCGTCGAAGATCTACAGTTTTCCGAAGAACCGCTTCGTCGCCGACTTCATCGGCCAGTGCAACTTGCTCGAGGGCGAAATCAAGGCCTGTAAGGGCGAGCGCATGACGGTGCACCTCGACGGCATCGGCGAGGTTTCCGCGCTCAATGTGGAGGAGGATCAACCGGGGTTACGGGGCGTGCTGGCGTTGCGTCCAGAGAAAGTGGCGATCGGCCGCGATCTTCCCGTCGGGCCGGACCTGAACCGTTTCGCGGGCAAGGTCTACGACTTCCTTTATCTCGGCGACGTCACCGTGTACATCGTCGAGCTTGCCGGCGGCAAGCGCATCGAGGCGCTGCTGCCCAACTCCGCCGCGGGGCGCACCAAGTTCTTCGAGGCCGGCGACGACGTTCAGGTGAGCTGGCGCTACGACGCCGGCCATTTTCTGAATGACTGACATCGAAAAGCTCACCACGAAGGCACGAAGACACGAGGAAGAACAGGAATCCTTAAACGAATTGGGGATAGAAGCGCGGTGACTGTTCGTGACCCTCTCCCGCCAGCTTCGACTTTGATGGAATATCCGCCAATTGGAGCTTTTTACACACATTTGTTTTTTCGCTCTTCTTCGTGTCTTCGTGCCTTCGTGGTGAGATTTGCCGTTTGACGGAACATGACATCCGGAGTTAAACAGAACCGCCTGCACAAGTGGCTGATCAGCGGCCCGCCGCTCGCCTATCTGCTGGTGTTCTTCGCTATTCCCGTGCTGATCATGGTGGTGGCGTCGTTTCGCCACCCGGGCGATTTCGGCGGTCTGGCGCCGCTGCTGTATCGCGACGAAGCCGGCGCTCACCTCGGCCTTACCGCAGAGAACTATGGCCGCTTCTTCTCCGATTTCCTCTATACCCGGCTTTTCATCAAGTCGTTTGCCTACGCGGCGATCACGACGCTGGTATGCCTGGTCATCGCCTATCCGCTGTCGATGCTGATCGCCCGCAGCCCGAAAAGACACCGCGATCTGCTGGTGCTGCTGGTGATCCTGCCGTTCTGGTCGAATTTCCTGATCCGCGTCTACGCGTGGATGATCATCCTCGGACCGCAGTCGGTGTTCGTGCGGGTGCTGAACGCCTTCATCGGCTTCTTCGGCTTCGAGCCGGTGTCGTTGCTGTTTACGCCCTTCGCGGTCATCGTCGGCCTGGTCTACGTGCATCTGCCGTTCATGGTGCTGCCGCTGTACGCGAATCTGGAGAAGCACGACGCGGCTCTGCTCGACGCGGCGCAGGATCTGGGCGCGAATGCCTGGCAGCGCTTCTGGCGGGTGACTTTCCCGCTGTCGATGCCCGGCGTGTACGCCGGCGCGGCGCTGGTGTTCATCCCCGCGCTCGGGATCTTCGCCATCCCCGATATCCTCGGCGGCACCGAGGGCATCATGATCGGCAACGTGATCAAGCAGCAGTTCCTCGACACCCGCGACTGGCCGTTCGGGAGCGTGCTGTCGATGGTGCTCACGGTAGTGGCCGTGGGGCTGGCCGCGCTCGCAGCCTGGGTGGCGCGGAGATCGCGGGTATGAACCGCCGTTCGCCGTGGCTCTGGCTTGCCAGCCTCTTCGCCTACGCCTTTCTGTATGCACCGCTGGTAATCGTGGTCGCCTATTCCTTCAACGATTCGCGTCTGAACGCCGAATGGGTCGGATTCACCTTCGACTGGTACCAGAAGCTGTTCCACAACGAGAAGATGCTCACGGCGGCGGGGAACTCGCTCGTGATCGGGTTGACCGCCAGCGCGGTCTCCACCGTCCTCGGCACCATGGCCGGGTATGCGATGTACCGCTACAAAATGCGGCTGCTGCCGGTGCTGGTGCTGGCTCCGATAGCAATTCCCGAAATCCTCATGGGCGTGTCGTTGCTGATTTTCTTCGTCATGCTCAACATCACGCTGGGCATGGTGTCGATCATCCTGTCCCACATCGCCTTCTGCGTCGGCTTCGTCGCCATCGTGGTGCGCTCGCGGCTTGCCGGCATGGACGAGAGCCTGACCGAAGCGGCCCGCGATCTGGGCGCCACGCCGTGGCAGGCCTTTCGCCTTGTGACCCTGCCGCTGATCATGCCGGGGGTGGTCGCCGGCGCGCTGATGGCGTTCACGTTGTCGATCGACGACTTCGTCATCACCTTCTTCACTGCGGGGGTCGGCTCCTCCACGCTGCCGTTGCAGATCTACACCATGGTAAAGATCGCGGCGACGCCGGAAGTCAACGCCGTGTCAACTCTGCTGATGCTGTTGACGTTGGCGCTGACACTGATTGCCTCGAAGTTGTCCCCCGGCGCCCTGCGCAGCCAGTGAGGATGCACGCAATCGCCGTCATCTCCCGGACTTACTGACCATTCCCTCTGGACTGCGACGCTCGTATTTCATACTCTTTGCGTTTCGAGGACGGATATCGCCTGACTCCGGAGAGCGAACATGAAGAAGCTGCTACCCCTGCTGCTGCTGCTCGCAAGCCTTCCGGCGCCGGCGAAGGACGAGTTGCACCTCTACAACTGGAATGACTACATTGCGCCCGAAGCGGTCAAGGGCTTCGAGCAGCAATGCAAGTGCAAGGTGGTGCAGGACTTCTATGGTGACAACGAGGAGCTGGTCGCCAAGCTCGCCGCCGGTGCCAAGGGATACGACGTGATGATCCCGACCTCCAATTACGTGGCCGGCATGGCCAAGGCCGGATGGCTGCAGCCGCTCGACCACGGCAAGATCCCGAATTTCAAGAATCTGATGCCCCAGTACCTGAACACCGAATTCGACCCCGGTAACAAATACTCCGCCCCCTATGCGATGTCGATCACGCTGATCGGCTACAACGAGCAGAAGATGAAGCAACTGGGTATCACCGTAGACTCCTGGGCAGTGATCTTCGATCCCAGGATCCTGCAAAAGATCAAGGGCAAGGTGACGGTGCTCGACAGCCAGGGCGAATTGATGGCGGCGGCGCTCAAGTATCACGGCTATTCGGTCAACGACCGCGACCCTGACCATTGGCAACAGGCAAAGGAAACCATTCTCAAGGCCAAGCCCTATTGGGCGGCCTTCATGGCGCAGGGCTACATCAAGGAACTCTCCACCGGAAATATCTGGGTATCCCACGGTTACTCGAACGACATCTTCCAGGCGGACAACGGAGCCCGGGAAGCCAAGCAGACATTCCGCATTCGTCATGCCCTGCCCAAGGAAGGCGCAGTGCTGGCGCTGGATGCGATGGTCATTGCCAAGGATGCCCCGCGGCCGGACCTCGCGCACCAGTTCATCAATTTCATGCTCGACGGCAGGAACTCCGCCGCCCTCACCAACATTACCGGCTCGGGCAATCCGAACGCCGACGCGATGAAATACATCAAGCCGGAAATCAAGAACAACAAGGCGGTGTTCCCGGACGCGGAATCAGCCAAACGCCTGGAGCAGCAGAAGGATATGACCAGCAAGCAGCGGCAGCTGCTGAACCGGATCTGGACCGAAATCAAGGCGAAATAGCACGCGATGGCGCCGCCGCAAGTTCGGCTAAACGCCGGTGGCGGGGGTCTTCGCCGCGTAGGTCCGCTCGAGCAATTCGAGCAGCCGCTCGACGTCGTGCTCCGCCAGGAACTGGATGCCGGCAGCACGTTCCCGGCCGCCGCCGGAGTTGAATTGACGGGCGACATGCTGGATTCCCTGCGCTGCGCTTTGCGGGGCACGCAGACTTACCCGATATCCGCCTTGCCGGCGCACCAGCAACGCGACCGCGCGTGCCGGATGACGCAGTGATAGGTCGTTGGCGAATGCGCCGGCGACGCGCCGGCACCAGTCTTCGTCCGGCATGAACACCGCAATGCAACTCTCGCCTCGTTGCAACACCGGTAGCTTGCGCGCCTGCTCAAGGTCGCCGGCGTAGGCGCGGCGCAGTACGTCGAATTCGGACGCGCGCGCGGCAAATGCGAACGGGTCGGGATAGTCGTGCAAGCGGCGGTAAAGTTCAGCGGGATGAAAATACAGGTCCTCCGCCGATTCTCCGTAGGCATTGTAGTTCAGACATTCCCCCAGTTCGCGCAGCACCTCGAGTTCGTGCGCCGAAATGTGCAGGTCGGCGGCTGCGGCAAGCGCGGCTTCCGGCAGGTTGTCCCCGAACGCAGCGACGACCGCCCACGCCCGGTGCTCCCCGTGCAGATAACGATCGACGATCAGGGCGGTGCAGACCGAAGGTGAGGTGTCGATATGCGCGTCGAGAAGCGGGTGGCTGGGAACCGCACCGGCGAAGTGATGATCGAAATACCGGCAACGTACCCCGGTCTCCAGCATGCGAATCAGATGGCCACGGTTAGATTCCAGCGAAACGTCGAGCACCGCAATTTCATCTCCGCGCCGGGGCTCTACGCGGGCGAGCAACTCGATATCGCGCTTGACCCCGGTGACGAGCTCCGCGTCGCGCGGCTCGGCAAGGCGCAATTGATGCAGAGCGCAGATGCCGTCGGCGTCACCGTTGAAGATGTCATAGAATCTCAATCAGAGGTTCCAATGGCTGCGGTATCGTTTGATTGCGCCCGGCGCGCTCCCACAAGTACATGAGCCGTCCGTTTTTCTCCCCGGCAACGCGTTACTCGCGCAGATCCAAGCTGGTGCGTTACCTCGCGGTAGCTTACCCGCTGCTGGTGGCGTATGCCAGCCTCTACCCGTTCTCCGGCTGGCGTGCGCCGGTCGAAGACGCCACCGCTTTCGTTCTCGCCGACTGGCCCTTCTACGTGACCTTTTCCGATATCACGCTCAACGTACTCGCCTATCTACCCCTCGGACTGCTGCTCACCCTGACGTTCATGGGGCGCACGCCGCGCTGGGCGGCGGCGATGCTCGGAGTGTTGACCGGGACGCTGTTCAGTTTTCTCATCGAGCTGGCGCAGGGCTATTTACCGTCGCGCATTGCTTCCAACGTCGATCTGCTCACCAACGCTGGCGGGACGGTGCTCGGTGCCGCCGCAGCCTACGCGTTCGGGGAACGCTGGCTGCTCTCCGGCGAACTGTTCCGGCTGCGTGGCCGTTACTTTCTGCCCGGCGCGACGACCGACTACGGCTTCGTGCTTCTGGGGCTGTGGCTGTTTACCCAGCTCAACGCGGACATCTGGCTGTTCGGCAATGGCGATCTGCGCCACCTGGTGCCGGGTGAGGTCGGCGTGAGTTATTCAGCCGAGTCCTACCGTTACCTGGAAGCTGGCGTTGCCGCGCTCAATTTTGCCGGTGTGGCTTTTCTGCTCACCGCAATCGCGCGATCGTTCCTCGGTGCCGCGGTCTCGGTCATCGCGCTGACGGCAGCGGCCCTGGCACTGAAAACGATCGCTTCCTCGGCGTTGTTCATTCCCGGCAATCCTTCGCTGTGGCTGACGCCGGGGTCGCTGCTGGGGCTCGCTATCGGCTTCGCGGCGTGGCTGCTGCTGGCTGGCGCTCCCCGGAGTGTTCTCATCCGGGCTGCGGTGGTCTGCCTTGCACTCGGAGTGGTCGTTGTGAACCTCGCACCCGAGAATCCCTATCTGGTCGCGGCATTGAAAGTGTGGCGGCACGGACATTACGTCAGCTTCAACGGCATGACACGGCTGCTCTCGGCATTGTGGCCCTTTCTCACGCTCGGTTACCTGATTCTTCTTGCGCGCGAGGCCGAAGGCGCGCCCGCTGCCCGGATCTAGGGAAGGCAAAGACGATGATTACAACTCCCGATTCTCTGAGTGAATTGCGCGAACGGTTGCGGCAGTTCGCCGCCGAGCGCGACTGGGAGCAGTTCCATGTTCCGAAGAACCTGGCGATGTCGGTGGCGATCGAGGCCGCCGAAATCATGGAACACTTCCAGTGGCTGACCCCGGACGAGAGCGCTGCGCTGCCCGAGCCGCAGCGCTCCGCCGTGGCGCACGAGATCGCCGACGTTCTGCTTTACCTGGTGCGGCTCGCGGACGTGCTGGACATCGATCTGGTGGAGGCCGCGCTGGACAAGATGGCGATCAACGCCCACAAGTATCCGGTCGTGCGCGGCATATAATATGCGGCCATAGCGAAGGATTTTTCCGGTGAGCCATTATAAGTATCACGTGTTCTTTTGCTGCAACCAGCGCGAACCAGGCGCCGCGTGCTGCAACAACCATCACGCGCAGGAAATGCGCGATTACGCCAAGGCCCGCGTCAAGTCGCTGCAGCTCGCAGGCCCGGGCAAGGTGCGGGTGAACCAGGCGGGCTGCATGGACCGCTGCGACGAGGGCCCGGTGATCGCGATTTATCCT
>DASQOP010000151.1:0-4913 GCA_035644415.1 Burkholderiales bacterium
ATGGCGACCTGGTCATCGAGGTAAACGTTGGGCTCGACGTCGAGCTTGAGTCCAACGTCCAGATACTGCACCGACTCGGACACGCCGACGTTCGCGGTCGACGTGGTCGTGATTACCGGAAGCCGGTCGCCGATGTGGACCTTCGCCTTCTCGCGGTTCTTCACCCGGATGCGCGGGTTGGCAAGAAGGTTGGTGTCGCCGTCCTGACGCTTCAGATTGAGGACAAAGGCCGGATCGGTGATACTGAGGTTCACCAGGCCCGAGCTGCGGTTGAGCCATTCCGTGAGCGTGATCTGGCCCGGTTTGCCGGCCGCGCCCTCTACACCGGCCGAAATCTGCGTCGGATATTGCAACCCCAGGTTCTGCATCTTGCTGCGCGTAACCTCGAGCACCTCGAGCTCGAGTATGACTTCGGGCTCGGCAAGGTCCTGGGCCGCGATCAGCTTCTCGGCGAGCCGTATCGCATCCGGCGTGTCGCGCATGACCAGCAGGTTCAGCCGCTCATCCACAAACACGTCGCGGGTCTTGACCACCGTCTTGATGAGATTCAGCGTCTGCTTCACGTCGGCATTGCCGAGGTAGAAGCTTTTCACCACCAGTTCCTGGTAGTCGCGCGTCTTGTTGGGCAGATTCGGGTAGAGCAGGATGGTGTTCTCGTTGAGCACCTTCTTCTCGAGTTGGTTAGTCACCAGCAGGAAGTTCACCGCATCCTCTATGGAGGTGTCGCGAACGTAGATAGTCGCCCGCAGGTCCGGGCGCACGTCGCGGTCGAACACGAAGTTGATGCCGGAGGTGCGCGACAGGACCTCGAATATGCTTTTCAGCGGCGCATCACGAAACTCAAGCGTGACCGGTTTCCTGAATTCGGGTTTGAGCCGCGGTGCCGCGACGACCGATCTGGCCCGGCTCTCCTCGATGCGGCGCTGCAGCGCCCGCGCATCCTTTTGCGACGGATTACTCCCGAGCACCTTCCTCAGTAATTCAAGCGCCTCCTCCGGTTTTCCCTCATCGAACATCGCCTGCGCCTGTGCAACCGCCGCGCGCTGGCTTTGCTCGGCCCGGGCCGCCTCCAGCCCGGCTTGCGCGCGGACATTGCCGGCACTTAACTCCAGCACGCGCTGGAACGCCGCGATCGCTCCTTCGCTGCGACCGAGCATGCGCGCCTTTTCGCCTTCATAGAGTAGCTGGTTGACGTACAGATCGCGGTTGCGCGCGTAATAGTTGCGCAACTCGGTGTCGTCCGGATTCGCCTTGACCCCGCGTTCCATGCGGCGAATGGCCTCTTCCGTGCGTCCCTGCTCGAGGAGTTTTCGGCCTTCGATCATTGCGGTATGCGCGGCGCAGCCCGCAGCGAAAATCAGCAAGAAGACAACCGCCAGTTTTCTCACTGCGGCTCTCCGATGATGATAGTCTGGCGCTGGTTGAGCGGCAGGAACAGCAGGGTGATGCCACCTTCGGCGATGCGTTCGACCTTGTAAAGAGAATCGATCGTGTCGCCTTCATGCACGATCAGGTTGCGCTCGCCCTGGACCAGAAAGACGGCGAGATCGCCTCCTTGCACCAGCTTGCCCATATAGGTAAATGGCAGCGGCGGCGCGCTCAGCGGCGGTGGACTCGGCGCCGGCGCAACTACGACCTGCGCGGGGGGCGCCGCGGCGGCGGGTTTCGATTTGGCCGCACGCGGCGCCCCTGTCGTGAACGGATCCCGTATCGCCCTTCCGAGTTCGCGGGATTTCAGCTTTTCGAGATTGATGGCCGGTGCTTCGCCGTCTGTTCCGGCAGCCGACGGCCGGGGCGCCGGCGCCGCGCTGGAATCCGAAGCCGCGACGACCTCCGTCCCGGAGGGGACCGCACTGTCCCGGATCCAGGCGGCCGCGGCCAGCGTCGCAGTCAACAGGCCAGCGACAACCAGCCAGCGCTGACGGGTGTGAAGTTTCATGCGGCAGATCTCATGAAGACGGTGAATCGCAATTGCACCTCCAGCGCCGGGGAGCCGCCCTGGCCACGCTGCATGCTGATCGCGTCGAGGGCAAGGCCCGGCGTGTCGTGCATCGCCTGCGTAAGGAAACGCTTCACCTGCGGATAACTTCCCTTCACGGGTACCACGACTTGATAGCGCATCAGCTTGCCCGACGGGTCAGGCAGCGGCCGGTATTCGCCGCGTTCAAGAACCAGGCCGGCGTCACGGGCGTAGGAGTGCAGCCGGCGCACGACTTCCGGCGCCTGTTCTGCCGCAGGCAACTGTTCGTAGAAGGCGGTCATACCGGCATCGGGGCGTCCCACCTCGACGATCCGTGCTTGATTTCCTGCCCGCAATTCGAGTCGCTGCACGCGATCGCGCAGTGCCGTCACGTCGGCCTGCAACGGCATGAGGTTCGACGCGACGAAGCCGGCGGCAAGGATCGCCAGCGCGACGCCGCCGATGGCGGCCCAGCCCATGGCATGCAGGGCGCGCTGCAGCCGCCAGCGGATCCGTTTCAGCGCGGCATCCATGACGCGCTCACCAGGAAACGGATCGGCCGCACGGCGTTTTGCCGTTCGCGTTCATGCTGCAGCAGATAGACCTGCGAAAGTTCGCTTTGCTGCTCGAGCCGCCTGACGTAGTCGAACATGGTCTCTGCGTCGGACGCCTCCGCACTGATCTGCACGATCCCCGACTTCGCATCCGGGACGATGCCGAGCAGCGCGACCCGGTCGGTCGCGGCAGCCTCGACCGAGCGGAACAATCTGTCCCACGGCAGCGCCAGCCGGTCGATCATTTCGTTAACCCGGCGGATTTCCTGCTTGAGGGACTCGTCCACCCGTGGCCCGGCCGGCGCGAGTCCGCGCGCTCTGCGCTCGAGTTTCGACGCCTGCGACTCGAGATGTCGTGCTTCGCTTTTGAGATCGGCGTGAAACGACAACACGACGAATGCGGCCACCACAGCCGCGGCCAGCAGCACTATCCCGCCTCCGGAGGAGCGGCGTGCAGCCTGCAGGAAATCGAGTTGCACGGCACGCATGGTCATAGTCCGCACATCGCCAGCGCGAGGCCGGCATTGGCTCCCGCGGCCCTGGCCAAGGGCGCCGGGAGCGCAAGCCGCTCGACCTTCAATCCATCGGTCTCCACGGCGACATTGCCCAGCTTTGCCAGGAACACTTTATTGGCGCTACCGGCCGAAAGCAGAAGCTGCTCCTGCTCGAGCACCTGCGCCAGGGAGACCGAAGCGTCGTGCAGCGGACGCACGCGCACCGAACGCCACTGGCCCGCGGAAAGCCACGCCACGAGCAGCCGCCCTTGCTCGGCGATTACCAGCCAGCCGTCGGCTCCGATCCGGCGCCGCCACTCGTTGAACTGCGCCATCAACGCCGGCTGCACGGACTGCAGGCGCAATCCGGAGGCCGCGACCGCGCCGGTGGCGGCACCGATCAGGGCCTGGTCCACGGCTGCGCACAAACGACTGGCGCCGGCCGGTGCCGGACTCATCGCGATCGTCCAATCGCGTGCCGACTGACCGAATACCTGGATGAAGCGCGTGCGCGCGAATTCAAGTTCTTCGGCCTCGGTGACGAGCTCGCTGCTCCAGGGCAGCACGACGTAACGAACGAAATGGCTCGACAGGATTAGCGTAGCGTCGCCCTTGTCCACGTTCGGGTGAGGCAGAAGATCCCGCAAGACTTCCACCGCGCCAGCCCAGTTCTCGTGCCCCTTGGCTTCGGCGCAGGGCATGGTCTTGCGATCGACGACGCGCGGCCCGAGTCCGCGCGAAAACCGCACCATTGCCACCTGGTGAGGTGACAGGGCGATGCGGACGCGCTCACGCCACGAAAGTGACACGATTGACCTCCTCGAGGGTCGTTTCCCCGCAGGCGACCAGATCAAGGGCGGCTTCGCGCAGGCTGCGGGTACCGAGCTTGCGCGCCGCCTCCTTGACTGCACGCACCGGTTGGCGCGAGCTGATGAGTTCGCGCATTTCGTCGTTGAGGATGAGCGTTTCCGCGATCGCCTTGCGGCCACGGTAGCCCGTGCCGCGACACTGGCCGCAGCCTTTGCCGGTGCGAAACCGCCAGTGTTCGGCCTGTTCCGCGGTAACACCCGAGGCGGCGAGCAGCGCCGCCGCCGGCCGTTCCTCGATCGAGCATTGCGTACATGCGATCCTGACCAGGCGCTGTGCCGCGACCCCGTTCAGCGCGCTCACGAAACTGTAGGGATCCAGGCCCATGTGCATGAACCGGCCGATCACGTCGAAGACGTTGTTGGCGTGCACCGTGGTGAAAACCAGGTGTCCAGTCAGCGCCGACTGCACCGCTATCTGCGCGGTTTCCGGATCGCGGATCTCCCCCACCATGATCTTGTCCGGGTCGTGCCGCAGAATCGAGCGCAAGCCGCGCGCGAAGGTAAGCCCCTTTTTTTCGTTTACGGGAATCTGCAGGATTCCCGGAAGCTGGTATTCGACCGGATCTTCAATGGTGATGATCTTGTCCCGTCCGTTGTGGATCTCGGACAGGATGGCATAAAGCGTAGTGGTCTTGCCGCTGCCGGTCGGGCCGGTCACCAGCAGCATCCCGTAAGGCTCGCACGCTAGCTTGCGCAGCCACGCCACGGTGCCTTCATCAAAGCCTAGTACGTCCACCCTCAGTCCGTGGAACTCGTCGGCTAGGGTCTGCTTGTCGAGAATGCGCAGGACCGCGTCCTCTCCGAAGATGGACGGCATGATGGAGACACGGAAGTCCACCTCGCGGCCCTTGACCCGCACCTTAAAGCGGCCATCCTGGGGAATCCGGCGTTCGGCGATGTCGAGCTCGGCCATGACTTTCACACGCGACACGATCTGCTCCGCCATGTCCGCGCCCTGCGCGACGCCGACCTGGCTCAGCACCCCATCGATGCGGTATTTAATCGCGAGCCGGTTGCCCGCCGATTCGAGATGAAT
>DASQOP010000152.1:0-2176 GCA_035644415.1 Burkholderiales bacterium
CTTGGAATAAGGGGATGGCAGTGCACTGTGTGCGGAGCGATCCATGATCGTAACGTCAATGCAGCTCACAATATCCTCGCGGCGGGACATCGCCGTCTTGCAGAAGGAATCCTCGGCCCTTGAGGGCGAGGAGGATGTCAACATCATTGGCAGCCAGTCTCTCTCTGCACGGAAAGCATCCCGACCTCGCCGATCACATCGTACGATCGGCTGAAGTCGATCTGATAGCCAAGCGCGACGCTTCGCGCACCGAATGGTTGAACGTCATAGGTCAAGATTCCAAGTTCCATGACCAGTCGGTTACTACGCTGACCAGTCGACGAAACTACTGCCACGCTTCCGAAAGGTTGGAAAGGCCGGCTATCTGCCCCCAGGCTGACTTTAGCGCGCGGAGGGCGCCGAACGCTCACTGACGGTCCCAGCGGCAGCGGCGGAGACGACGCCCTCAATGAAACGGCGATTGACGGTGATTACCACGTAGGTATTATGGTTCGCATACACAGGCGCGCCTAACGGCGTTTGCCCCACCTTGGCGCTCGACGTTCGAGTGCCTTGAACCGGTTTAAGTTGTTGTTTTTAAAAGGCTCTGCGGGTACCTCGCAGGGCGGGCTTTAGCATGGGCGCAAGATATGGCAGAGCGAGACACTGCAGCGTTTGAAACCAGCCGGGGCGGCGGGGACCCGCGTATTGGGGATTGGGGTCTTTACCGGTCGGCCTATGAGCGGGATTCCTGTGGATTCGGCTTGATCGCAAGTCTCGACGATCAGGCCAGTCACTGGGTTTTGCAGACGGCCATCAGCTCCCTCAATCGCCTGACTCACCGCGGTGCGATTGCCGCGGACGGCAAGACCGGGGATGGCTGCGGTCTCTTGATCAAGCAGCCGACTGCTTTTCTGCAGGCCGCGGCCGCGGAGGCCGGGTTCAAGCTGGCCCCGCTGTTTGCCGCCGGCTTGGTGTTCCTCAATCGGGACCCGGAACTTGCGGGTCAGGCGCGAAGGATTCTCACCGAGCAGCTGCAACTCGAGAAGTTGCAGGTCGCCGGCTTCCGTGTCCTGCCGGTGGACAGCCAAGCCTGTGGTCCGGAGGCGCTCAAGACCCTGCCGGCCATCGAGCAGATTTTCGTGAATGCGGGCGGCGACCTCGATGAGGCCACCTTCAACCGCAAGCTGTTTGTGGCGCGTCGGCGCACCGAAAAGAAACTGGAAGCCGGCGACCCGATCTTTTATATCCCGTCCTTGTCGGCCAGCACCATCGTCTACAAGGGCATGGTGATGCCGCAGTTCCTGGCGCAGTTCTATCCCGACCTCGAGGATCCGCGGATGGAAGCGTCGGTGGTGGTTTTCCATCAACGCTTTTCCACCAACACCATGCCGCAGTGGCGCCTCGCCCATCCCTACCGGTACCTCGCCCACAACGGCGAGATCAACACGGTGCAAGGCAACCGGAGCTGGGCGGTGGCGCGCGGTCCCTTGTTTCGCTCGCCGGTGCTGCCTGATCTCACCGACATCCTGCCCGTGGTCTCATTGACGGGTTCGGATTCGCAGTCGCTCGACAACATGCTCGAACTCTTGCTCGTGGGCGGCCTCGATCCCATGCATGCGATGCGCATGCTGGTGCCGCCGGCGTGGCAGTCGGTGGACATGATCGACCCGGACCTCAAGGCGTTCTACGAGTACTACGCCACGCACATGGAACCCTGGGACGGCCCGGCCGGCATCGTGCTCACCGACGGCCGCTACGCCTGCTGCACCTTGGACCGCAACGGGCTGCGTCCCGCGCGGTGGGTCATCACCAAGAATCGGCACATCACCATTGCCTCGGAAGCGGGCGTCTGGGATTACAACCCTGAGGACGTGGTCAAGAAGGGCAAGTTGGGGCCGGGCGAGATGCTGGCGCTCGACCTGCAGACCGCGGAGCTCATGGACACCAAGCGAGTCGATGATCTCTTGAAGAGCCGCCATCCCTACAAGGCGTGGCTCAAGAAGGGCGTGCGGTATCTGCAAACCGATCTCATCGATCCCAGGCTGGCGGCGGAACCCTTCGATCGCGACACCCTGGCGGTGTTCCAAAAGATGTACAACGTGTCGGCCGAGGAGCGCGACGAGATCATTCGCGTGTTGGCTGAAGACGAGAGTGAAGCGGTCGGCTCGATGGGCGATGACACGCCGATGCCGGT
>DASQOP010000153.1:0-2848 GCA_035644415.1 Burkholderiales bacterium
GAGCAGCCGTTCCGCGGCAATGCAGTAGGGACACCAGGCCGTGCAGTACATGCTGATCCGCGGCATCTATTTCTCCACCGGAAGATTGGCCTGTTGCCAGGCTCCGAAGCCGCCTGACAACACCACCACCTCACCGAAGCCGGCTTTCTTGAGCGCCGAAGTGGCGGCATGCGAGCGGCTGCCGGTCTGGCAGGTCACGACCACCGGCCGGGCTTTGAACTTCGCGATCTCGCCGAGGCGCTTGTCGAGCTGGCCCAGCGGCACGTTTTTCGCGTTCGGTGCATGTCCGGCGTTGAATTCGCCCGCCTCGCGCACATCCAGCATCATCGCATCCTTGCGGTTGATCAGCTGCACCGCCTCCAGCGGGCCGACTTCGGGAGCCCCGCTCAGAAGCCGGCTGATCCACGGCCAGACCAGAACGCCGCCGCTCGCCAGCGCGATCAGCACCAGCCAGATATTGTCCTGAATGAACTTCACTTCGGTTCCTTTGCGCTTCCTGTCGTTGTGTATCGGATCAGATCCTGCACGCCCTTTTCACCGCCCGCCGCTATGGTTTCCATGATCCGGATCACTGCGCCGCGGTCTGACAGGTAATTTGCCTCCGCAAGATCCCACTGGGCCCGCGCCTCCTGCTGTTCGCCCTTCAATGCAAGCAGAATGGCATGCCGGTAGACCACATCCGCCGACGGCGCAAACCGCATGACCAGTCCGTTTAACGCCAGCTTGTCGTCGATTTGCTCTCGGTTAAGCACTATCAGACGCGACAGCGCCAATTCCACGAAGGGAGCGAACAGAGAATGCTGTTGCAGCTCCAGCAGAACCGCCGCCGTGCTCTCGCCGCTCCGAGCCGTGGCGCCGGATGGGTGCGGCTCAATCCGGTGCAGCGACTGGAGGGTGCGATAGTCCTGATAAATATTGGCTGCCGCCATACAGCCGAGGAGCAACATCAGCACCAGCAGCAACCGGCCGCGACTGCGATCGCCGACCTTCACCGCAACAGTCTCGGACACGCCGAGCGCAACCGCTGCAATGCCGAGGAAATAGGCGTACCAGAGCGGGTACTCTAGCATACTGTGGATGCCCAGAATCGCGAGCACCGCGCACAACCACCACAGATGCACGCTCGGTTCCTGACGGCGCATTGCGAGCAGCAGGGACGCCAGTCCGGCGCACAGGACTGCCACCCCGGCGATGCCGAATTCAGCGATGGTCTGGAACAGCAGATTGTGCGCATTGTCGGCGATCCCCCTCTCCGTCGCCGGCGCTGGCAATTGTGCGTTGAGCAGGAAATGCTGCCAGGCAAACTGCCGGAATCCCATGCCGAAGAATGGCGCGTCGAGAAACATGCGCCAGGCCTCGTACCAAAGGCGCAGCCGGTCTGCGGATTGCATGCCCTCGACGCCCAGGCGCGTCCGCATGGTTACGACCGGAAATTCCGTTGCCGGGAAGAGGAATTCGGCGAACCACTGCGTTGCCAGGAAGCCGCCGACGCAGGCGATGCCGAAGCCGAGGATGCGGGAAGCCGCCGGCTGCGGCCGCAGCCGCTGCAACACCACGCCGAGGATGACCAGCGCAATCAGATAGAGCCAGGCGCTGCGCGAGCCGGACGCCGTCAGCACCAGCAGCAACGGCGCCGCTGCGGCAAGGGCGAGCGGCAAGGCCAGCCGCCGCACACCGTAGAGATAAGCCAGCGAGGCGAGCCCGAGGCACAGGTAATTGGCCAGATGATTGGGTTGCCCGGTATTGGCGAAGATGCGGCCATTGACTGGCGGCAGCACATAGGGCGAAAGCGGTGACTGGACCCCCCACAGTTGCAGCAGTCCAATCAGTGCATTCGCCAGCGCTCCGGCAACCACGAACCAGCACAACGCCACGACCACGGTCTCCATCCCGAGCATCTGCTTGAGCCGCCACGCCAGCATCGCCAGCGCGGTGGCCCACAATAAATACAGCACCGCCAGCAGATTTTGCTGCAGATAGACCGAGCGTCCGAGCAGGACGTGCAAAAGAATCAGCCCGGCAAAGCCGAGAAAAACCAGGCTCGAACGCGGCAATTCGATGCCTGCCCACAACGAACGGCTGAGCACGCACGCGAATGCGGCGAGTCCGATGACCGCCGCAGTCGCCTCGCCGTAGAAACTCGAGATGGGCTCGCGGAAATTGGGGCTGAGGAACGGCAGCACCCAGGCCAGTCCGACCAGTACCAGGGCAAGCCTTGCAGCGAACGGAGTAGCGGCGCCGGTGTACGAATTGGTCAGGTCTGGCCCTTTCCAGGCACTGTTGGGGTAAAGAAGGCTTTGTTGCCGGCAATGCGCGGCGGCGGATGCCACGACCGGCGCGACACGCGCGCAAGCCGATACTACAATTCTATCTTCGAAGCGCGCGCTTCCGTGCGCGCAGAATTCAAGATCGATCGCACCGGATGAAAAAAATCGTTCTGCTCCGCCACGGCGAAAGCGTGTGGAACAGGGAAAACCGCTTTACCGGCTGGACCGATGTGGACCTGTCGGACCAGGGCGTGGTCGAGGCGCGCGAGGCCGGCCGGCTGCTCAAGGAGGCCGGATTCGGTTTCGACCTCGCACTGGGCTCCGTGCTCAAGCGCGCCATCCGCACCATGTGGATTGTCCTCGACGAGATGGATCTGATGTGGGTCCCGCAGCAGCTCTCCTGGCGGCTCAATGAGCGTCACTACGGCGCGCTGCAGGGGCTGAACAAGGCCGAGATGGCGGCGAAGTACGGCGAAGGCCAGATTCTGGTGTGGCGCCGCAGCTACGACGTCGCGCCGCCGCCGCTTGCGCGGAGCGATCCGCGCTACCCCGGAAACGACCCGCGCTATCGCGACATGAAG